>QWOS01000086.1 GCA_003669555.1 Planctomycetota bacterium
GTGTCTTTCAATTTCACTCCGCAGAAGCCATAAGAACGGAAGCCAAGGATAAACCCAGAAGAAAATTAACTGTTGCGGCATGAGGTCGGGGTGGAGGCCGCCAGGCTTTAGGAATTCCCATAACAGCTGGCATATAGAAAACAGCAGTCAGGGGCTGCCGGGGTTTGGCGAAGGCAGCAGGCGTTCGGCAGCCCCCAGGGCACCATCGACAGGGTCTACCACCCGGGTCCATTCCGGCAGGTCCATTCCCCGGCTGTGGAACGACTCGGTGAAAGCCTGCCAGAAAGCCGCATCGTTGAACAGGCCACCACCCGCCACCAGGGTTTTTGGGCGATGATCTCCCCCATTTCGGAGCACCGTTTGTGCCAGTGCCCGCAAATGCAGCAAACCTTTCGAGCGCAGTGATCCGGCCACCGTGTCCCCGTGGCTGGCCTGTTCGAGCACCAAACGAGCCAACCCGGCTGCTGCCCTTCCGGCGCCTTGCCGCCAATTGGCAAGCCCCCGCGCGTCGGTCTGTTCGGTGGCAGCCAGGAGCACCTGCCGCAGGCTGGTTTCGGGGCCACGCCCATCCTCGGCCATGCAGACCGCTCGAATTCCCTCATCGGCTAGCCAGGCACCGCCACCTTCATCCCCGATCCCTGGGCCAAAACCACCCGCCCGCAGGCATTTCCCGTCACCTGGCTCCCACCAGGCGATCGACCCGGTGCCGGCTACCAGGCAAAGTGCCGCAGGGTCAGCGGCGGCAAGTGCCAATAGCCCCACATCGGTCAGTACTTTTACTCGCGTCCCGGGGAACCATGCAGCCAGAAGCGAAGACAAGCGCGCCTGCAAGACTGTGGTGCCCGCCCCCGAGGTGCCTGCCACCACGGCACCCACTTCCCCGGCATCCAGCCCCACCCGTTCCAGTTCGGCCAGGATGCGCCGCCGCCATTCGAAGGCAGTCCCATCAAGCCCGTGGGTGATGGGCAAAGCCGGGTGGCCCGTGGAACCCTCCAGGCGACGCCACTGCACACCTTCCCGGATCGCCAAACGCACTTTCAGGGCGGTGCCGCCGCCATCGATTCCCACCACCACCGAGCGGGGGACCTGGTCTCCCGCTACGCCAGGCTGGGTAACCAAAGCCCGGGCCACATGCCCCCCGGCAGCTTTCAGGCAGGCACGGGACTCATCCACATTTCGCGCGGATATCAAGCTAACGATTGCTGTTTTCACCTCGTTACCGGCGGCAACCAGCCCCTCTCGTGCGGTATCGCTATCCACGGCAGCCGCCATGGCGACAAGGCGCACCGCGCGGAGGCGCAGCTTGTCGTTGGTGGCGCTCATGTCGACCATCAGGTCCCCATGGGTTTTACCCAGCAAAATCATGGTGCCAGTGGTGAGGGTGTTGAGTACCAGTTTGGTGGCAGTGCCCGCTCGCAGGCGGGTGGAGCCCATGAGCACTTCGGGGCCGGTCTCTACTTCGATCACATGGCTGGCCAGGGCCCCAATCTGGCTATTTTGCACGCAAGCCAACGCTGCTGTGAGGGCGCCAACCCTGGCAGCCTCTTCCAGGGCACCCAGGACATACGGTGTGCGTCCCGAGGCAGCGATACCCACCACGCAGTCGCGGTGGTCGAGGCCAAGGGCACGCAAATCGGCTGCACCCAACCCGGGCGAATCCTCCGCACCTTCAACCGCACGGAACATGGCACCCATGCCTCCCGCGATCAAGCCTGTCACCTGGCCTGGTGGTGATTGAAAAGTGGGGACGCATTCAGCGGCATCGAGCACGCCGAGCCTGCCGCTGGTACCCGCACCGGTGAATATCAGCCGCCCACCCCGCCGCAGTCGCTCCACAATGGCTTCGATCAGGCAACCAATAGCTTGCATCTGGGTGGCTACCACCGGGGCAACGCTGGCATCGTGCCCGTTCATCAGGCGGGCAATGGACTCGGCGTCGAGGCGGTCGAGGTTGGCTGCCAGGGGGTTGCGGGTTTCTGTGGCCAGGGCGGCCAGGCTGTCGATGCGTGTGGGGCCGTCGGAAGTATCGTCGGCAATGGGCATGAATCGCCGCCAGATGTACAGGGAGGGCGGGAAGTTTAACCTCTGTGCGCACCATACCAGTTCGAACGGAAGCCTGCTTCGATTGGCGTGAGTGAGTCGGGTTGACGGGAAATTAAATCGTCCTAACATAGGACTGTATGGTTGATTCTGAGACTCAATCTCAATTAGTGGATCCAGATATGCGAACTCGCCTCAAACGCCACGCCTTCACGCTCATCGAATTGCTGGTGGTCATTGCCATCATTGCTATTCTGGTCGGCTTGCTCGTGCCCGCTGTGCAGAAGGTGCGATCAGCCGCCTCCCGGGCCCAATGCCTCAACAACCTCAAGCAAATTGGCCTGGCCTGCCATAACCACCATGACACCACCGGAGCCCTGCCGCCTTTGGGGAAGTATGGTGTATTCCCAGCCTCTTCCTGGAGTGCCCATGCGCGGATTCTCCCATATCTCGAACAGGAAAATCTCCAGAAGCTCATTGACTGGAACCTGCCTTACAGTTCCCAACCCGTCGTCACTGCCACCCGGGTGGCCACTTTTATGTGTCCGGCCGAACCCAATGACAAGCCGCGCCTCGACGGCACCGTCACCCAGCGGCCCACCAGCTACGGTTTCAATTCGGGGCTCTGGGCTGTCTGGCAGCCTTTGGCAAATCGGGAGGGAGACGGCGCCTTCACCCTGCAACGCGGCATCCGTTTTGCAGATTGCCTCGACGGGTGTTCTAACACACTCGGCGTCGCCGAGGTAAAAACCTTTCAGCCTTATCTGCGGGATGGGGGCAATCCTGCCACTTTAGCTGCCTCCATGCCTGCCAATCCACAGGCTATGGTCACTCTTGGTGGTTCTTTCAAAGCCGATTCGGGGCATACGGAGTGGGTGGATGCCCGCGTGCATCAGACGGGCATGACCTGCCTCTGGACACCCAATACGCGCTGTAACTACACCGATCCGGCCAGCGGGCAGGCTTTTGATGTCGATTTCAATTCCAGCCGGGAAGGGCGGGGCACCCTCCCCACTTATGCCGGGGTGATAGCCCGCAGCCACCATGCGGGCGGTGTGAATGTGCTGATACTGGATGGTTCGGGCCGGTTTGTGCCAGACAGCATTGATCTGACCACCTGGCGGGCTTTGGGAACCCGTTCTGGTGGTGAGGTGGCTCAGATGCCCTGAAGCTTTCCTGAAGGGGCCTGGCAGTTGTTCTTGCTGGGAAATGCGGTTAATATGAGTATGCGATTCCTGCACCCACCGCCCCGGTGGCGTGTGCGGGAATTTAGCGTGGAGTCAGTCGGCGCAAAATGGCTGTGATTCCTGTTTTTAGCTCGCAAACCGGTGGATATTCCCATGCGCGACAAGTCATTGGGCACAGCGGCTGTCTTTCTGGGCCTCTGGTCGGGTATGGCCCTGGGCGCCCCCAGACTGGAATTCAACCGCGATATCCGTCCCATTCTGGCGGAAAACTGCTTTGCTTGCCATGGTCCCGATAGCGCGGCCCGCAAGGCCGATTTGCGCCTCGACCGCCGTGAGGACGCCATCAAGGCCGGGGCTATCGTACCGGGCAAGCCTGATGAGAGCGCCCTGGTTGAGCGGGTTTTCGAGACCGCTGCCGACAAGATCATGCCGCCGCCCAAGGCGCACAAGGTGCTGAAACCCGCCCAGAAAGAATTGCTGCAAGCCTGGGTGGCCCAGGGGGCTGAATACCAGTTGCACTGGTCGTTTCTCACTCCCCCCCGTCCGGTGGTTCCCGTGGTCGTCAACAAATCCTGGGCGCGCAACCCTGTCGACTCCTTCCTGCTGGCCGGTATGGAGGCCCGTGGTTTGGCCCCCGCGCCCGAGGCTGACCGGCACACCCTGGCCCGTCGGCTGAGTTTCGACCTGACCGGCCTGCCTCCGGCCCCGGACCTGGTGAGCGGATTTGTCGCCGACCAGTCCCCCGACGCCTACGAGAAACTGGTCGACAAACTACTGGCCTCTTCTCACTGGGGCGAGCATCGCGGCCGCTACTGGCTCGACGCGGCCCGCTTCGCTGATACCCATGGCATCCATTTCGACAACTACCGCGAAATGTGGAGCTACCGTGACTGGGTGATCAATGCCTTTAACAAGAACCTGCCATTCGACCAGTTCACCATCGAGCAGTTGGCGGGTGATCTGCTACCTAACGCCACTCTCGACCAGCGCGTTGCCACGGGCTTCAATCGCTGCAATATAACCACCAATGAAGGTGGAGCCATCAGCGAGGAATACCTCGTGCTTTATGCCCGCGACCGCACCGAGACCACCTCGCTGGTGTGGATGGGGCTGACCACCGGTTGTGCGGTCTGCCATGACCACAAGTTTGACCCCGTGAGCACGAAGGAGTTCTACGCGCTATCGGCTTTCTTCAACAACACCACCCAAAATGCCATGGACGGCAACATCAAGGACACGCCACCCATCATGGCCTTGCCCAAGGCCGACGAGCAGGCCGCCTGGCCGAAGCTGCGTGACGGTATCACCGGGCAAAAACAACGCGTGGAGGAGCGCAAGAAGAGCGGGCGCGTTGAATTCGATCGCTGGCTGACGGCGGTCAAGCCGACCGAGACCCGGCGCAATATCCCCAGCAACAACCTGGCCTTCCATGCCGAACTGCGCGAGGGGCAGGGCACCGAGGTCGAAACCCGCACCAACGGGAAGGTTGCCAAGCTGAAACTTGAAGGGGCCGCCTGGGTAGCTGACAAAGACAAAACCCGCAAAGACCTGCAAATCAACAGCCCGGGTGCCATTGCCCTGCCTGATGTGGGTGACCTGGAAAGGGACAAGCCATTCACCGTGGGTGCGTGGGTGCAAGTGCCACGCGGTTCTAGTTTTGGTCCTATTGTCGCCCGCATGGAAAAAGGCCCCGGCCATCGTGGCTGGGATTTGTGGAGTGAGAATGGCCGCTTCGGCATGCACCTGGTGAGCACCTGGCCTACCAGCGGCATCAAGGTGCTGACAAAAAAGACTTTTAATTTTGGTGAATGGCACCATGTGATGGTGGTGTATGACGGTTCCTCCAAAGCTGCCGGCGTGAAGGTCTTTATCGATGGGGCCTCGCTGGAAACCGAGACGGTCAACGACACCCTGGCCGCTGCGCCGGGCACCATCCGTACCACTGTGCCGCTCCGCATCGGCCGCCGCTCCGAGAGTGAGCCGCTCAACAAGGTACGCCTGTACGACCTGCGTCTGTACACCGTAGCCCTGACGCCCGGTCAGGTTGCCGATCTGGGCCGCGATGGGCACATTGCCGACATCCTTGCCCGTGATCCGGCCAAGCGTACCGCTGCCGAAAAGGATGAACTGTTCGGTTGGTGGCTGGCCAATCAGGACACCAGCTCCATCGACATGGCCCGCAAACTCCAGGACCTGGAGCGACAGGAAAAGGAGATGCTGGGCCGGGGAACCCAGGCCCATGTGATGGCCGAGAAGCCGGGCGAGGCCATGGCCTTCGTGCTGGCCCGTGGCGAATACGACAAGCGCAAAGACCAGGTGAAACCCGAGACGCCAGCTGTCCTGCCAGGATTTCCGCAAGGCGCCCCGCGGAACCGTCTCGGTCTGGCCCGCTGGCTGATGCTGCCTGAGCACCCGCTGACTGCCCGCGTGACGGTCAACCGCTTCTGGCAAGAGCTGTTTGGCACCGGCCTGGTTCGTACCAGTGGCGACTTTGGCGTGACAGGCGAACTACCCAGCCACCCGGAACTTCTCGACTTTCTGGCGATCAATTTTCGGGAGAACGCCTGGGATGTGAAGAAATTTTTCAAGTTGCTGGTCACTTCAGCGGCTTACCGGCAGGTGGCTCGCGCCACGCCTGACAAGCTGGAAAAAGATCCCGCCAACCGGTTGCTGGCCCGTGGCCCCCGTTTCCGGATGGATGCCGAAATGATCCGTGATAACGCTATCGCCGCCAGCGGTTTGCTGGTGCCAAAAATAGGCGGCCCCAGCGTCCGGCCTTACCAGCCCGAGGGGGTCTGGGAAGCGGTGGCCATGCGTGAGAGCAACACCCATACCTACCGCCGCGATGCGGGTGAGAACCTTTACCGTCGTAGCCTGTATACCTTCTGGAAACGGGCAGCCCCACCTGCCAGCATGGACATCCTCAACGCCCCGAACCGTGAGACCTGTGTGGTGCGCCGCGAGCGCACCAACACGCCGTTGCAAGCCCTGGTCACTCTCAACGACCCCCAGTTCATCGAGGCGGCACGCCATATGGCTGAGCAGGTTATCGTTGCTGACCCGGCCCAGAAAGCGCTGAATCTTTCGGGTGAAGCCCTGACCCGCGCCCGTCTTAACGCCATGTCCATGCGCATCCTTTCCCGCCCGCTCGGCGAGGGTGAACAGCGTGTGATGGCCAGCGAAGTCGTAGCCCTGCTGGCGCACTACCAGGCCAGGCCGGTAGAGGCGCGTGAGCTGGTCAGCCAGGGGGATACCAAGCCAGCCGCTGGCCTGCCCGCGGGTGAACTGGCCACCTGGACCCTGGTCGCCAACACCCTGTTCAATCTGGATGAGACCCTGAACAAGTGACCGTTCGGGTCGATACATTTTCGGACAACCAGCCCGGAGGAAAAAACCATGTTCCCAGCCAATGATCCGATTCTGGCTCTCACCCGCAGGCATTTTTTTTCCCAGGGTTCCCACGCCATGGGCTGGGCCGCCTTGTCCAGCCTGATGGGCAAGTATGCCCTGGGGGCCGACAACCCTGCCAATCCCCTGGGGGCGGTCACCACCAACCAGGCTGCCGCCGGGCCTCATTTTCCTGGCAAATGCAAAAACATCATCTATCTGCACATGGTGGGCGGACCGCCGCAGATGGATTTGTACGACTACAAACCGAAAATGCAGGATTTTTACGACAAGGACCTGCCCGAATCGATCCGCAACGGCCAGCGCCTCACCACCATGACCAGCGGCCAGGCCCGCTTCCCGATTGCCCCGAGCAAATTCAAGTTCAAGCAACATGGCAAGTCCGGCATGTGGGTTTCTGAACTGCTGCCGTACACGGCCAGTATGGTCGACGATATGAGCTTCATCCGCTCAATGAACACCGAGGCGATCAACCACGAGCCAGCCATCACCTACATCCAGACCGGCAATCAGGTGACTGGCCGCCCTTGCCTGGGAGCCTGGACCAGCTATGGCCTGGGATCGCTCAACCGCAATCTGCCCACCTTTGTGGTGATGGTGGCACGCCCCACCAACCAGGAGCAGATGCAGGCTATTTCAGCCCGGCTCTGGCAGTCGGGCTACCTGCCTGGCGAGCATGCCGGCGTTTCATTCCGCTCCAGTGGCGATCCAATCCTTTACCTCAACAACCCTCCGGGTGTCTCCACCGACTTGCGCCGTCGCACCCTTGACAGCATGCGCGACCTCAACCAGATAACCCTTGATGGCCTGCATGACCCTGAAACGCTCACCCGCATCCAGCAATACGAGATGGCCTACCGCATGCAGACCAGTGTGCCGGAAATGACGGATCTCAGCAACGAACCCGAAAGTACTTTTCGTTTCTATGGGCCTGAAGTAAAAAAACCGGGGACTTTTGCCAACACCGCGTTGATGGCTCGCCGGCTGGTGGAGCGGGGTGTTCGTTTTGTGCAGGTCTATCACAACAACTGGGACACGCACGGCAATGTCGCCGGCCGGCTGCCCGACCAGTGCCGGGATGTTGACCAGCCTTGCTGGGGACTTATCCAGGATCTGAAACGCAAAGGCATGCTGGACAGCACGCTGGTCATCTGGGGTGGCGAATTTGGCCGGACCATCTACTCGCAAGGTGGCCTGTCGAAGACCAACTACGGTCGCGATCACCATCCCCGCTGTTTCACCTGGTGGATGGCGGGCGGTGGTATCAGGGCGGGCACGGTATACGGCGAGACCGACGATTTCAGCTACAACATTGTCAAGGATCCGGTGCATATCCGCGACATGCACGCCACCATCCTCAAGCTGCTGGGCTTCGACCACCAACGATTCACCGTGCGCTCGCAGGGCCTCGACCAGCGTTTGACGGGTGTGGAGCAGGCCAAGGTGGTGCAGGGGATTCTGGCCTGACTGTGGTTTGGGATTGGCTGCGGAGGGATGGGGCTTTCGGCTGCGTGTCTGCCAGCCATCCTGTATTTCTCCTTCCTAATGCACCCGCACCGGGTTCTGCAATATCCTCAGGGTACCCGTGTCTGCATCCAGCTCCACCAGCGCGCCGTGGGGAAGCGTTGCGTTTTGGGGCGTATGCCCCACAGGGTAGCGCATCAGCACGGGGACCTTCAGTTTGCTGAAGTAGTCGTGCAGCACGCGGGTGGTATCTGTCTCCTCTGCCTCGTCTCTGGTGGTGAACGAGCCCAGCACCACGCCCGCCACCTGGTCGAGCACACCAGCCAGGCGCAGTTGCGACAGGTAGCGGTCGATACGGTAGGCCGGTTCGCTGACATCCTCCAAAAACAGGATGGAGCCCCTGGGCTGTATGGCGTGCGGCGTGCCCATCAGGGTGACCACCAGGCTGAGGTTGCCACCCAGCAAGCGGCCTGTGACCTTGCCCCCCACCAATTTTACAGGTTTGTGCCCTTTGGGGATCTCCACCACATAGCCGCGCTCACCGGGGACATATTGTCCCGCGAACACCGCTCGCTGGAACGATTTGGCCGGGAAGGCGTAGGCGGGTTCAGCCTCGCGCCATAGGTCGCGCATGGCCATGGGTGAATGGAAAGTGACTACCTGGGCATGCCTGGCAACCGCCAGGTGCAATGCGGTGATGTCGGAATAGCCGGCGATGACCTTGGGGTCTTTGCGCAAGGCGCTGTAGTCGATCCGGTCAAGAATGCGCGACATGCCAAACCCGCCGCGCACCGGCATGATCATTCGCACGGTGGGATCACGGAGGTAGTCGTTGATCTCGGCGGCACGCTCGGCATCGCTGCCGCCCAGGTAGTTTTCCTTGCGGCCCACCAACCCGGGCTTGCTGACCACTCGATAGCCCTTCGACTCCATCAACTTCACATAAACCAAAAACTCCGGGCCGGTTGCCGGTGCAGAGGGAGCCACCAGGGCGATGGTATCGCCCGGCTTCAGAGCCATTGGAAAGAGCCAGGTGTCAGGGCCCAACGCCATGGCAGGGCCAGCACAGGCAACTGTCCAGAAGCAAATCAGCAACGGGCGCATGCTGTTCCACCCCACTCACTTCACACGAACCGTGATGGAGCTCCCGGACTCCGGCCCCCGATGCACCTGGTGGGTTTGCCGGCTGAAATCCGCCTCGTTGGCGGAGTAAATATCACAGAATTTCTGGGGGTTGCGATCCACCAGAGGGAACCAGGAGGACTGCACCTGCACCATCAGCCGGTGGCCGGGGCGGAAGGTGTGATTGATGTCGGGCATGGTAAAACTCACTTTGGTCACCTTGCCTGGCTCAAATGGCTCAGGGCGGGTGAAGCTGTTGCGGAACTTGCCGCGGAATGGTTCGCCACGAATCAGCATCTGGTAGTTGCCCATCTTCACACCGGCCGGGTTGGGATCGTAATCGGGGTAATCCGCCGGAAAAACATCCACCACCTTCACCACCCAGTCGGCATCGGTGCCGGTGGTGCTGACAAACAGATCCACGGTGACAGGGCCCACCACCGTCAGGTCCTGCGTTAGCTCGGGAGTCTGGTAAACCAGCACATCTGGTCGCCTGGAGGCATGGCGCTGATCGGCTGTCATGTAGTGGTAATCCATCTTCACCGTGGTGTTTTCCATGAAGGGAACCGGCTTGGCTGGATCGGAGATATAACTATCCGAACCCGGCGCACCGGCAGACCGGGTTCCCAGGCTGCCCTTGTCGAGGAAAAACAGCTTTTGCTCGCGGCTATCGCGGGGTGGCCAGGTGTCGTAGCGGCGCCAGATATTGGTGCCGGTCTCAAAAACGGTCGCTTCTGCCAGGTTGTCCTGGCCTTTGCCTTTCAGGTGGAACTCAAAGAATGGCAGCTCGATCTTCTCGCGGAAGTACTCGGCGGTTTTCGAATTGAAACGGGCATTCCCCAGGCCATCGCCAGCACCACGGGACCAGCCGCCATGATCCCACGGGCCCATGACCAGGCGGTTATTCCCTCCCGGGCTGAGTTTTTCGGTGGCTTTGTAGCAGGCCAGGGGGCCGTAGAGATTTTCCGCGTCGAAAAAGCCCCCCACATTCAGCACGGCGGGCTTGATATTCTTCAGGTGGGGCGCCAGATTCATCGCCTGCCAGAATTCGTCGTAGGTACCATGCTTCATCATTTCGTTCCAGAAGCTGATGGTTCCTTTCAGGTACTTCTTGTCGGCGTTGGCCAGGGGCCCCATGTCGAGGAAGAACTGGTAGCCGTCGGGGGTCTGGTGATCGAAAGGCACCCGGCCAAAAGTGCGGGAGATTTCGGTGCGTTCCTTACCAAAGCCAGACATGAAATTGAAAGCGTGGGCTAAAAACAGGCATCCGTTATGGTGGAAATCGTCCCCAATGAACCAGTCAATGACCGGCGCCTGCGGGCTGGAGGCTTTCAGGGCGGGGTGGGCGTCAATCATGCCGGCGGCGGAATTGAAGCCGGGATAGGAAATACCACCCTGGCCCACACGGCCATTGTGGCCGGGGATTTTTTTCAGCAGGAACTCGATGGTGTCGTAAGTGTCGGTACTTTCATCAAAGTCGGTTGGCCCCTTGTTGGGTTTATGGGGGCGGACATTCAGGAAAGTGCCTTCGGACATCCAGCGGCCGCGGACATCCTGGTAGACAAAGATATAGCCCGATTTCTGGAAAAGGTCGGATGGCCCAAGCTTTTCGCGATAGTTGTCAACGCCATAAGGTGAAACGCTGTACGGGGTGCGGTTGAGCAGGAAAGGATAGGTTTGGGTCTCGTCCTTGGGCACATAGACAGCGGTGAACAATTTCTTGCCATCCCGCATCGGGATCTGGAATTCGTGCTTGGTGTAGTTGGCCCGGACTGTTTCCATGGAAGCCCGGGCTGTGTCAGCCGGGGTTGGCGGGGTCTGCCCCCGAACCAGGGTGCTTGTGCCCAGGGAAACCAATACCAGCAGTTGTAGCCGAACAGATCCATCCATGCCTTGCCCCTCGCCGTGCCAGCCGTCCCGGGTACCTTCAAGCAGGTATACGATACCATGGCGGGATAACCGCTACGCTAGGTAAAGACAAAATCCACATGAGGCGGCGGCTCGCTCCCGGGGACAACTTCCATGAAGCGGGCTCTCCTGATCGGTATGGGCAGTGCCGGGGATGTCTTTCCCTTCATTTCACTGGGTCGGGCCCTGAAGCAGCGAGGCTGGGGGGTGGACCTGATGGCCAACCCTGCCTACCTGGCTGAGGTGGAACGGGCCGGGTTGGAATTTATTCCTCTTGGCACACTCGAGCACCACGAACGCATCACCCGGGACCCCAACTTATGGCATCCGAGCCGGGGCACGCGGACCATTCTGGCCGACTACCAGGCCATCGGGCTGGTCCGCCGGCAGCGGGATCATTGCCTGGCCTTTGCGGCTGGTGCAGGCAAACGCGTGGTGGTGGCCTCCTCACTCGGTTTTGGGGCCCGGGTGGCTCGGGAGCAAGCCCGGTTCCCCTTGGTGACCGCCCACCTGGCCCCCATTGTTTTGCGGTGTCTGAAAAAACCTCCCCGCTTGCCCGGAGGCTGGTTACCCAATACCCTGATTCGCCTGGCCCCCACCCTGACCTATCGCCTGGTGGACAGGGTGGTTGACAGGTTGCTGGCACCGGCACTGGAACCGTTACGGTGTGAAAGTGGCTTGCCACCGCAGCGTCGGTACCTGGCTGGATGGTGGAACTCGCCCGATGGGGTGATGCTGGCTTACCCCGACTGGCTGGGGGAATCGCCCACTCTGCCCGCCCAGGCCCGCCATGTGGGTTTTTTGCAGCATGACGACACCCAGTCCAGCCAGGACCTGGCCCCTTTGTGGCGTTTTGTGGAAGGGGGCTCATCTCCGGTTGTGGTCACCTTTGGCTCGGCCATGCGCCATGCCCGCTGGCTGCTGGAGCGGGTGGTGCGGGCCACGGGAAAGCTGGGCCGGCGGCTGGTGATTTTGTCGCGGGATAACGGCCAGGTGCCTCTCTCCCTCCCCCCGCACGCTTTTCATGCCAACTGGGCTCCCATGGCAGAGTTGCTACCCCGCGCCACCTTGCTGATCCACCATGGAGGGGCAGGGACTCTGGGGCGGGCCCTGGAAGCGGGGGTTCCCCAATTGGTGCTACCCTTCGCGCACGACCAAACCGACAACGCCGGGCGGGTGGAGGCACTGGGAGCGGGAGCCTGGATTTCTGCCCGCTGGACAACCCAAAACCGCCTCGAGCAGGCCCTGAGGCAGGTACTTGGCAACCCCGCTTTTCAGGCTCAATGCCGTAGTCTGGCGGGTCGCATCGACAGCCGGGCCGCACTGGAAATGGCCTGTGATTGGCTGGAAACGGTGCAGGCCAGGCCAGCCGACTGAACCGGGAGAAATCAGGCCCCGGTTGCCAGGCTCCGGCCTGCTATATTGAATCAGGCACGGATCGTGTTGAGGAGACTGGGATGGCAGATATGGCAGGCAGGCCTGGAAAACCCGAGAGATCGGGGAGGCCGGGAAAAATAGACAAGCCCGGCGACAACAGCGTTCGCATCATTGCTGGAGAGCTGAGGGGCCGGCGGGTGGACTGCATGGTGAATGAGTCGTTGCGACCCACCCCGCAGCGCACCCGCGAGGCGCTTTTCTCTATCCTGGGAGGCGACCTGAAGGGCGAGTTTTTTGTCGATGTGTTCGCCGGCACAGGTGTGGTGGGCATGGAGGCGTTGAGCCGTCATGCGGACCGCTGCTGGTTCATCGAAAAAGACCCGCGCCTGGCGGTGGCTCTGGAAAAGCAGCTCAAGGTTTTCCGCATCGCTGACCGCTCTGTGGTCAGCCGGCTCGATGCCTACCGCTGGGCCGAGAGCTGGCAGCCCTCACCCGGGAACTGGACGGTTTTCCTGAGCCCTCCCTTCCCTGACCTTACTGCCCGTAGCGAGGCGATGCTGGCGATGCTGGCCTCCTTGCAGGAAATCCTGCCCCCCGGTGGTGTGCTGATCCTGCAAGCCGAGGAGTGCCCGTTGCTGGAGCAGCTTCCCCGGCAGGAGGAATGGCGTCGCCGCAAGTACGGTCGTAACCTGCTTTGGTTTTGGCACCATGTCGCCGAAGGCGATGAATCCTCCGGGTCTGAAGACGGCGATGGTGACGAAGACGACGAAGACGAAGCGGATGATACCGAGGATGAAGGCGCAGGCGAGGATGGGCAGGTGGGTAGAAATAACTGATTCCCCAAGCGAAACAGAGGTCAGGTCATGGTGGAATATCCCGGCTTACCAGGCTATCGGGGCAAGGTCTTGTTGCCCATTGGCGATGGCACCGAGGTGATGGACACCCTGTACCCGCTCTTTCGCTTGCGGGAGGAGGGTTTTGAAGTGGTGGTTGCCGGTCCCAAGGCTCGCCTGTACCACGGTGTACTCCACGAAATTCCCCCGGAACCAGGTGTCCCCTGGGATATCACCCGGGAGCAACCCGCCTACCATGTGCGGGCCACCATTGCCTTTGCCGAGGTGAAGCCTGAGGAATATGCGGGCCTGTTTCTTTCTGGTGGCAGGGCTCCGGAATACCTGCGCTACGATTCTCATCTTCTGGCTGTTACCCGTCATTTTTTTGAGACCGCCAAGCCGGTGGCGATGGTTTGCCACGGCGTGGAGATTGCCGCCGCTGCTGGTTGCCTGAAGGGCCGCACCGGTACCACCGTTGCCAAGTGCGCTCTCGATATCACCGCCTTTGGCGGCTCCTATGTCGATGCCCCGGTGGTGGTGGATGGCAATCTGGTCAGCGCGCGCACCTGGCACGACAACGCCAGCCTCATGCCACCGTTCATCAGGCTTCTGAAGAATGCAAGATAATACAGCACAACTCCAAATGGTGAATGGCTATGATTCCACACAATCCAGGATGGTTTTTGTGGATAGTGTGAAAATTCATCATGGGCGGAGAGATCGATGCGTATTAAAATGATGGTTTTGCTGGCCAGCCTGGTTTCAGGCTTTGGGGTGATGTGCGCCGGCCCGGTGGTCGCTCAGGATACGATCCGGGACGAAGATGAAGACCTCGCCTTGCTGCTGCGTTTGGGCAAGGTGATGCCACCCGTTGAAATGGTGGATACGAAAGGAGGCGTAAAAAACCTTGCCATATTACCCCACGCCAAGGCTGTGGTGGTTACTTTTCTTGATTTCAAGTGTCCCATCTCCAACCGCTATGTGGCGGTTCTCAACGATCTTGCCGAGCGGTATCGTGCCAAAGGGGTGGTGTTCGCTGCGGTTGTATGCGATGTGGAAAGCCCGGCGGAACTGGATCGCCATGTCCGTGAATTCCGCGCAGGTTTCCAGATTTTTTATGACCCCAAACACCTTGTTTCCAGTCATTTTCTGGCCAGTATCACGCCGCAAACCTTTTTGATCGATCAAAACCAGGTGCTGCGATATCTGGGGGCGATTGATGACCAGTATCTCGACCGCACCACCCGCCTGAAAGAGGTAAAATCTCCCCATTTAACAGAGGCAATCGACCAGTTGCTGGCTGGAAAGGAGGTGACCGTCAAGCACACCGACGCGATTGGTTGCCCGATCACGCGGGTGAAAAAGCCCTTCAAGGAAAAGGGAGTCATCACTTTTCACCGTGATGTGGAACCATTGTTGCAGAAGCACTGCCAACGCTGCCACCGGCCCAATGATGTCGCCCCGTTCCAGTTGTTGACCTATGAGGATGCCCTGAACTGGGCCAGCGACATCAAGGATTATGTCACCAGCCGGAAAATGCCCCCCTGGCCCATCACGGGAGGATTGCCCCTGCAGGATAATATCAGCCTTAATGCGGGGCAAATAGCCACTTTGGCGAATTGGGTGGATGAGGGTTGCCCCAAAGGTGATCCAGCCGACGCGCCCAAACCAGTGAATTTTCATTCGTCTGATGCATGGGATGACCAGCTCCCACCCGATTTTGTCTTCCAGTTGCCCAAGCCCTTCCACCTGGGCGCCAAGGGGGAAGATCATTATCGCACCGTGGTTTTTCCGGTAAAAAACGCTGAAGAACTGTATGTGCGAAAAACCCAGTTCATTCCGGGAAACAAGAGGATCGTCCACCATAGTCTGGTTTTTTACGATGGTACGGGCAAAGCTCTTGATTATCAGGAAAAAGTGAAGGGTGCAAAGGATAGAAAACCCGGGAACGACGATTATGGTCCGGGTTATGAGTCTGGTCTGGGCCTGGGTTTCACACCTGATCCGAAACCGGAAAAAAATCCGGACAACCCCGGAGGAAGCCTGAGCCGGTGGGTCCCCGGCATCGTCTCGCAGGAAAACCCCACGGGTGCCTGCCAGGTTTTGCCACCCAATGCGTCTTTGTTATTGCAGTTTCATTACCACCGCACCGGCAAGGAGGAAGTGGATAGCGATAGCAGACTGGCTGTTTGGGTGTCTCGGCGCAAGCCCGAGAAATATGTGGCCGAGTACCTGGTCGACAGTTCCTTCCGGATCATCCCCAAGGGGGCATCCCAGTTCAGGTCAATCGGCTCCAGGACCATTCCCGCGGATTCTGAGCTATGGACGATCAGCCCGCATATGCACATGCTGGGCAAGGAAATGAAACTCTGGCATCAGGCCAAAGATTCGGAAGAGCGGGTTTTACTTCTGGCATTGGACAACTGGGATTTCAATTGGCAGTCGATTTACAAACTACGAAAACCCCATTTCATGGGGCGAGGGTCGGTTCTGCATCTTGAGGCGGTTTTTGATAATTCACCCGGCAATACCGCCAACCCATTCACGCCGCCGCAGAGGGTATTTTTGGGTGAAAATGCAACCGATGAGATGGCTTATGCGGCTGTGGGAACCACTCGCGCCGAAAAGCCTCGGGAAAGAAGTGATTACCTGAAGTTTTTTGAAAAATTAGCCAACAATGATGCTTTGATCAAGCAGATTGGGGGTAGGTGAGAGATTGATGGTATCGGGTTTGAGCGGAGTCTTTGCAGACCAGGCCAGATCAGAACGATGCAGGATTCCACCCGCCGGGCGGATCCTGTCGGAGTTTGAGCATCCCCGTAAATCCCGGGCCACCTCCGAGCTGAGACATCCGGGAAACAAGTGGCAAGCATGATGGAAGCCGGGCATTGCCTTTCCCGGATTCCAGGGCGGGTTGAATTCGCTTACGGTTTGCGCACGCACAGCACCGGGCAGGGTGAGCGCCTGAGAAGATTTTCAGCCACACTGCCCAACAGCAGGTGGGTGAGTCCGGTCCGGCCATGAGTACCCATAACCAGCAGGTCGGCCTGGCCGTCGCGGGCGGCCCGAAGAATCTCCTCCAACGGATCACCCACCACCAAAAGGGGGCGTACCTTCAGGCCATGGGCCCGCAGTTCATCGGCCTGATGCTCCAGGTCAGCGCGACCCTTTACCTCGTACGACTCGTCCAGGCTCAGCAGGCTGGGGGTGATCAGGGGCATGCCTGGCGAGGACAGGGTGGCCGGCATGATGACATGCACCAGGTCCAGGTCCGCTCCGAAACGCTGCGCCATCAGCGAAGCGTAATTCACGGAGCGGCTGGACCACTCGGAGAAATCAATGGCCACAAGTATTTTGCGGATTTCCAACATGATTTTTCTCCCGCCAAAATCAGGCTTTGCCTGAGGATCAGGAACGGACCAACTGATGGTAGGCTTCGCGCAGCCGGCAAGTCACCGGGCCAGGCTTGCCATTGCCAATAGTCCGGGCATCGACACGGGTGACAGGAATAATTTCCGCGCCGGTGCCGGTGAGGAACATCTCGTCGGCGGAAAAAAGGTCATGACGGGTAAGCACTTCTTCGCGTATTTCGATAGCGTTCCTGGCGGCCAGCTCAAGGACCGCACGGCGGGTGATACCGTCGAGGATACCCGAATGACGCGGTGGTGTGGCCAGCACGCCACCCTTGACGATGAAGAGGTTGTCGGCGGTGCATTCCGCCACATGCCCCAGGTGGTTGAGCATTACCGCTTCGGGCACTCCCGCCCGGTTGGCTTCCATCTTGGCGAGGATATTGTTGAGGTAGTTGAGCGACTTCACCCGGGGATCGAGTGCGTTGGGATGGTTGCGGATAGTGGAGGCGGTGACGATATCCATGCCGCGCTCATACATTTCGGCGTCATAAAGCTTGATGGCATCGACAATGATGATGATCGTGGGGTGCGGACAGGACCGGGGATCAAGACCCAGATTCCCCTCGCCCCGGCTTACCACCATGCGGATATAGCCATTTTCCATGCCAGAGGCGGTCAGGCAGGCCAGCGTATCAGCTTCCAGCTGGGCTCGGGTCTGCGGGATTTCCAGGCAGATGTAACGGGCGCTGTCAAACAGCCGGTCGAGATGTTCGGTCAGCCGGAAAATTTTGCGGTTATAGAACCGCAAACCTTCGAAGATACCATCACCGTAAAGAAAACCATGATCATAAACGCTAACGACAGCGTGCTGGCGATCCACCAGTCGCCCGTTGAGATAGATGGCCGCCACTCGGGGGAACTCCACAATCAACAGCCGCAGCTGCCGGAACTAGGTTAACATTCTGAAACGCCAGATGTCACAAAAACCCACTTTAACCGGGAAACCGGTCGTGGCCTACCCCTCGGATGGCCATTTCGAGAGTGGATGGATCCAGAGGGCGCGGCAAATGACCGCCGTGCGGGGTTTGGCGACCATGGTCCACCCGACCCGCCGAGAGACGGATCACACGGTCTGTGCTGGCGGCCATTTCCATGTTGTGCGTCACCATCAGCACTGTCAGGCCATCAGTCCGGTTCAAATCTTTTAGCAGGCTCATGATCTCGCTGCCTGCCGCCTCGTCAAGATTGCCGGTGGGTTCATCGGCAAACAGCACACGCGGGCGAGTCATGATGGCCCGGGCGATGGCAGTGCGCTGCATCTCGCCACCCGACATCTCGCAGGGGCGGTGGTGCTTTCTGTGGCTCAGGCCCACCCGCTCAAGCAACTCTTCGGCCCGGCGTTTGGCCGCGCCCCTGCGGAAGGGCCATTGCCAGATGGTGCTGGCCACCAGCTCGGGTGACATCACATTTTCCAGGGCGGTGAACTCTGGCAGCAGGTGATAGAACTGGAAGATAAAACCAAAAGTACCATTGCGCAGCTTGTCCCGCTCACGGCTGGGCAGCCCGTCAATACGGCGGTTTTCCAGCCAGATTGTTCCCTCATCAACCGAATCCAGCGATCCCAGCAGATGCATCAGGGTGCTCTTGCCCGAGCCGGACGCCCCAACAATGCTGAGGAATTCGCCCGCCGGGACCGTCAGGTCCACCCCCCGCAGTACCTCGGTGGTAATGGCGTTGCGGCGGTAGGTCTTTCGCAGGCCCTCGGCTCGCAAAATGGGCGTCGGAGCCGTGCCGGATTCTGTCTCAATGTAGCCAGTCTGCATGAATGTTCCCCGGTCCGTCGTAAGGGGTGTTCTGGTCATTCGAATCGCAGTGCCCGCACAGGGTGCAGCATGGAGGCCCGCAGTGCCGGCAGGATGCTGAACAGCACAGCGATGGCCACAGCCCCCAGATTCACCAGCAGGATGGCCGAAGGCTGGATATCGGTGGGAATGCGGTCAAAGTAGTAGACATCTCGAGGGAAGATATCCTGCCCGGTGGCTTTGGCCAGCAGGTGCTCGATCTGGTTGATGTTGGTGGTGATAGCCAGCCCCATCAATGATCCCAGGCCACCGCCGACAATCCCCAGCAGCAGGCCATAACCAAGGAAAATCTGCATCACACCCCAGTTGGAGGCCCCCAGCGATTTGAGGATGCCGATGTCGCGGGTCTTCTCGCCGACAATCATCGAGAAAATAGCCAGGATGCCAAAGCCCGCCACAGCAATGATCAGGAACAGCAGAATGTTCAGGATCCCTTTCTCGGTGCGGATGGCCGCCAGCACATTGCCCTGCTTGTCTTCCCAGGTCTGCACTTCCAGGGGCTGGCGCCTGAACAGCTCCTTCAGCCGGGCAACCACCTTGGGCGCCTGATCGTAGTCTTTCAGCCTGATCTGGATGGAGGTGACCTTACCCTCCATGGTTCTCAGCTTCTGCAAATGGTCCAGCGGCACGAAAACATATTGCGAGTCGTACTCGCTCATCTCGCTTTTGAAATAGTCGGCGATGACAAAGCGGTCAAAAACGGGTGCCAGCTTGGCACCGGAAACGGTGGTGATGATGATCTCGTCGCCGGGTTGCAGGGTGCGCCTGTCCCGCAATGTGCCATCCTCGGAGCGGGCCTCGCGGTCCCGGAAATGGGCGATGGCGTAGCCAGGGATGGCACCAACCGCCACATGGGGTTTGCTATCGGGTGGGTCGGGGGGTGGGGGCTCGTCCGGGCCCAGCAAGGGCTGGAAAACCAGAGGTTCAGCCTTGCGCGACAGCTCCAGGCGGGCTTTGGCAGCGTCGTCCAGCTCGAAGGATGGTTTGGCCCGTCGGGCCGGATCAGTGAGGTGTTCCGCGAATCCTCCCACCAGGGCCCGCTCCTCGGGCCTGATACCCACCACCCGCACCGGCTTGGTGATTGGCATGTCGCGGTACGAGAACTGCAGCATGGCGAAGATTTCCAGCGTGGGTGCCATGGCCACCACCTGTTCCGCCAGGTACGGATCCTTGCGGATCAGCTCCATCTTTCCCTCGGCATCTGTGAAGCCGTCGTAGTCGTAGGCTTCCAGCATCACATCCGAGAGCAACCCGTGCAGGCGGTCGCGCAGCTTGGCGCTGAACCCGCCCATCACGCTGTTGACAACAATGAGTGTGGCCACGCCCAGCATCACGCTCACCACGCATACCAGGGCGAGGTAGCGGGTTTTCAGGTATCGCCAGCATAGGACCAGCTTGTACATGGGCGGTTTCTCAGCCTTTCGCGTGTGTATCGGGTGATTTGCCAGGTGTGGCCGGATGATCGTGGCCTGGTTCGGGATGCGGATGATGGTGCCCGGGGCGTAGCAGCGGGAAGAGGATCACATCGCGGATGCTGGTGGTGTCGGTGAGCAGCATCGCCAGCCGGTCGATACCCACACCCAGGCCACCGGCCGGAGGCATGCCGTGCTTCAGCGCGACGATGAACTCCTCATCCATGCGCGCCATCGACTCGTCCGCCGGCAGACCCGCCAACTGCTGGCGGAAGGTCTGCTCCTGCAAGACTGGGTCACTCAACTCGGTGTAGGCGTTGGCCAGCTCCATCCGGTGGATGTACAGTTCGAAGCGCTCGGCCACCGCTGGGTTGTCGCGCTTGCGCTTGGTGAGTGGGCATAGGCTCGCCGGGTAATCATGGACAAAAACCGGCCCCTCGAGTGTGGGCTCGCAGAGCCTTTCAAAAAGGTCCTGGGCCAGGACATCGGGGTGCTTCCCCGTGGTGGGAATGCCATGTCGGGTGGCGGCTGCTGTGAGCGAGGCCGGGTCGGCCATGTCGGCTCCCGCATGCTCCAGCAATAGTTCGGCGTAGGTTGCCCGGCGCCAGGGAGGAGTGAAATCGATCTCGTGGCCGTCGTAAGGAACCCGGGTGCCACCGTGCAACTCGGTGGCGCAGGCACATACCAAGCCTTCTACCAGGTCCATCATGCCACGGTAATCAGAATAAGCCTGATACAGCTCCATCATGGTGAATTCGGGATTGTGCCTCTGGCTGATGCCCTCGTTGCGGAACACCCGGCCAATCTCGTAAACCTTTTCCATGCCCCCCACCAGCAGGCGCTTCAGAGGCAATTCAAGGGCGATGCGCAGCACCAGCGGCAAATGGAGCGCGTTGTGGTGGGTCTCGAAAGGACGGGCCGCGGCGCCGCCGGCCACCGTGTGCAATGTGGGGGTTTCCACCTCCCAGAACCCCTGGGCGTCCAGGTGGCGGCGCATGGTCCGCACCAGGCGGATGCGCTTTTCTGCCCGCACCATCACTTCGGGGTGGTAGGTCAGGTCGAGGTAACGGTGGCGCAGCCGGAACTCCATGTCCACCATGCCCGAATGCTTGTCGGGATGGGGCAGAAGGGATTTGCCCAGGATGGTGATCTCACGGGCGAAAACTGTCATCTCGCCGGTTTTTGTCTGGCCAAAGTTGCCATCCACACCCAGCAAATCACCCAGGTCGAGCAGGCCGGCCAGTTTCCAGCCGGTCTCGCCCACCTGTTTTTTGCCAATCATCACCTGCACCCGCCCGGTGGCGTCGGCAAGATCCAGGAAATGAACATTTCCCATCACGCGTCGCAGCACGATGCGGCCTGCCAGGCGGGTGGTGACACGATTTTCCGGATTTTCGGCATCAATGGGCAGTTCGCGCACCTGGCCGATTGGCAGGTGATTGTCAAACCTGCCGCCCCAGGGGTCCAGCCCCAGTGCTTCGATAGCCCGCAATTTCTCTGTGCGAACCGCCTCCAGACTCTCGCCTTGCTCACTCACGCGGGTTATTCCTGGGCCAGTTCGGACAATGCCCCCCGGCTGGATGCCTGGAAGCTACTCGGCAGAGAGCCTATGCCTTGTCCAAGAGGGGTGTCAACGGCAAGGGGCCGGTTCTGTTCCGGGGGACGCCCGGTGGCGGGGGGTGTAGAATCAAATCCATGCCTGGTTTCCAACTGTGGTGGGTACTGTTGTTGCTGCCTTTGGCGCCCTGGCCTGCACTAAGGCGGTTGGAGCGTCCCAGGCCCCGGGTTTTGCTGCTGGGGCGTTTTTCCAGCCGGGTAATCCGTCTGGATACGCTGCGTAAACCCTGGTCTTTTTGGCTATGGACTGGCTGCGTTGCCGCACTGGTGGTGGCCCTGGCCGGCCCAACCACCAGGCCCGTCAGCCTTTTTCCCGGTGCGGTGCAGGTTTTACTCGATGCCTCTGGCAGCATGGCCGAGGTGGATCAGGTCACGGGGCGGAGCCGCTGGGAAATCGCCACCCAGGCCGTGGGAGCATTGGCCCAAGCCCTGGAGGCCCAGCCTGAAACCCGGCGGCTTTCGATGGGGTTGCTGCTTTTTGCCAGCCGGCCCAGTCGTGTACTGACCCCAGGGACCCATCCCGGAGCCTTGCCCGGAGTGCTGGAAGCGCAGCAAGTGAGCCAGACACCAGGGGAAACCACCACCAACCTGGGGGCAGCGCTCATCGCCGGGCTGGATGAATTGGCAGCTACCCCCCCTGGCAGCCAGCGTGTCCTCCTTTTGGTGAGTGACGGCGAGCACAATACGCTGGAAACAGGTGCCCCGGACGATCCAACCCCCCGGCAGGCCGCGCAATTGGCGGCCACCCTGGGGGTGCGGTTGCTGGTGCTGCGTGTGCCAGCGGGACAATGTGACGAATCCGCGCAAAAACAAGGCGAATGGTTGCTGCAGGACCTGGCCAGCCGAACTGGGGGGATGGAATTTTCCTTACCCCTGGAATCACCACTACCTATGATGAAGGCATTGGGTATGTCTCCCGCCTGGTGGCTGGACTGGGTTGCGCCCCTGCCGTGGCGGGCTCTGCTGGCGGGAATGTCGGTCTTTCTGGCTGGGGGGGCCTGGTTGGCGGAAAGGATTTTCGAGCCAAGTGGAAATCCCTTGCCTGCCCGTCGGAAGCAATTATGATAATAGAATCTGGATACCCCAGCTCCGGGAGCGCAGGGTATTCGCAGATGCGAGGATTTGGAAAAAATTGGTGTTTTCCACCCGCCCCACCTTGCCGGAACGGCATGACAGACCCAATGATTGCAAAGCACGGTTTGAGCCCGTTCCTTTGTGCAACCTGGTGGTTGATGTTGTTCATTGAAGGAGACCTGATTGATGAATGTGCGAACACTGATCGTGGGTGGTTTGGCCTTGGCTTTGGGCCTGACAACCTCGGCTCTGGCTTTGGCCTTGCAGGGCAAGAAGGGCTCTCTGGAGCCTCTTGATGCCTTGGCGAAAAAGGCCCAGGATGCCACCTTTGCCGAAGAGTGCAAAAAGGCTGCCGACAGCCTGGAACTCGACCCGGTGATGCATTCTTTCAAGCCCCGCGCCAAAGGCGGCTTTGGAATCGGCATGAAAGCCGGTCTGGTCCCCGCCAACCAGGACGGCATTGAGGCTTATTTGCCCACACTGAGCAAAAAAGGCCTCAGCGCTGCCGACGCTGGCAAACTGGCTGATCCCATTATCGCCATGTGTAATCGCGTTCTGGCGATCGCCGAGGTGAGCGACCACCTGTGGCCTGAAAGCAAGGAATCCAGCAAGAGCAAGAAGAAATGGCTGGATCTGAACGAAATCATGAAAGTGGGCGCCAAAGACTTGAGCGAGGCTGTCAGCACCAAGAACTATGCTGGCGTGAAGAAAGCTGCGAGCAAGCTGAATTCCAGCTGCACTGATTGCCATTCCGTTTTCCGCGACTGATTGGCGCGGCGGATATCGTTCCATGAAAAACCCCCGGCTACCTTGCCGGGGGTTTTTTATTTGGAGCGGGACTGGTTTTACCGCCCTAGCCATAAGGCTATAGCCATGGCAATCAGGACCAGCAGGCAGCCGGCCTTCAGCCATTTTCCCTTCCCGGTGGCATGGCCCGCACCCTCATCCGGGAACTCCCGTTCCACGAACTCGCTGTAATCGAAGTCGTCGTCGCCTACCCAACCAGCTTCGGCCAAACCCTCGGCATTGTCACTCCAGCCCGTTTCCTCATCGGAGCCGCAATGCGGGCAAGCCCGCGCACCTGCCTGGACCCGGCCGCCACAGTGCGGGCAGGCAAACCATTCTGGCGCGCGCCGGCCTCTATAACGGGCCATCGGTTCCCCTCCGGGGTAGCCCCAGCCGATAGAGAGTGCCACCAATCCGCCGACCATCCGTCTCGATGCTATGGACCGCCCGAGCTTCCAGCACCATTCCCAGGTCGCCTGCCTGGGCCCCAAACAGCTTGCCATTGGCACGGTCCGGGTCGCAGATCCAGGCCTGTCCACCTGGCTCCAGGCAGGCCGTCAACAAGGACAAAAGGGGGGCCACCGACCGCTCTTCGTAAAGCAGGTCGGCTCCCACAATGAGGGGGTAACGCACAGGGGGAGGGGAGCGCCAATCCAGGGCCATAGCCGTGAAGATGGCTCCTTCCGGAGCATTGGCAAGCGCGGTCCGCCTGGCGAATTCCACAGCGGTGAGATCGTAGTCGGTGATGGTCATGTGCAGGCCAGCCAGCAGGCCTGCGGCGCTTACCAGCCCTAGTCCGCACCCTACCTCCAGGGCACGGGTGCCAACTGGAAACGCTGGCGGCTGGTGGAGCAATGCCTCAGCAAGCATGCGGGCAGCCGGCCATAGCTCCGCCCAGTAGGGCATATATTCGTCGGCCTCAAAAGCCTGCTCCACAAACGGATCATCCAGCAGGGTATGGGCCTGTTCGGGAAGCAGCAGCTTCAGGGTATGGCCGCCCACCCGGATGGGCTCAACCCGCTCCCCACGGAGCGCGGATTCAGGTGTGCGGTGCGTTCGGCCTGTTGGCTGGTTCATGGGTCTTTCGCCCGTCTCCCTTGCCATCCCGTGTTGCCCTGAAGGGCTGTCCACCCATACTGTACCCGCTTGCGGACTTGCGGTCAGGGAGAAGGATGGAATGGCGCCGATACTGGCATGGCTACTGGTGCTGGGGCAAACCCCCGAAGTACCCGCTCCAGCGCGGGTGACAGGCCGGGTGAACTGGCGGGGTGCTCTTCCTCAGGTCCAGCCTTTTCTCGCTCCTCCCAGTCCCCTGGTGGGCCAGCCCGATCCGGCTCTGCGGCCCTGGCCTAATCCGCATGCGCCCAGTATTGCGCCTGATGGCGGTCTGGGTGGCATTCTGGTCTGGGCGGCGGAGCCAGCCGGTTCTTTTCGGACCGTCCTTCAGCCGCCCGTGCGCGTCCTGGTGGAAAACGGTCAGATCCTGGTCGAGCAAGGCGGTGGCGTGGTCCCTGTGGGATTGCTCAATCCGGGTGATGCCATCAGCGTGGAAAGCCGGCAGGCTGCATTTTTCACGCTGCGGGGCCGTGGTGCTGCTTTTTTTGGCTTGCCTCTGGTGCGCGCCAATCAGACGGTCCGGCGTACCCTGGACAAGCCTGGCTGGGTGGAACTGTCGAGCGGCACCGGGCAGTATTGGGCCCGTGGCTGGCTTTGGGTGGGTGCCCCTGTCCATACCACCGTCACCGATGCGTCTGGCCGGTTTGAATTGGTCAACCTGAAGCCTGGACGGCATACGCTGGTCGCCCGTCTTCCCGATTGGCAACTGGCAGACCGTCAACGCGACCCGGAGACAGGGGAGTTGCTGCGGGCAGTTTACAAAGAGCCAGGGCTCCAACGCGTGGAAGTGAATTTACAGTCGGGGCAGGCGGGCCAATGCATACTGAGCTTTCCAGCAAATGAAAAATAACCACGAATGGACAGTGCCCGTAGCCATGAAAAATGAACCAACTCCCCCAGCCAGCCCGCAAGCAATCCCGGAAGATCTGATCCACTCCGAGTTTCTGACGAGTAAAGAAAGATTCAATCTGCTGATTCAGGCCAATCAGCTTTACCTGGCCTGGATTCGCACGGCTATCACCGTGCTGGGGCTGGGTGTGGTGCTGGCCAAACTGGCTTTATGGATCCGGATAACAGTGGATGATCCCGTCTACCGGTCATTCCTGCATGTCCAGGAGTTGTTGGGTATTGCCCTGCTTGCCGGAGCCACCGTGCTGACGGGTTTGGCCACTTGGGTACACTTTCAAAATCAGAAAACCATCCACAAGGGGAGAATGCCCAAAATGGGCATGATGCCAGCCTATTTGCTCAGCATCCTCATCGGGTCGGCCGGCATGGTTCTGGTGGTGCTTTTCACTTTCTGGTGAGTGAGCCCCCCTGCCAGGCTCACTGCCCTGCGGCGGCGTTGGCCACCAGTACCACCTCGCACCGTCTGTAAAAATCGGGCTGCCTGAGCAATTCCCTGGCATTGGGGAAACGGCCTCTCAAGCCTTCCCACCGCTCTGCTGGCATTGCCACATAAGCCGCAATCGGCTGGGTCAGGAACCATTCCAGATCGGTTTCCCCGGGAATCCGTTCCACCGCTCTCCGGGTGTAGTAGACAAAACTGGGCTGAAACCACTCGAATACACCCAGCCGCACTTCGCGGTGCATCTGATCGGCAGGCAAGGCTGTCGCCAGTGCCTTGGGCGCTTTGTGTGCATTGAGCGTTTGGCCATTCCAGGCCCCCAGCACCATGCTGAAAAGCAAACCGCAGACGGTGACGATGGCCACAGTAGGCAGGGCTCGGTGCGCCAACACCCACCCTGCCAAACCCGCCACCAGGAAAAGGCTACCCACAGGCGCCATGGACTCCAGACCAGCCAGCGGCTTGACCTTGTCGCTGAATGGCATGGCGATGGCGCCCCCTCCCACCAGGAAACCGGCCGCAACAGCCACACCCGCCACCGCTAGAATTCCCATGCCCAGACGCACCCAGCCCATGGGTGCCGTGATGAGGCCCCGCCGCCAACCAGTCATGCCAGCCGCCAGCAGCAGGGCCAGACCGGGGTAAGCGGGTAAAACATAGTTGGGCAACTTGGTCCGTGACAGGGAAAATACCACCACAGGAACTGCCACCCAGGCGCAGCCCAGTGCCAGAAGGGGCCACCAGTCTGGCAGGGTCCGGCGCCGGGCCAAGACCAGGGCAGGCAAGAGTAGCAGGGTGGAGAATGGGAAGGTACCAGCCAGCAGGATGGGCAGGTAGTACCAGATGGGACCCCCATGGCCCTCCATGGGGGCGGCAAGCCGGCCCAGGTTATGCTGTAAAAAGAAGCCCTTATGCCAGGCGAACTTGGTTTCCACACCCACCCAGAGGTACCAGGGGCCGGCCACAGCCAGCCAAACCAGGAAGGCGCCAGCCAGATGCCTCCAGGGAATGCGTAGCCAGCCACCGGCAAGGAGAAGGTGAACCAGAATGATCGCCCCGGGCATGGCCAAACCCACCGGCCCTTTGGCCAGCATGGCCAGACCAGAGGCGCAAGCCGCCCCGTACAGCCACCAAACCCCCGCGCCCCGCTGCCCCAGAAAAAAGCAAACCAGGCACCAGCTCACCAGGGCTGTCAGCAGACTGTCCGGATTGGCAAAACGCATCGCCGCGACAAAAAGGGGGCAGCCCAGGAGCACGAAGGCAGACAGCAAGCCACCCAGCCCACCCAGGCAGAGCCTGCCCAGTAGCCAGACTGCCAGCACGGTGGCCAGACCGGCCAACGCCGAGGGGAAGCGGGCGGCAAACTCCCCCTCACCAAAAACCATGCCGCAGAGAATTTGCAACCAGTTGATAAGAGCGGGTTTGTCGACACGCAACTGGTAATTAAAGGTGGGGACCACCCAATTGTCAGCCGCGCGCATCTCGCGCGAGGCTTCAGCGTTGTTCCCTTCGTCGATGTCCCACAGGGTGGCGCCACCCAGGTTGGTGAGGGCCACCAGGGCCCAGACCATGGTCAGCAGGGCGATTTGTGTAGCAGGCAGGTGCAGCCAGCGGGCGAGCAGGATAACCAGGGGGCCTGTGTTTTTCGTCATGAGTCGCCACGCATCCCCGTATCGGGCGGATTGCCCCTGTGATGGCCTGTTCTTTCCATGCGATAAACATCATGGCCTGAGGCTTGTCATGGGTTCCACCCCAGCTTGGTCCGTCCGCCAGGGCGGGACTTTTGCCGGGTGCGAAGACGGGGAAGACACGGTTGACTCTCAGACCCCGGATTGTTTATAGATAAGGGTTGCATGGGTGCTATCAGTGGCCCCATATTAGCCATATAGGCGAGTTTTAATAATAAGCCACCGGTCCAGCCGATGATTCCCAGGCAAACTGGCCTGATTCATGGGGGTGGGGAGAACCAACGCATGCGCCTGGCCAGCCTGATTTTGCCCGTGGCCGGCCTGTTGGGTTTGGCCGCCTCGTCTGCGTCAGCCTTCCAGCCGCTACCTTCAGCCACATTCCCGGCGCGAAGTCAGCCGCCTGCCGATATTGCCCGGCTGCGCGAGATGCTGCTCGACCGTGGTCAACCCCGCCTGCAAAACCAGGCGGCTCTGGCTCTTGTGCAAATCGACTCGGCGGAGGCCGAGGCCCTTATTCGCCAGGGCCTGGAGCAAGCCGAGGACCAGGAGATGTTTCTGGCACTGTCCTCTGCCATCCGTTTTCACCGGGATATCCGCTTTGCCGATGAATTGCTGCGCGCCTTGGCCTCCAGCAAGGTAGCTATCCGCCAGGGTGCCTCCCAGGCCCTGAGTGTTCTTTCTGAACCGCGCATCATCGACAAGCTGGCAGGCATTCTGGGGGATCCTGCGAACGACTCCGCAGTGGCCCAGATGGCGGCCTACACGCTGGGGGCCAGTGGGCGCAAGCTGGCGGTGGCCCCGCTGCTGAAGGCGCTAACCAGCGACTCTGACCGCACGCGCCAGTCAGCCAACGAGGCGCTCAGCGATCTCACCGGGCAACGGCTTGGGCCTGACGCCGATCGCTGGACTGCCTGGTGGCAAACCTGCAAGGATCTCGACAACGAACGCTGGCTGGAAATGCGCCTGGCCTTTCAACTGGCCCGTCGCGCCCGGGTGGAAAATGAACTGGAGGCAGCCCGCGGACAAGTGGTTCGGCTGCAGCAACAGCTTTACGCGCGTTTGGGAACCGCTGAGCGGCTGCAATACCTGCCCGGGCTGGGTGAGCAGGAAGATGCCGCCTTGCGCCTGCTGGCTGTTACCTGGAGCCAGGAGGCGCTTGCAGGCGCCGATCCCAGTGCCCAGAAGGTGCTGGCCGGAATCCTGCTGCGCCTATCGGCCGATCCAGCCCTGGAAGTGCAGCGTGCCGCCACCGTGGCTTTGGGCCGCGTGGCTGATTCCGCCGCGCTGGAACGCCTGCTGGTGCTCACTCGCTCCAACCGCGCCACCGTGCGGGCCGCAAGCGGCCGGGCCTTGTCGCAGCAAGCCACACTCGATCGGCCGGAGATCCGGCAACGCCAGCCGGAAGTCCTCGCCAGTCTGCAACGACTGCTGGAAGACCCGGTGCTCGAAGTGGTGGTGGAGGCGGCAGAAGACCTCGGCGCTTTGGGTGCCCCTGAGTCGGGGCCGGTACTGACCGCCTTGCTGCGACATCCCTCGGAATCGGTCCGCAAGGCCGCGGCCGCCTCACTGGAGCGGGTCGCCTTGCCCAGCTCCCTCGATGCCATCCTCAAGGGGCTTGATGATACCTCTGGCACCGTGCGCTTCAGTCTGGTGGGAGCGCTGGCTTTGCTGGCGGGCCGGGCCGAAAGTGCCATGAAACCACTGAACGAGACAGATCGCCTGCGGCTGATGGCCCGACTGGAAATCGTGCTCCTGAAAGACATGGACCCCAATGTCCGCGCCCGCGCGGCCGGGGCTCTGGGTGAATGTGCCCCCCCCGGTATGCTGGGAGTGCTGTGGCAGTCGAGTCAGGCCACCGAAGATGTACGCGTGCAGGAGAAGGCCTGGCTCGCTTTGATCGATGTGCTGGCGCGGGCGCAACAATCCAGCCTGGTCCAGGAGTGGGACCGCAAACTGGCCATGGCCAAGCAACCAGCGCGCCGCTTGCAGTTGCTCACCGAGGTGATGAGCCGCTGGACCCGTAAACCCGATCCCAAGCTCAACATCACCCCGGTACAGGATCTGGTGGTGCAAGTGGCCCTGGAGCAAAACAAGTGGGCCTTGGCCCTGCCACTGATCCGCGAGCAGTTGGCCCGCCCTCAGCGCACCGAGGCCGAGGCTCAGAGTTGCCTGCGCCATTTGTTGCAGGCGGGTGAGCAGGCTCTGGCGGATGGCAATGCCATCGAAGCGGCCCGCATTGCCGCCGAAGGCCGGACCGCCGTGGACAAGGCAAGCCCTCTGGCACCCGTCTTTGACGCTCTGGCCTTGCGAAGCAAGACAAAATAAGGCAACCCAGGGTGCCGCAGCACCGATGGTTCAACCGTACGCTGCCGGCTCGTTTTATGCCTGCGTGGCGGGATGATAACCCGGTAGTCTCAGGGGGCCGCTGCAGCCAATCCCTTTTCACCCCCGACCACAACCCGCCCTGTAGGGTGTGTGGCCAGGCAATGGATGCGGCCAATTGCAGCCGCATGACGTCGTCTTGTTTCCAGCGTCTCCGCCTGCAGCCATAGAACTGTGCCATCGTTGCAGCCCACCACCAACTCGTCCGCCATGGGCGACCAGACCACCAGCCGGGGAATGGATGCCAACCGTGTGAAACGCACCAGACGGCCCAGCCCGGGTTGCCAAAGGCGGACTGTGCCGTCTTCGCTACAGGAAGCCACCAGAGGCATATCATCAGCATTTTTCCGCGCCAGCCGGGTTGCCACGCAGTTGACACTGTTGACATGATTATCGAGAGTGCGCCAGAGTTTGCCAGTGGCAGGATCCCAGACCTGCAGGGTCTGGTCCACACTGGCAGAAATGATTTTTTCCCCATCGGTTGTGTAGGCCAAAGAAAGCACGGGGCGTGAATGCCCCTCATAAAGCCGGATGCGTTTGCCATTATTGGCGGCGTGAACCATGCAGGTGCCATCCGCGCTGCCGGCGGCCCAGTGCTTGCCATCCGCCGACCAGGCCAGGCCGTACACCAGGTCCCTGCTGACAGTGACGGAGAGTTGCGAAGTCAGACCGGGCCAGCTCAGGGTTTCCACCAGGCCTTTCTCGGCGGGAGAACCGCCGCCAGCAAGTAGCGCAGTACCCGCGGGGGAGAAGGCAAGCCTATTGATATGTGAAAGGTCTGTTGTGTGCTTTGACAACAGGAGGAGTCCGGGCCAGGAATAGACAGAGAGCCCTTCTTGAGAGCCGGCGACCACTCTGGTGCCATCGGGTGCAAAAGCGACCGCAGTCACTGGCGCACCGGCTGGCAGGCAGGCCGCGATTCCGAGCATCAGACAAGCTGCAAGGGGCATCATCAGACTAGCCCACGAATCATGGCACCACCCTGGTTTACCGGTACGGGTCTGCCATCGGCGGTATGCAGCTCCAGGGATGGATCCACCCCCAGAAGCGTGTACAGGCTAAAGGCCAGATCAGCCGGGGTGACCGGGTGGTCATGCGGGCTTTCACCCACCCTGTCGCTGGAGCCGATCACTTGCCCACCGCGCACACCACCGCCCGCCATGAGCAGGCTGAAAACACGGGGCCAGTGATCGCGGCCGCCGCGGGTGTTCAGCTTGGGGGTGCGGCCAAATTCCCCCATCACTACCACCAGGGTCTGGTCTAGCAGGCCGCGCTCAGCCAGGTCTCCAATCAGGGCCGATAACGCCAGGTCGAGCGACGGCAACAGGCCCACACCCACCTTGGCACCGCTGTAACCGTCGCGCAGTTGCAGGGTGAGTGAATCGTGCGTGTCCCAGCCACCGTTATGGATACTGACAAAAGGCACATCACGCTCAACCAGCCGCCGGGCCAGGAGGCAAGACTGGCCAATGGGGCGTGGTCCGTAGCGGGCCCGGGTCTTTGCCGATTCCTCCCCCAGATGAAAAGCGCGCTTCGCCTCGGCTGAGGTGGTCAGGCGGTGGGCCTGTGAAAAGGCTGAGTCCGGCGGGAGCAGCCTGGATTGTTCGCCAGCCTGGGCGCGATCGAATTCGGCCAGGAAATCGCGGCGACGGTCCATTCTTCCTGGGGTGATACCCGGATAGAGATTGAGATCGCGCACCTGGAAATCAGCCTTGGAAGGATCGCCCCCAGTGACAAATGGCCGGTGGGCTAAATCCAGATAACCAGCACCACCGCGGAACTCCGGAATGGCAACATAGGGAGGCAGCAGGCCATTGGCACCCCGGACATACGATAAAACCGAGCCGTAACTAGGGTATTGCAGGGCTGCCGACGGTTTGTACCCGGTGAGAAGATACTGATTGGCGATGCCGTGTTCGCCGAGGGGTGAGGTCATTGAGCGGATCACCGCCAGATGCCTTGCCATCCCGGCCAAACCAGGCAGGAGTTCACACAGGTCCAGGCCGGGCACGGTTGTCCGGATGGGGTGAAATGGGCCACGGACGTCCACCGGAACCTCGGGTTTGAGGTCGAATGTTTCCAGATGACTCGGGCCACCATCGAGCCAGACAAGAATGCAGCGACGGGCTTGAGGCTCCTTGACGCCGGCACCGCACGCCTGCGCGCGCAATCGCAGGAACTGAGCCAGTCCCAACGCTCCCACCGTCCCCAAACGGAGAAAGTCGCGTCTTTTCCAGCCATCGCATCGCTGTCCGGCAATCTGATTGGTTGGCATGGCGTTATCCTCATGGGACTGGTCAGTGGTTGCTGGTGAATTCGCGGCAATTGAGAAGAGCCCAGATGAAGTCTTCCAGGCGTTCCTGCCGGTCTCCCAGCGGTCCCTGGCTCAATCTGGCCAGCCACCCTGCGGCTTCAGGGGGTGTGGGGTTTCGGCTAAGGGCGACCCGGTAAAACTCCGCAATAATCTCCCTGTCTGATTTATCCGCCGCCAACAGCTTCCCCAGTCTGCCGGCAGGTGTGCCGATCCGGTCGTTGAGCAGCCCGCCATTGAGGAGGTGCAACCGCGCTGGCAGGCCAATGCCACCGCCACCAGCCATATCGCACCCAGCCTGTCGTTGGCATCGCCCCAGAATATCGAGCGAGGGTGCGGTACTGCCAGGGTCGCAGAGTGAAATGGCCCGGGTTCCCAGAGGCTGTCCGGGGTAAGGGTCGGGCACCCCCGTGACCCAGGATATGGCATCCGCCAATACCTCTGGCTCAGGATCGTGGGTGGGATAAAAAGAATAAAACGAATCGTTTTTCGGGACTTCTGGCCTGGGCAGGGAAGAACGGCCAAAGGCCTGGCTGAGGGCGATCTGTCGCAGCATAAACCGGAGGTCGTGGCCATTTTTCGTGAAATCGTGCGCCAGGCGGTCGAGCAAGGCCGGATGGGTGGCGGGGTTGCTGGCGCGCATATCGTCCACCGGTTCCACCAGGCCCCTGCCGAAAAGTGCCCGCCACAGGCGATTCACCTGCGCCCTGGCAAAATGCGGATTGTTGGGGTGGGTGAGCCATTCGGCCAGGACCAGCCGCGGGTCACCAGGTTCTGTGACAGCGCGGCTGCCGGGAAGGCGGGGAATTGCTGGCTGACCCGTGCGCGGGTTGGTCACCTCGCCACGCGAGGCGATCCGCACCACGCGTGAGCGCTCCAGCCTGGCAAAGATGGCGGCCAGACCGTGGTAGTCGTCTTGCGTCCAGGCATCAAGCGGGTGGTTATGGCAGTTGGCGCACTGCAATCGCACCCCCAGGAATACCCGGCCGACCAGTTCCGCCTGGCCCCGCGCGTCTCCGGAAAGGCGCGGAAAATTGGCTGGACCCACCTGATGGCTGTCACCGCTCGCCGTCAGCAGTTCGCGGGCCCAGCGGTCCATCGGCATGGGGGTGTCAGCGCGCAATGAGTCGCGTAGCCAGCCGACAAGGGCTGCCGTACCTGCTTTTTCGCCAGAGGGTGAACGCAGATCGAGCACCCGCGAAAGTTTCAGGGTCCAGTACTCGGGGAAATCGGCGCCACGCAGCAGGCGATCCACCAATGCGGCGCGCTTCCCCGATGAGCGGTCACCCGTGTACAGATCCACATCGGCGGGATTGGGCAGGGTACCTGTCAGGGCCAGGGTGGCCCTGCGGATAAAGGTTGCATCGTCGGCCTGGGGTGACACCGGGAGGCGTAGCTCCGTCAGGCTGGCGTTCAACTCGCGATCAATCCAGTTTTCTGCGGGTTCGTTCCTGAAATCGGGGGGCGGGCCATCCAGTGGCAGGATGAGGGGAAGGGATTCAACCCGGTTGAGAAAGCGGGCGATCACCGCATGCCGTCCGCGCCGATTTACGGTAGCCTGGGCACCCTGGGCGGTTGTGGGGCCCATGGTTACCGAGGCCGGATCGGTGGTGGTGAAAACAGTCCAGGCAGTCACATCCCTCTCGGGTTCGCCATCGAGGCTGGCGATGGCCTGCAAGGTGGTGGTGGCACCTGGTTTTGCCAGAACCGTCGGCGCGGCTACCACCCTGAAGCGGGTGAGCAGACGGTTCACGCCGCGTGGCGCGCCGGCGGCAATCCAGCTTTCAATGAGCGCGGCACCTGGACCATCGGGAGTCAGGGCCATGTCGCCGCCGTGGTCGATCAGCGCGGTTGATTTTTTCAGGATCAGGCTGGCTGCGGGGTGGGCGAGGTTGATCCTTCGTCCTTGCAAGGCATGCACCAGCTGTTCGTGATCCGCATCCGGGTCGGCGCCAAAAAGCGACAGGTGGAAACCGCCACGCCCGGCAGCGGCACCGTGGCAGGCTCCCGAATTGCAGCCAGCCTTGGTCAGTACCGGGATGATACCGGTACTGAAGTGGGGAACCGGCGGGGCCGCACCCGCCAGCAAGGCCAACAGCAGCCAGACTGGGGTCATGGGTTATTCCGGCCGGATTTTTGCTGGGGATCCTTTTCCTGTTTTTTCGCACCGTATTTTTTCGCCCAATCCCGCAGGAATTCGCGGGCGCGGGGCGTGCCATAGTCATCCAGCTTCCCGCTGTCGATGATGGTATTGGCTATGCGGCCCACCTCGGTTCTTGCGGCGGCGTTCTCTTGCACATAGGTTTCAACCGCCCTGGCGGCCTTTTCCACCTCCGCCGGAGTGGCATCTTTGCGGATCACAGGCTGCAGCAGGGGCCGCAGGTTCACATCCTGCCTCGGTGCGTCGCCCCGGGGGTTAGCCGGCTTACCCTCAATTTCTGCCAGGGTGGGGACTTTGCCTCCCGCCACCTGCACCACGGCAGCGAGAATTTTGGGCAGGTCGGCTTGCAAGCTAGGCTGAACCAGGGCGAAGTTGGCGGTGACCAGATTCTTGTTTCCCACCAGAATCGTCAGGCTGGCCTTGCGATTGAGGCCATAGGCGCCTGGGCCCTCCCGGCCATCCAGCGAGATCCCCGTCGGGGCTTTTGGCGTCAGGGCGTGTTTGATCCGCTGGATGTTGGTTTCAGCCTCGGTGGCATCATCGGCCAGCCAGATTACCCCGGTCGCCAGGCCGTCCGTGGCCCGTGACTGGGTGTAGGTGGACAGCACCCGGATCATTGAGACCGTCTGCCGGTTCACCTCGTGGACAAAAATCAGCACGATGGGACCGCTCTTGGCACTGCCGACATAATCTGCCTCTTTCCCGGCGTTTTCACCCAGGGCCACGCGCACCTTGAAGGGTACAAGCTTCTCCCCAGCCTGTGGGCCGGAAAGCACAGGGTCCTGTGCGCCTGGCGCCAAAACCAGCCAGCATGCGAGGCAAGAATTCATCGCCATCATCTCCTGAGCGGGTCACCCCAAATCATGACAACACGACAGGCTTCATCCTAACCGGGAATCGCCTGGGGAAAAAGCACCGGCCCTGGACAACATGGTCCAGGGCCGGTGCGGATCAGGAATTACCCAGGGAAATCAGTGACTGATCTCCTCCTGCTTGTAGCCGCCGGTCGCCTTGAAGTAGATGAGCAGCAGCAAGTAACCCACTGCCATGATGGCTGGCACCAGAGCGGTGACTTTCAGGGCTTCTTTGCCACCGGTCAAACGGGCCGCAACCACATTCTTTATATCTGTATCAGCGTTGGCCTTCTCTTCGGTATCCCACCAGGTATTGAGTTTGGTGAGATCCATGAGGAGCGACTCGTTCTTGCTCTTCCCTTCCTGTTTCGATACGAGTTCGAGATCTTTGGCAATTCCAAGTTTGAAGTCTTTCTTGCTCTTGTTCTTCTCGTAGTCCTCAAGCACAGCAAACTTGGAACCGTCCAGCCCGGCAATCGGGGGCAGGCCCGGGACAGGGGCACTTTTATTTTCCACCTTGAAGCGATCGTAGGCATCCTTGTTGGTTTCCTGCAAATTCTGGGTGGTGAAATAATCCTGCTTGTAGCCAATCACCGGGCCGCCCAGCAGTCCGGCTGAAAGCATGCCACAGCCACCCATGAAACCCAGCACCAGGGCCCCGCCCTTGGGGAAGCGTTCGCTGGCCACGCCGAGCATGGTGGGCCAGTAGAAGGTCTTGCCGACCCCGTAGATGGTGGCGGCAATCACACACATGTAAACCGTTTCAGTGGTGCCCAGCAGGTATAAGCCGGCTGTGCCGAACAAGGCACTGATGAACAACAACCCCAGTGGGTTGATCCGGTGGACAATGGGACCGGCAAAAAAGCGCAACACAAACATCAGGCCTGATGTCCAGATGAACAGCCATAAACCAGCAGTCTTGCTCTCCAGGATGCGGCCGGTGATGCTGGAGATCCAACTGTCAGTGCCCAGTTCCACATAGCCAACCATGGCGTGGAGGAACAGGAGGAACAGCAACACAGGGGCGGCAAACTGGGCCAGCATAGTGCCGATTTCCACACCAGAAGCGGTCACTTCGGATTTGGGGAACTTTCTTCCCAGCATCAACACGCCGTAAGCGAGCGTGGGCACCACGAAGGTGGCAAGCTGGTATTCCCAGCGCACATTACCCAGCGTCTCGAAGAGCACACCCAAAAGGGCGCCGATAATCAGACCACCCGGCCAGCCTGCATGCAGGATATTCAGCCAATGGGTCTTGTTCCTGGGGAACAGGGTGGCGGTGAGTGGATTGATGACGGCTTCACAGGTGCCGTTACCTAGTGCAAACAACCACATGCCAATATTCAGGCACCAGAAAGCGCCGTCTTTGCCATATTGGTCAAACATAGTAGTTGCAAAAAAGGTGACGATGGCACTGGAGAAGTGGAACAGGAACCCCAGAACCATCAGCGGACCATAACCGATTTTGTCGGCAAAAAATGACAGGACGATGATGGTGATACCGAAACCGGTCAGGCCACCCCCGGTGATGGTCCCCAGCTCGGAAAGGGTAAAGCCATACTGGGCAGCCCAGTCACCCAGAATGGCAGCGCGGACCGAAAACCCGATGCCAGCAGCGATGAGGGTGAGGAAGCTGGCAATGAACAGCCACTTGTTGTTGGGACTGATGGCATCCGGATCGGATGGCGTGTTTGCATAAGCGGGAGAGGTCATGAATGGCTCCGTGGGACAAATCTCACTGTAACCCCCCGTAAGAAGGACGGGAGGAACCGATTGTCTGAACAACAGAGTGTCATACTAATTGAGCACTTGGGTCGAGTCCAACAAAATAGACCGCCCGGGACCGGACGGCCTGATTTTTCATGAATGGATGCCGGGTGATGCGGCATCAGGCCAGAACAGCCCGCAATTTGCTAAGTGCCCGGTGCTGCACCTGGCGAACGCGCTCCTTGGACAGGCCCAACAGTTTCCCGACTTGTTCCAGGGTGCCGGGTATGTGGTTTTTGTTATCCAGACAAAAACGACGGATCAGCACCAGCTTCTCGCGTGGCGAAAGGATCGTGGACGATACACCGAGAAATTCATCCAGCCGGATGGAGTAGGCGGAGGGTGGATCCATTTTGCAAGGATCCATATCTGTGTCGGCCAAAGACTCCAGAGGTACGCTGCGGGACAATTTGTCACCCTGGATTTTTTGGGATAAACGGGAAAGGGCTCGCATCAGGCAGGTGAAAGCGTAGGTACTGAACCGAATACCAATCCACGGATTGAAGGCGGCCACTGACTGTATGAGCACAATGTGGCAGTCGCTGGTCATGTCATCAACCTGATTGGCCGGGGGCATCCAGCGACGGACGGCGCGGAAAATGAGTTTCCGGTTTCCCAAAACAATCAGATCGCGCATTTGTTTGTACAGTTTTTTCCAGGCGGTTCGCGTAACGTCATCCTTGGCACGGCTTAAACGCCAAGCCGCATAGTGCATGCGACGGGAGCAGTCGCGGGTGATTTCATCCGGCATGTAATCGCCGGTGTATGCGGGAACCAGGGCCGCAGGTCCGTAAATCCGGTTCGCGTTGGATTTGCTGAAGCTGGCATGAATGACAAAATAAATGCCTTCGGCAAGCTCTCGCTGCCTGGGAGTGGGCTTTGATGTGACTTGTTGATCGATCTTTGATGTGACTTGCTGAACCATGATAGTGCTCCTGGTGCTGCTCAAGCTTGCTCAGATGCCTGAAACGTCTAAAAATGCCGCATTAGGTCAACCCTTCAGGACTGTTTGCGACATTCAATCAAATCCACACTGTTTATTGAACGATTTGAACGATTGTCTGTCAAGGTTGTTTTGGGTGGCAAGGCTGGATATTTCGTAAATGATAGGATTTTATGCAAAAAATGCAGGTTAATGCTTTATCGGTGTCAATGATCGTTTTGGATGTTTTGTCTTGTTGAGGTTTTGCTGGTTATTCAGTTCGCTTTTCTTGATCAAACTGCTTATTAATGTTTAGAAATTGTTGGTTGGGATTTATGCACAGTTCCACACTTTTATCGCCCGCTGAGGCGGCAAAAATCCTGCTTGTCCATCAATCCACGATCAAACGGTGGGTCGATGATGGTACGATTCCGGCCTCACGCACCTCCGGGGGGCATCGTCGTATCCTTCTGGGTGACCTTTTGCGTCTGGTTAGGGACAAAAAACTGCCTTCGGTGCAGCTGAATCCCGACATTTTGGGACCATGGACTGAAGGGACCGTCATAGCCGCGGAACCGGTGGAATTGATTCGCTCCAAAATGGAAAGAGCGCTTAAGTCCAACCAGCATGTTTTGGTCAGCCAAATCCTCATCCACTGCCTGGAAGGCGGTATGACGATTGAGCAACTGGGGGATTCGCTCATATTTCCCCTGATGTGCGAATTAGGCCATTCCTGGGTTTCAGGCGAAACCGAAGTTGCCGAAGAGCACCTCGTGACTTCGCACCTCCAGGCCGCCCTGGTGTCCATCCGGAACCGATTGCTGCCTGTCGACGCATCGTCCCGGCCACTGGCCGTTGGTGCCTGTCCCGAAGCTGATTTTCATGTGCTGGGCAACCAGCTGGTGGAGCTGGTGCTTCTGCAAAATGGCTGGCAAGTGGTCAATATCGGTGGCAATACCCCACTGCCCAGCCTGGGGAAAATGCTGGAAAAATTGCGTCCAACCCTAGCCTGGGTGACTTGCACCACCATAGCTGATGTGGAAAAGTTCGTGGTGGAGGAGCATGCTCTCTATGAATTGGCCAGTCGCCTGAATATCGAATTGTATCTTGGTGGGCAGGCCCTGGTTCCCGAGGTACGCCGGCGTTTGCATTACCACTGGATCGGTGACACCATCAGCCAATTCAGCTTTGCCGCCCGTCGTTTGCACCCCGGCCCAGGCTTCGGGGGATAGGCATCCTCCGAACCTTCTTCCTCTCAAACCACCTGAGCGAACAAAAACCCATTCTGCCGGCGTGAGATCGGGGCTAGCCTTGCGGCTCCGTGCTTCCTCATCTTGATTCGCAGGGCCCTATCAGCTATTGGCTCGCTTCACCGGATCTTCCGGGTCTGACTCCCACCAAGTGTGGGTGCAAGGGCGGGTGCAATCCATGGGCAGGGATTTCAACGAACGGCGGGCTGGAATCGTCAGATTGCCGGCGGGTGGCGAGGCAAGCCTGCTGGTTTGTTTTTCCATCCTTCTGGCTGGTTGCCAGACCTCCACCTCTCCTTCCAGCCGGGCAAGCGGTTTGGCCCGGGCTGGGCACTATTCTGAAATGCGTGAGCAAATTGCCAGGCTCGGTCAGACGAATCAGCTTCCCGGTGCCGGTGCTGTGGCGGGCGCTGGATCGGAGCAGGAGCAGCAAACAGCAGCGATGGTGGCCGACGAAGAGGCCAGTCGGTTCCGCGGGCAAGAACCCGATCTGCCCAGGCAGATCAGGCCGGCAGGTACCGTTCCCCCCCCTCTCACCCTGCCTCCTCCCCCTGCCAGTCTGGGTATTCCCACCACCGGGCCAAAAAAGAAGGCCGAAAATGCCAAGTTGAATGCCAGTGCCACATTGGGAACACCCGAATCGTTGAGCCTCGGGCAACTGCATGAGGGCGGCGTGGTGGTGGCGACAGTGAATGGCCAAGCCATTCTGGAAGAGGAAGTTCGCCTGGCCATCATCCAGGGGGGCAGTGGAGATGGTCCGCCAGGAGCAGATCGTCGCAAGTTGGCTATCGACACTCTGGTGGATCGCGAATTGGTGGTGCAGGATTGCACCACCCGGCTCAGCAAGAATCCCCAGGCCCAGAAGTTTCTTGATAAAATGAAGGAACTTTCGTCCAAGGAATTCGAGCGCTACATCAAACAGATCAAGGATAAAAACCAAGTAGAAAGCGAAGAGGAATTCGAGCGCACGCTTGAGGCTCAGGGGGTTCCCATCGACCTGATGCGTCGTCAATCCGAGCGTAACTTCATCGCCATGAACTACTTGCAGCAGCGAGTCATGCCGGCCCTCGACCGCATTGGCAGGGCCGAGCTTGAAGAATATTACAATAGCCATCCAGATGATTTCCGCGTGTATGATTCAGTGCGCTGGCGCCATATGTTCCTGGCTCGGGCCAGGTTTGCTACACCCGAGGAGGCCATGCGTGCCGCCGAGGCCCTGGCGGCGCGGGTGCGAGCCGGTGAGGATTTTGCCGAACTCTCGCGAAAAAACTGCCATGGCGACAGCGCCCTGCGGGGCGGGGAGGGGATTGGTAGACGAAGGGGGGAAATCAAGCCACCGGAGCTGGAGGCGATGCTTTTCAAGATGCGTCCTGGCGAAGTGGCCCCAGTGGTGGAATTACGCACCGGTTACCATATCGCGCAACTGGTTGATCGCGAATTCGAAGGGAAAAAACCCTTTGACGAAAAAATCCAGAAACAGATCCGGGCTCGTCTGCGCGAAGAGATTGCCCAGCGGGAAATGAAGGCGGTAGTGACCGATCTGAAGCGGGTCAGTGTGGTGGAATACCGCTAAAATTCCCGGTGAAGCCAGCTTTTTCCAATCCGGGGTATCCCCGTTGGGATGGAAGCATGGTAAAATGACACCATCAGTCACTCAGGGGAGACTTTTCTTCCCTAACCCTTTTGGAGAATGCCTTATGTCTGGAGCACTTTCCCAGCAATCGAGCAACCCTACCTGGCGAGCCTTCGATAACTACCGTGCCGAGGCGCCCACTTACCAAACCGCCATGACCATGTCGGGCGTGGTTGGCAAAACCACCGTGCTGCTGGGGCTCCTCCTGGCGGCGGGGGTCGCCTCCTTCGGTTATTGCGAAGGGCAGCTTGAGGCTGCCCGCAGCGGGCAAGCCGCTGGCGGCCACCTGGGCCTGATCTTTGGGGGTGGCATCGTTGCCTTTGTGGTGGCCCTGGTCCTGTCCTTCAAGCCCGCCTGGGCACCCTTGCTGGCTCCTGCATATGCCTTGCTTGAGGGGTTGGCCCTCGGCGGCGTGACAGCCTATGTAGAAACCATCAAGCCGGGTATCGGCGTCGAGGCCATCACCCTCACCCTGGGAATCCTCGGTGGCATGCTGTTCCTGTATTACAACGGCGTGCTGCGGGCTACACCCTGGCTCACCAAGGCCATCACGGCTTCCATGATGGCCATCATGGTCACTTATCTGGCTTCTTTTGTTGGGCGCATGTTGGGCTATGAAATCCCCTACATCCATGGAAATGGCCTGATTGGTATCGGTTTCTCACTATTTGTGGTGGGTGTCGCATCTTTTTCTTTTATCCTCGATTTTGCCAATATCGAGGCCAATGTCTACCAGGGTGCCCCCAAGTTTATGGAGTGGTACTGCGGTTTTTCCCTGATGGTCACCGTGGTGTGGCTCTACATGGAAATTGTCAAGCTGCTCCTCAAGCTCAACTCCCGTGATTGATCCGGCCCCTTCCCAGTAACTCTCATCCAGCCCCGGGGGGATTCTCCCGGGGCTGTTCCTTTTCGTCGGGCAAGGTTCCATCCAGTTTCAGGCCGGCAAACTCGGTGCCTGCGGCAAATCGGCGCACCAGTGGCGTGGTCATGACGGTGGTCACCACAGCCATGATGACCAGGATGGTGAACATGCTATCAGGCAGCACGCCCAGTTCCATGCCCACATGAATGACAATCAGCTCCATCAGGGCGCGCGTGTTCATCAGCAACCCGAGGATATTCGCTTCCCGCCAGGAAAAACCGGTGTAGCGAGCGGCTACCAGGCAACCTCCCCATTTACCGACCACGGCCGCACCCAAAACCGCCACCGCGGCCAGAACGGGTACTACGCCGCTCAGGGTGCCTATCTGGGTGCGGAGGCCCGTGGAGGCAAAGAAAATGGGCAAAAAGAAGGCGGTCACGAACAAGCGCAGATTTTTTTGCACCACCATGGCCAGTTCCCGCTCGCCGGACAGGATTGCACCGGTGAGGAAGGCCCCAAAAATGGCAAAAATACCGATCCAGCTGGTGGCGGCAGCCGCGCCAAAGATGGTGATCATCAGCACGGCTAGCAGTGCCAGGCTGGGTTGCCCCTGGTTTTTTGCCAAAAGCCACCGGGTGATATGGGCCAAAACCGGCCTCACCACCCAAACCATCAGAGCCAAAAAGGCTAGTGATAGTCCAGCCATTGTGCCCAGGGACGAGGCCGAGTAGGTGCCGCCCTCGATCTGGGCATGCGCGAAGCCTGCCACCGTGGCGAGAAATATCCAGCCCGAGGCGTCGTCAATGGCGGCGGATGTGATGGCGATGGTGGCTAGCCGTGTGCGGGCTACCCCCCATTCCACCAACAACCGCCCCAGGATAGGCAGAGCAGTGATTGACATTGCCACACCCATGAACAGACAAAAGGTGAAGGGGGGCGGGGGTTTTTCCATCGATTGGGTGAGAGGGCCATGCAAAACCTGCCCCAAGGCAAAACCCAGGCCAAATGGCAGGGCCATGCCTGTCAGCGAGATGGCGGCGGTACCCCATCCGGAAACTTTCAAATGGGAGAAATCAAATTCCAGACCAATGAGAAACAGCAACAGCACCAGACCTATCTGGCTAAGTACCTTGATGACGAGTGGCAGCGTGCCGCCTGGCAGCCCCTCCACGGACGGATTGGTAAAATGCGCAAAACCCGCCGGCCAAAGCGCGGCCAGGCAGGAGGGGCCAAACAGGATGCCAGCCAGAATCTCACCCACCACCTCGGGCTGGCCCAGACGCAAGGCCACCCAGCCACCCAGCCTGGCGATGGCCACCAGGAAGGCCAGGAGGGGCAAAAGGTGCAGCATCAGCACCTCGATATCAATTTTCCCAGTATGCATGAGCTAGCTCCAGGGGCTGCTGTCGGGTTCGTGGGGCATTCCGGCAAGCTTGAGCAGGCTGTTTAATTCGGCGAGTTGGGCGGCGCTCAGGTGTCCCACCTGGCGTTCATGGAGCAGGCCGATGGGGGTGGCCATCGCCTTGAGCAGGGCCAGGCCTGCCGGGGTGATGCCCACCTCCACCACTCTGCGGCTGGTGGTGGAACGGGCCCGGTGGATGAGTGCGTTTTTTTCCAGGCGATCGAGCAGGCGGGTGATATCTGGTGCGTGCGAAATGAGCCGGCGGGCAATTTGCAAGGTTGGCATGGTTTCTGGGTGCCGAGCCTGGAGCAATCGCAGGGTGTTGTACTGCTGGCTGGTGATACCATGGCTGGAAAAGAGTTCCTCTTCCAGCATGCTGAGGCGGTCGTGCAGCCGCCAGATGCGGAGGTAAGCCTCCTGGTGGGCCGAATCAAATATCCGGGAGCTTTTTTGCCGTGCCATCCTGGAAATCTAGCAAAGCGAAAGCATGTTCGCCAGAGAATTGTTCCAACAACTGAAAGGGGCTCTCTAGCAGGTTCGCGAAAAGGCATGGGAAAATGTTTATCCGTTGCCCCTCTGGAGAAAAAGCACAATAAAAAATAAGTGGAACAGGGAAAATTCAGAAAGTGCACCCGACTATCCTGAATAAAGCAGGCCTCCAGGAGCCATCTGCCATTCTCAGACAGCCAGCTCTTCCGTTGCGCCGTGACCCCGTTTCTTTTTGTGGCGCTCAGGAACGGATAGGCAGTCGGGCCCAAAATGAGGATTATGGGCAGCCTGTTCCGAGGGTTCTCACTCTGGGGCAGCGTTTTCTTTCAGGGGGCGAGCCCAGCGAACTTCGTCTGATCCGTAGCATCGGGCAGGACCCGCTGAGCGACTGGCCCCTTGCAGTGCGGAGTTATCCCGTTTATGATAGAAGTCTCTCGATTCTGATAAATGGCGAAAGCATCATCCACTCGCCGCCACTTGAATGTGATGGGAAGCTTGGAAATGAACAAAACCCTATCGCTACATCAGGATTTGAAGCTTCTGGCCGTGTTTTTTTTGCTGACAGTCCAGTTCGGCGCCTTCGGGGGTGAGGAGGCGAAGCGGCCTTCCGGATCACCAACAGGAGCCGATAAAGCGCAACAAGACAAGGGTTTGTCCGTCCTTGCAGACAAACCATCCCTTTCCCGACGAATCGACCAAGCGGTCAATCTGACCCACCTTGGACCGGGTATGCCAGCGTCACGGGACGAGGAGTTCCTCCGCCGCATCTACCTCGACCTGATCGGACGCGGTCCAACAGTCTTGGAAATCTGTGCCTATGAAGGTCGGCTGGCCGCCTCACCAGGTTCATCATCTTTGGCGAGGAGCGAACTGATTGACGATCTGCTCGCCCGCGGCGAGTTTTCCCGCTACTTTGCCAAGGTTCTGGAGGTCATGATCACCGAAAGGCGGGAGGACAACATTTCCATGATGGGGTTCCGGGGGTGGATTCAGGGCTGGCTAGGGGAGCGCCGCCCGCTGAACGAACTGTTTCTCGAGGTGCTGGCAGCCGACGGCACGGCCGCGGATAGTCGGCCAGCGGCTGGTTTCATCCTGAATCGAAACGCGGATCCTCATCTGGTGTCCCGAGACCTGGGCCGCATTTACTTCGGCCGCGATGTGCAGTGCGCCCAGTGCCATGACCACCCACTGGTACCGGATTACAAGCAGTCGGAGTATTTCGGTTTGTTTTCCTTCGTCAATCGCAGCTACCTTTTCATGGACGAGAAGCGTGGTGGAGCCCAGCTCCTGGGTGAAAAGGGCGAGGGCATGACGGAGTTCGCCTCAGTGTTCCGTCCACGGGACGGCAAAAAGGTCGCGCAACCGATGTTGCCTATGGCGATCGCCGTGGACGCCGGACCGGAATCGGCGGAGGAGGCCGAAGCTTACCTGGTGGCCCCTGGCAAGGACAGCCGTGCCGTGCCGCGGCACAGCCGCCGCCAGCAACTGGCAGTGCTGGCAACCCACCCGGAAAACGATTGTTTCAATCGTAATCTGGCCAACCGTCTTTGGGCTGTTCTGATGGGTATGGGCATTGTCCACCCCGTGGATATGCATCATTCCGAAAACCCGCCGGCCTCCGCCGCCTTGCTCCGTCTCTTGGCGGAGGGGTTGGTGGATTGCGGCTACGACCTGCGGGAGTTCTTGCGTCAGGTTGCCCGATCCGATGCCTATCAGCGTTCGGTTGAAATGCCCGATCTCCGGCCCTGGGCGGGGCCTCTTGGCGGGACCGCGGCCCTTCAGGTGGAAGTGGCAAAGCTGAGTGAAAACCTGCGCGGGCTGGACCCAATCATCAAGAGTCTGGATGCCGAGGTTTCCCTGGTCACTCAGCGTTTGCAGGGCTACCAATCCGATTTCAACAGGCTCCAGCAGCGACGGGAGGAGGCGAGGAAAAAAGGGCAGCAGCTTGGTGAGCAGCGGGACAAGGAAAAAGCCGCCCTGGCCGCACTCCAGGCCAACCGCGCCAGGGAAATTTCCCTGATCAAAGCCTTGAAGGCCGCGGCACAGGAGACCGACAAAGCCATCCAGCTCAAGTCCGGCGACAAGGAACTGGCAGCCAACCGGGCACAGTTGGATTCACGCATCGCCACCGCCGACAAGGCGCGGGCGGCGATTGATGAACAGTTGCCCAGGCAGGGGAAGGTGGTCGACCAGGCGGGTCGCCTGGCAGAGGATCAGCGTCTCCAGGTGCTGGCCCTGGGCGACCGGCGGCTGGCTCTGGGTGAATTCGCCGCTGAGGCCCGTGGTGCCCTGCGCCGGCTCCAAAGGCAAAGGCAGGAGCAGCAAGACAGGCAAGCCGACCTGCGGCAGCAAAAGGAGAGGATCGGAGCCTTGCAGTCCTGGCTGTCCCTGAGGGACAAGGCGCGTACTTTCGCCGCTGCGGGAAGAGCAAGCGAAGCCGCTGCCTTGGAAATCCAGCTCGGTTTAGTCCAGGAAAGCCTATTCGAGACATGGCGTCGCACTTTTTCGCTGCGCAGGGTGCGCCCACTGGCGCCTGAGCAGATGGCCGGGGCCACCTACGCCGCCCTCGACCTGGGCCGTTCGGTGCGGGAGAAGGCGCTGGCGGACTGGCGGGCCAGCAAAAAAGATACGGCCGAACGAGAGGATGAGGGTAAGCGCAAAGCGTTCGTGGAAGCGGCGATTGCCGATCATATGTGGGGGGCCCTGGAAAAGGTGGTCATGCGCCGGTTTTCCGCGCCCGCTGGGGCCCCGCAGGACGGCTTCTTCTCCACAGTGGACCAGGCGCTGATGATGATGAATGATCCGATGGTCCAGAACTGGCTCAAGGCCTCTCAAGGGAACCTGGTCGACCGGCTTGTCGCCCTGGAAGACCCTGACCAACTGGCCAGGGAACTTTACCTGGGCATCGTCAGCCGGCAACCGGATGCCCGGGAGCGGGCAATGGTTCGGGACTTGCTGGCCCGCCACGCTGGGGAGCGGGCGGTCATTGTCAGGGAGCTGGTGTGGGGCTTGCTGGCCTCCGCCGAGTTTCGCTTCATCCTCTGACCGGCATCACCCATGAGGCAACCCCACAATAAAGGGCTACGGAAATGAGTGATGCGAACTATCAGCCATGCGCAACAGGGCAGCACGCCATGGGGCGCCGCCTGTTCATGGGGGAGTTCCTCTCGGGAGTGGCCGCCGCCGCGGGAACCAGCTTGTTTTCGCATCCGCTGGGCGCGGGCGAGATCACCAAGCGGGGCAAATCGGTGGTGGTCATTTTTCTGGACGGGGGTATCAGCCAGTTCGAGTCCTGGGATCCCAAATCCGACCTGGAGACTGGGGGGCCCTTCAAGGCGATTCCCACAACGGTTCCCGGCGTGCATGTCTCGGAGCTGCTGCCTCTGACCGCGCGACAGATGCACCACATGGCCTTGGTGCGCAGTATACGGACCGACCTCGATGACCACGGTTTGGCCAAGAACATCATCCGCTCTGGCCGTACCACACGCTCGGCAACTGAGTATCCCGAGTTGGGGGCGGCGGTCGCCCGCGGACTGGAAAGGGACGGTTTCCCCCTGCCGGGGCATATCCGGACGATGCTGGAGGGCGAAGGGGGGCGCGTCAATAACGCCGCCTACCTTGGCCCGCGCTACGCCGGGGTGAGCGTCGGCGCCCAGAAAGGTGGTATCGTCAATACCCGACTGCCTGATGGCATGACCGTCACCGCCGACGGTCGGCGTCATGACTGGCGCCGGTTCGCCAATGAACGGCTGAGCGGCAGGGTAAGGACCGCGGAGATCAACGCTTATACGCAGTGCTACGAGCAGGCCCTGCGTCTGATGGAGCGCCGTGATCTCTTCGATATCTCGCGCGAACCCTTGTCGACCCGGGAAGCCTATGGCGACTCGGAGTTCGGGAAGCAGCTTTTGCTCGCCCGGCGGCTGGTCGAACAGGAGGTGCCCTTTGTCGAGGTCAACTGGGGCGGGTGGGATTTTCACCACAACAACTTCGAGTTCCATTTACACTATGTCAGCGAATTCGATCGGCATTTCGCCTGGTTTATCGCCGATCTGGCGCAGCGCGGCCTACTCGACCGGACGCTGGTTATTGTCATGACCGAGTTTGGCCGAACGCCCAGAATCAACACGGGCTTTGGGCGGGACCATTACCCGAAGGCCTGGTCGATAGCCCTGGCCGGTTGCGGCATCCAGCGCGGGGCGGTGATCGGCCGGACCGACCCCAAGGGAATCGAGGTTACTGACCGCCAGGTCGACCATCGCCACTTGTTCCACACCTACCTGCGGGCTGTGGGGATCGACTCCTCGGGTGAATTTGATGTGGCCGGGCGAAAATACCCCGCCGCCGATCCTGCCTTCGGCCCGATCGAGGAATTACTGGCATGAAACCGATACACGCTGATGCCCCGGCGGGCACCGCCAAGGCTGCGTTCGATCCCCTGGCCACACGGTCGGTACACGATTGGGCCCACTCCTCCAAGTTGCTGGTTTGTCGGGTTGATCCAACCGGACGCTTCGTGCTGGCCGGGGCGATCGATCATACCATCCAGAGGTGGAGGATCGACACCGGGGCCAGGACCGCCTTTGCCGGCCATGGCAACTGGGTGCGCACGCTGGGATTCTCGCCCGACGGGGCAACCCTTTACTCGGGAGGCTACGACGGCCGGTTGATCTCATGGGAAACCGCCACGGAGAAACCCGCACCCGTCCGCACCATTGAGGCTCACCGGGGTTGGCTGCGGGGCCTGGCAGTCAGCGGCGATGGTCGGCGGGTGGCGACTTGCGGCAACGACCGGTTGGTGCGGGTCTGGTCCGCCGGCGATGGAAAACTGATCCATGAATGCGGCGGACATCCGCAGATGGTCTACTGCGTCCAGTTCGTGCCCGGTTCCAATGATCTGGTCAGCGGGGATATCGTGGGCAACATTCACCACTGGCGCGGCGACAACGGACGGTTGGAGCGCAAATTCGACGGTTCGGAGATCCATAATATCATCGCTGATCAGGCGCCGTTCGGCGGGATTATCAACCTGGCTTTCAGCCCCGACAAAAAACGGCTGACCGCTTGCGGGCTGCACAAGCCGACGAACGCCCCGGCTGGCAACCGCCGCGCCGTTGCGCTCTCCTTCGATTGGGCCAGCGGCGCGAAGTTCCCCAAACAAGAATCGCTGCGCAAGGAAATGGACGCCACCATGTGGCGTGCTGTTTACCATCAGGATGGAGTCATGGTGGGAGTCCTCGACAAGGAGATCGGTTTTTGGAAGCAGGGTGAGGCCGACCTGTTTTACCTGGCTGCCACCCCCAGCCCGATCTTTGACCTCGACCTGCACCCCAACCAAATGGACCTGTTCACGGCCCACTTCGACGGCCATGTCCGCGGCTGGCGCTGTGGGGCCGGTTGAGGCGGATGGATAAGGGAATAAAGGGGACTTCTGGAAAGGCATAAAGTTAAGCCGCAAGTTGCCTTTCAGGTATCGGTTGATGTATTTGCTAGTTTTTTGCTTGGCTCTTTTCCCACAGCTCAAGCCGGGCCGCCCAGGTGGTTAAGGGGCGGGGAAGGTTGCTCCGCTCGTAAATTTACTTGTTTTATAGGATTTTTGGAGTGTGGTTCCGGATTTGGCCTGGCAAACGGTTGCCAGGTCGATGCCGAGGGTGGGTTTTCAGCCAGTGAAGGAGCAATGGCTTGAGGCAAATCCATTCAACGGCTTTGCTTCAAGGTTTGGAAAAGTGGTTTGTAGTTGGGGTACCCTTTAAATCGGATCGTAATCCTCCCAATCATACTTCCCCCCGAAGGCGCAGGCTTTCACATACAATGGCGAGTCGACTGGAAATCGCCAGAGCTGAAAAAAGATGTACGCCATATCTTGAGCGGCGGATTCCTCGTCACCATACAGGTAGATTTTTCGGAATGGGTCATGGCCCTCGACATCTTCTCCATACAGCGTGAACTGGGGGCGGTCACACAGATAAAAGAAACCCTGGCGCTGTTTCATCATGGTTTCACCCTCGAATCTGAACAGGGTATCGCGAGGGATATCGATGCAGAACCATTTCTCTTCGAAACTAAACTGGACATACCTGGACCCGGAATCATCCTGCTTCCAGCCCTCGCCGGGGATCTCCAAAGGAATGGGTGAATCCAGGTGGGGCATGCTTTGGATTCCAGCCAGGGTGAACCTTTCCAAAACCGTCTCCATTTCAGGCCTGGCTGATTCCGCAAGGGTTTTTTCATCGCCCAGCCCATCGGGTTTGTTCTCGCTGAAGATCATGAAGCATGGACCGTGGGCCTCATGATGAGCCCGGGCATGCATGCCACTCAGATGTCTGGCAAACTGGCTAATACGAGTGGCCCGCTCCAGATGGTAATCCTGCATTGGATCAATCCCCGGTAATTGACAGAGTTAAACACCTACCACTGATTCGCATCAAGTATCCAGGATTTTCGCCCCTTCCAGGCAGTCTTAATGCAAAGTTGAGGGAAGCGTTATGGAGGGGTGAAAAATATTTGGCCCTTTTATGGCATGGCGTTCGCAACCCTATGTATTAGGGTTTGTTCACGCCCAGTTGTTTTGCTTTTTGAAGAGAACCAGATTTTTGTTTGCGATTCTTGATTTTCGGGTACAACTGAGTGCCTAGGTGCAACGCCGGGCTGCCTAGGTAGACATCGGTGCGGACGGTGTGCGTGGGCTTGTTCGATGCCTTCGCTGAGGCGCTTTTTAACAGTTTCGCAGATTGCTTTCCAGTTGGCAGGCCAAGTCCTTCAAGTCTAGCAGCGACTTGGCCTGGAGTTCCGCCGTAGGGGTTTCAGTCCGTCCCAGGAGAGACTGGTAAAGCTGGATCCTGCCAATGTAACCGGTTATTCAGGCCTTTCTCCAAACCCTTTTGCATGCCTTTTTGGATTCCCTTTTTCATGGCTCATTCAAGTCACTGACCCAGTTCAGTGGCCGTGAGCCCAGAAAGTGTTGAACAAGCGAAAAGTTGATGCGATCGACCAACCAGGCTCTGCCCCGCCACAGTCAACCGGACTCAAGCCAGCTTGCAGGTTAGGCCTCCGTTACAACGATCGGAGGCTGATAAAAGGCTCCTGGGTGAATGCCGTAGGTGTAGTTTCGATGAGCAGAGTATCAACCACAGGGAATCCAGTCGGCTGGGTATCGGTCCAAGCTGGGGATTTTCAGTGTCTTTTTGTGTA
>QWOS01000096.1 GCA_003669555.1 Planctomycetota bacterium
CACGCTCAGCTCGTTGGCCCTGTCGGCGGCGGCCTGGACATCCAGCCCGGGATGCAATACCTCCACCAGGGTTTCACCAAAATCCAGAACCATTCCTGTTGACAGGATTCCCGGCTCCAGCGAGCGACGACGCAAACCATCGAGAAAAACCCGCACCGCCCCCGAAGCCTTACCGGCAAAGCCGGGTCCGGTCCAGACCCGCCGAACACGGACACGGTCGACCAGGTCGAGCGCGCCCGCAAAGTGATCGAGATCGGCATGCGAGATCACCAGATCATCCACCACCTGGATGCCCCGCCAGCGCAGATAGGGCTCGACAACACGGGCGATCATGCCCGGCCCTGACATGCTGCCCACATCGTGTACAAGTACCCGTCGTCCGCCCATGTCATCAGTCATTTCCACCACAGCACATCCGCCATGACCAACCGCCAGAAAAGTGCACCGCCAGCCAGGTTCACCCCGGCCCGCCACCTGCCGGGCCAGAGGCTCGGCCAGGCCCAGCGCCACCAGCGTACACAGGCAGGCCAGAACCCGCCGGGGGGTCACCGATATCCGGCCGGTCAGGCCAGCGATGAGGGCGAAATAAAACAGTACCAGCCACCAACCCGGTGGCCCGGTGACATTCAGCCATGCCAGTGGCAGGGATTCCCCGCCCCGCGCCAAAGCCAGGCAGGCGCGCAGCAACCCGGTCAGCGCCCCCCCCAACACCAGCGACACACCCGGGATCTGGCCCAGGAAGAGCAGAGGGAAACCAACGGCTAGCCCCATTGCGCCCAGGCAACCCATGGGGGGGCCCAGCAAAAGGCCCACCAGACTGAGCATGTGAGTACGCGAAGCCAGCAGGGGAGCCAAACCCAGCCACAAAATCAGGTTCACCCAGTAGGCAGCCAGCACCCAGCGCATGGCCCACAGGCCGGTTCTGGCCCAGGCCGAACGGCCCAGATCCAGGGCGCGTTCATAGGCCTCATCTTCCTCGGTGGGAGGTCCCGACCAGCCATTGACGCTCCAGTACAGCAGCCCGGTGGCCAGGAAAGAAAGGAGCGATCCTGTGCTGCCCAGATCACCCGGCTGGAAGATAGCCACCACCATCCAGCTCAGAGCCAGAGTATTTATCAGTGAAACCTGCCGCCGTCCCAGCCAGGCCAAACTGACCGAACCCACGGTGGCTGCCGCCCGTACCGCAGATGGATTACCGCCCGTAATCAGCGCATACAACCCCACCACCAGGGCAACAAACAGCCGCAAGGGGCGGGATGCCACACTGAATATCCTGCCCAAAAAAATCAGGCCGCCAGCCAGAAAGACCAGGTGCTGTCCCGAGATGGCCAGCACATGGATCACACCGGTTTTCATGAAAACCTGCCAGTCGGCCCGGCCCACGGGCCTGGTATCCCCCAGAATCAGGGCGGCACCCAAATCAGCGACATCCGGTGCCAGGTACCCCCGCAAGCGAATGGCGCCCCACTGGCGGATGGCCGCCAGCAGGCAATCGATCCGCCATGCCCGGCCCGGCAAGGGTAGCAGGTCATCCGGTAATGCCAATTGTCGCATTTCGGCCTGCACGCCGGTGCGCAGAGCCAACGCCCGAGAATCCACCTCCCCCGGGTTCATGGCCCGGGAGACAAGCGACAGGCGACCCAGCATTTCGACCCGCCAGCCAGGGGCCAGGTCTGGACGGTCGCCCGGCCTTCTGACACGAACCCTTCCGGAAACCGGACACCAGCCGGCTCCATCAAACACTTCAAAGGTATCAACGATCCATTCGTTCTGGTTTTCCGGAATGCGCCCGGGAAACTGCTGGGCAACCGCATCAATTTCCCAAGGCCCGTCCACCACCACCCCGCGCAGGCGGACGGGCGATGGGGTATCTCTGGCCAGGCCCATGATCCCGTCGGGTTTCACCTGCAATGCCGAGGAGCGCCAGGCATGCCCCATGGCCAGAAAAGCCAGGGCCAGGGCGATGGCACGCACTGGAGCCATGCGCCAGGCCACCCAGGCAAGCACCAGAGCGGGAAAAACCCCTAGCCAGGGCGGGAGTGGCTGCCATTCGGCGCCAAAAATACCTGCGGAAAAAGCGATGGCCACCGGCAAAATGGGTGCCCGCGCCACCACCTCAGCCCACCAGGCCTTGATGCCAGGCAGCGCGACGGCAGGTAAGGTGGCAGCCTGGGCCATGAGATTGCCCCAGATGCTTAGCGGGTGACTTCACCCACGCACCACAGCGACTTGACACCACGCAGATAGACCCTTGGGCCACTGATGGCAGGCGAGGCGGCCAGGATGTCTGGCAGGGTATTTTCCGCCACCTTCTCGAATTTGGGCCCGGCCTTGACCACGGTGACGGTTCCCTTGTCGCGGTTGGTGAGCAGGATGTAGCCGGCCACCGAGACTGGCGAAGCGCGGAAACGGCCCGAAGTGGTGCGCTCCTGGTATTTCTCGGCTCCCGTAAGGGCATCGAGGCAGATCAGGGTGCCATTCTCGCGGCAGAGATAGACCAGGCCATCGAGCACCAGCGGGGAGGGCACATCAGGGGTGTTGCTGGGTTTGCGCCAGGCTTCGTGGGGGGACCCCGGGCCAAAAACTCCCTTGGCATCGGGCTTCACGGCCACCACCTGGCCATTCTTGGCGGTGGGCACGACGATCAGACCACCACTAGCCACCGGGCTGGCAACAAAGCGAAGGGTGTTATTGTATTTATCCTTGGGATTGAGGCTGGTGACCCGCCAGATCTCCGAGCCATCCTTCAGCGAATGCCCCACCGTGTAGTCGTTGCCGTGGGTGATGAGATAGGCATCGCCGGCATCCTGGAAAAGGGTGGGCGAGGCATAGGAGTGCGGGCACTCGTCCCGGCCATCGCTTGGGCGCTTCACCTTCCAGATCTCCTTGCCCGTGGCGGCATCGAGGCAGATCACCCACTGGTCACCCGTGTGCAACAGTTGCAGGTACAGCTTGCCCTCGTGTAGCAAAGGCGTGCTGTGCATACCGAACTGGATGTTGAACTTGCCGTAATCTTTCTGCAAATTGCGGGTCCACACCCGTTTGCCATCGACAGCATGACAATGAAGATCGCCCGAGGATACAAAAGACCAGACCTGCTTGCCGTCCGTGCAGGGGGAGGCGGAAGCCGAGTTGCCCTCATCGCCCCGGGCGTTGGAGTTGCCTTTGCCAAGAGTGTCGCGCCATTTTTCCTGGCCGTTGGTGCCGATGCACAGCAACAGCAAGTCCTGTCCCTGTGTGCAGGTGAGAAAGATGTTGTTGTCAAAGATGCAGGGCGTGGAGTAACCCGGGCCAGGGAGATCGAGTTTCCACAAATGATTTTCGTTTTCGCTCCACTTCAGCGGGATGCGCTCCTGCTTGCTGGTGCCATCATGGCGGGGACCGCGCCACTGGGTCCACGGTTCAGCAGGCGCAGGTGCCTGCAACAAAATGGCCAGCGTTGCCCATCCCGCTAAAAACTTCCAGCCAAAGCGTCCCACCATATCAATCGCTCCCCTGCTTATCGATGAAATCCAGCTCAAAACCGCCTGGGACCCAGCATAAGATGTTTGCCATGTGCTTGCCAGCAACTTCTTCACGCCAAACCGCATCCGGCCCGGTCTGGACCGGATGCGGTTTTTCCGCCCGATGGCCCAAAACCCATTCTTCACGAAAGTTTCAAAGTGACAGGAAGCCTTTTGAGTAAAAAGAGTGTGTGGTGGTTTTGCGTCTGGCAGTTTTTCCCGGAGTGAAGCGTATGTTTTTTTCCCCCGCATTCTCCTTTCTGGCGGGTGCCATGCTGGTTCCCTGTCAATCCGGCCCCCCTGCGTCCGAACGGGTGCTGCCGGGCCTGTTGCCTTCAGGCGAAGTGCAACTGCCCAACCAGTGGCGCCTGAACCCGATCGGCAGCCATTTGGGCCTGGGCGACACCCCCGTGCAGGTCGAAGTGCATCCTGGGGCGAAACATGCGGCCATTTTGCACACCGGCTATGGCGAGCACGAGGTGGTAGTGGTATCACTGGAAGCCGTTCTCCCTAAGATAGTATCGCGGGTGAGCCTGCCGCAATCGTTCTATGGCATGTCCTTCAGCCGTGACGGCAAAACCTTGTGGGTGAGTGGGGCCGAGCAAGAGACTGTGCTGGGCTATCCCTTTGCTGATGGTTTTTTGGGTAAGCCGAACCCCGTGCGGGTGGTGGATGTGAAAGAGACCTTCATCCCCGCCGGCATTGCCGAGATGCCCAAGGGTGGGCTCCTGGCTGTTTGCGGGCTTTTGGGCAATGAGGTGGCGCTGGTTGATCCCATGGGCGCCAAACCAGTAATCCGCGTAAAAACCGGTGAGCAATCCCTGCCCTACGCGGTACTGCCTCTGGACGAGGACAAGGTGCTGGTGAGTTTGTGGGGCAAACAATCGCTGGCGGTGCTTGATCTGGATGACGGTAAAGTGGAGGCGATCTGGGAACTGGGTCATAGCCATCCGACCGAGATGGTGCGCCACCCCGATGGAAAAACCCTGTTTGTCTCTTGTGCGAACTCCACCAAGGTGGTGGTGGTGGATCTGGCCACAGGCAAACCAGTTCAGACCATCGATTGCGCCCTGTACCCCGGGGCACCCAACGGCAACACCCCCAGCAGCCTGTCACTTTCCGCCGACGGATCCCTGCTGGCAGTGGCAAACGCCGATGCCAACAATGTGGCTCTTTTCTCGGTTACCGAGCGCGAGTCTGCCAAGGCTTTGGGTTTCATCCCCGCCGGCTGGTACCCCACAAGTGTGCGCTTCCTGCCCTCCGGGAAGCTATTGATCAGCAACGGCAAAGGCCTGACCTCGCGCGCCAATCCGGGTGGCCCCAATCCGCTGGCGAAAAACACCAAATTGCCGATACGCCAGTACATTGGGGGTCTGTTTCCCGGCAGCCTGCAACTGGTTCCCCGCCCCGAACCGGCTTTGCTGGAGGAATGGACGCGCAAGGCCTATGCTGCCAGCCCGCTACGCGCCGACTTCCAGCCGGTGCTGGCCCGCCCCGAGGGCAATCCGGTGCCGGCCAGGGTGGGTGAAGCCAGCCCTATTCGCCACTGCGTGTACATCATCAAGGAAAACCGCACCTACGATCAGGTGTTTGGCGATATGCCCGGGGGCAACGGTGACAAAAACCTCTGCCTGTTTCCCGAAAAGGTTACCCCCAATCATCACCGTTTGGTGCGGGATTTCGTGCTGCTTGACAACTTCTATGTGGAAGGCGAAGTATCTGCCGATGGCCACGAGTGGACCATGGCCGCTTACGCCACTGATTTTGTCGAGAAAGCCTGGCCGCAATCGTACCGCGGCAGCCCCCTGAAAAAATTCGCTTTCTATCCCGCCGAGGGCAACAAGGATCCCATCGCCAGGCCCGCGGGTGGCTATTTGTGGGACCGCGCCGCCGAGGCTGGCATCAGCTACCGCAGTTACGGCGAGTGGATTGGGGATGGCGACAAGGCTGACGGCCCCACCAAGGCCAAAGTCAAGGCGCTGGAGGGACACTTCGACCCCTATTATCCCAACTACAACCTGGCTGTCACCGATGTCAGCCGGGCCAGGCGTTTTCTCACCGAACTGGCTGGGTTTGAAAAGACGGGTGACTTCCCCAGGCTGACCATTGTGCGCCTCCCCAACGACCACACCAGCGGCACCCGCCCCGGCGTGCCAACCCCCACCGCCATGGTGGCGGATAACGATCTGGCGCTGGGCATGGTGATCGAGGGGCTTTCCAAATCGAAATTCTGGAAGGAAATGGCAGTGTTTGTGGTGGAAGACGATGCGCAAAACGGTCCCGACCATGTGGACGCACACCGTGCGGTGGCCCTGTGCGTGAGCCCGTACACTTATGGCGTTGGCAAGGACTCGACGATGTACTCCACCAGCAGCATGCTGCGGACCATGGAGCTGATCCTGGGCCTGAAACCGATGAGCCAGTTTGACGCGGCAGCCAGACCGATGTATGCCAGCTTCAAAGGCAAGCCCGATACCACCCCCTACACCGCCCTGGCGGCAGGTGTGGACCTGAATGAAAAGAACACCGCCGAGGCATGGGGGGCCAAAAAGTCGCTGGCACTCAATCTGGAGATCGAGGATGCGGCAGATGACCTGGTGTTCAACGAGATCATCTGGAAAAGCGTCAAGGGCCCCCGTAGCGTGATGCCAGCGCCAGTGCGCGGGGCATTTTTCCTGCGGAAATAAACCCTGGGTGAAAAAATCCGAAAGGTAGAAAAACCCCGCGGGACTTCGCGGGGTTTTTCGTTTGGCGGCGGCTGTGAAGGGGAATCAAAACCCACTGTTATTTTGCGGGTAGATTCCGCCCAAAGAAACGCAGCCAGTTGCCGCCCATGATGCCGGCGACATCGGGTGCTGAATAGCCCCGCTTTTCAAGAATCGCTGGCAGTTTCCGCAGATCGGCGATGGTATCCATATCGAGCGGGCCCTGCTCGGTGCCGAAACCGCCATCGAGGTCGGTCCCCAGCGCCACATGATGGGTGTTGCCCGCAAGTTGACAGATGTGATCCATATGGTTGACCACATGCTCCAGCGTGACCCCCATGCCGGCGGGGGTGGATTGCCCCCGAACCCAGCCTGGCACCAGCATCCAGGCATCGAATGCCATGCCGATGACCGCACCCCGCTCGATCAGGCGTTTGATCTGATCGTCGGTCAACTGACGCTGGTCATCCACCAGGGCCCGGCAGTTGTGGTGGCTGGCCATGACAGGCCCATCAAACCATGCCATGGCCTGGTCGAATGCCTCGTCAGCCAAATGGGTGACATCCAGGATCATGCCCACCCTTCGCATGGCCTTGAGAAAAGCACGGCCAGGCGGGAAAAAGCCTCCTACGCAACCGGTGCCATTGGCATAGGTGCTTGGCCCGTAGTGCGCCGGACCGATGATCCGCAGTCCCAGGCCCCACCAGAGATCGATTTCCTCCGGGAAAAGTATGGGGTCGGCCCCTTCCATGCTGAGGATGAACCCCAGGGGTTCAGTCTCCGGGCCACCGGGCCGGTTCCAGAGTGCCACATGGCCTGCCAGTTCCCGCTGATAACAGATCTGCCGCAGCTGGCCCTGACGACACATGGCCTCGTACCAGGCGTGCTGCCCCCGGGCTGCTCCGTGCGCGCCGGGCATGGATTCATACCGTTGCAGCCCGGGCACGAGGTCACTGCGGTACAAACGGGCCAGCAGGGTGGCCACCGCCAGCCCCACTCCACCCTGTCGCATAGCGGGCAATGATACCGTATTCACCCCGCGCGCCTTGCCCTTCACTCCCAACTCGGCCTCGCGCTGGCGTATAGCCGTCACAGTGAGTGCCAGGTCACGGTTCCAATCGAGGGCGTTCCACGCCAGATCCAGATGCGCATCCACGAACATGGTTTGACTCCCGCAAAAAGCAGACAGAAACACAATTCGGAGTGTACCCGAAAACACCGGGCCACCCGATAATGAACTGGCGTTTGCCCAAAAGGACTGGGCATCGAGCCAAATTCATGCTATTTTAGTTTCAAGTAGTTAGCTTACGAATCGAAGGAAGCTTCCAATGCCTCGCCTGCGCCCTCATAACACCGCCCAAAAGAAGGCAAGACAAGCCAAATTTGCCAAGCGTCGCGCCGGCAACAAGCCCAAGCTGGGTATCCCACCCAAGCTGATGAAGGGTATGGCACAGGGTTGATGCCCTGGGCCCGTCAGGGTCTTGCCAACTCCAGATCATGCAGCCAGGGCAATTGTATCCGGTCTATTTCCGGTACGACCGAGCTGATGCTGTTCAGTCCAAGGCCCAGCCGAATCAGGCTGGGCCAAGTGTGCTGTATGAGCACCTGAAATCCCGGGTCACCCAGACTGTTACGGCCCAGATCGAGGGTCCGCAAGGCTGACCGGGCGGCGCTCTGCGCCAGTTGTTCCACCGCTGGTGATTCCAGCCCACATCCCGCCGCTCGCAATTCGTGCAACGAATTTCCCATGGTGCGGGTCAGGCCCAGCCAACCTTCGCCTGTAATCTGGGTTTCAGACAGGTCCAGCCGTTGGAGGCGTGGGAAACACTGCGCTTCAGCCAAGGGTTTCCAGGCATTTTGGTCCAGACTACAACCTGCCAGCCGCAGTTCCCGCATGGATACCCCTGGGAGCACCGCCAGCCCCCCCACCCAGTCAGACATCACTTCCGTATGACTCAGATCCAGGGCCTCCAGGCCGCGGGTCCAGGAAAGCTCGGCCAAGGTCCATAGGGCGCCGGGGCTGAGGTCGGTTCCGTGCAGGTCCAGGCGTTTGAGGCCAGACAGATTCCAGGAAGAATCGAAAAGGAACATCGCATCCTCAAAGGCCATATGATTGCGGGCCAGACTGAGTTCGCTCAAGCCGGTCAGGGCCCCCGAACGCCCCAGGGCCAGAAGGCTGGCAGATTCGAGGTGATTGGCGGCGAGATTGAGGCCGCGCAGGCCAGGTAGCAGCCCTGACTCTGCCAGGTGCTCGCGGGAAGGATAAAGGGCCCCCTCGGTCAGCCCAAGGTAGCGCACACTGTGCAACCAGGGTGCCAGGCCCGGACTTGCCAACAATCCCCCAGCAGCCCCAGGCCCTGTCAGGCTCAGGGCGAAGGGGGCACCCGGCAACCAGCAAGCTGATGGCAAGGATGAAATCCCTTCGCGGGGCGACTCGAAGCGCCAGGCCCGCAGCGACGCCAAGCCAGGGTGATGCCGCACGCTGTCGCAGCATACACACCATTGCGCCCAGGGCAGCCGACAGAGCCAGGGCAACCCGCCCCGGAAAACCAGGGACTCGCGCAACTCTTCCGGGTAGGGGGCCAGTAGTATGGCATGGTTTTCCTGCCACAGGGCCCGGGCCTGCGCATGGTACTGCAGGGCCTGAGCGGCCAGTTCAGCGGGTAAATCGTCGGGACCAGGCAGCTTCAGGGGAGGATCATCGGCATGGCCAGGCAGGAAGGACGGCAGGCCCAATTCCTCGGCTGCCACCTGCAGGCGGATGAAGGTTGCCCGCTCCACCTGGCCATTTTCATCAAGCCAATCAGCCAGAACCCGCCGGGGGAAGCATTGCAGCGGCTCATCAGGGCGAAGCATCTCCTGCCTGGCAAGCTCGTGCAGTAATTCCTCCTCGATTCCCCACATGACAAACCGCCTCCAGGCCTGTTCGGGGAGAAGCTGCTGCAGAAAAACCGGATCGCGGGAACCGGATACGGAAAGAGGCGGCCGGTTACCCGACCGCCCCCTGAATCAATGCTTGGCAGGCTCAGGCAATCTCGCCAACCTTGAAGCGGGTGAAAGCCAAGGGTTTGAGGCCAGCGGCCCGGAGCAGATCACCAACCGTCTTGGACTCGTCCTTGACGAAGGGCTGCTCCTCAAGGACGCTCTCCTTCAGCCAGGTATTCAGACGGTTTTCGGCAATCTTCTCGACGATATTGGCCGGCTTGCCTTTGGATGTTTCAGCAGCCTGGGCTTTGGAAATCTCGCGCTCCCTTTCGATCAGAGCGGGATCAATATGGGCACGGCTAACAGCCAGTGGCGTCCTGGCGGTGATGTGCATAGCCACATCGCGCAGCAGGGCGGGATCGGCATGAGCGCCTTCCACATGCAACAGCACACCCACGGAACCATCATGATGCACATAGCCACCCACCTGGCCACCCTGATAGCGGGCCATACGGTGCGGCTGGATATTCTCGCGCAGCAGACCGACCACTTCGCCCACGCGCTCCTTGACGGACTTGGCGGGATTGGCATGGTGCCCTTCAGCAAGCATGGCTTCGGAGCTGGCGGCCGGCCCCTGCTTAGACACATGCTGGGCCAGATCGACGGCCAACTCGATGAACATGTCGTTCTTGGCGACTGGGGATGATTCGCAACGCAACTCAATAAGGCCACCCGAAGCGTTACCCGGCGCAATCCACAGGCCGACGCGACCGTCAGCGGTCTCGCGACCGGCGGCCTTGGCCTGGATGGCCGTATTTTTTTTGCGCAGCAACTCGATCGCTTTGTCGATGTCGCCGGCAGCTTCGGTGAGTGCCGCCTTGCAATCACCAAATGGCGCGTTGGTGCGATCACGCAGGTTCTTGACCAGGGCGGGTGTTACATCTGCCATCTCTATCTTCATTCCCCAGCGGGAATGCCTCACATAATTGAAAACCAGCTTGGAAGTGCAAAGGGTGGGTTATAACAGCCGCCCGGGGAGATCAAAGACCCCGGGCGGCGTGGATTCGACCGGCTGGGCCGGATCACTCGCGGTCGGCCAGGGAGCGCTCAGGACGCGGACGCATGGCGGCCTGCGAACTGTCGCGGTTGACAACGGCGGCGCGGCCATCAGCAGCGGCGTCGGCCAAACGGCTAACAACCAGTTCGATGGAGCGGATGCTGTCGTCGTTACCCGGAATGGGCAGGTCGATGGTATCGGGATCGCTATCGGTGTCGATCAGGGAAATCACCGGAATGCCCATGCGCTGGGCTTCTTTCACAGCGATATGCTCGCGCTTGGGATCCACCACCACCAGGGCATCGGGCAGACGGATCATGTCGCGGATACCCGACAGGTTCCGCTGGATTTTGGTGAGTTCGCGGCTGAGCGTGCTGACCATTTTCTTGCTGAAGGTCCGGATGATGGCGGTATCAGGCGCCAAGGCCAGATCGAGCCGCCCCGATTCGTTCAGCATGGTCTTCATGTGGGCGGTCAGATCCACCTTGCTGGGGATCTCGTTGGCACCCAGCCACATGGCTTCCAGCTCGGTGAGGCGCTTCAGGCGCTCGCGGATGGTGCGGTAGTTGGTGAGCGTGCCACCCAGCCAGCGCTCCGTAACAAAAGGCATGCCACAACGGCGGGCTTCGCGGGCGACGGTTTCCTTCGCCTGTCGCTTGGTACCGACAAACAGCACCAGGCTGCCTTCGGAGGTGATTTTACTGATGTATTTGTGCGACCGCAGCAGGCCGCGGACCGTTTCACGCAAGTCGATGATATGAATGAGTTTGCGCTTGCCGTAGATGTACGGGCGCATCTTGGGGTTCCAGCGGCTGGCACGGTGACCGAAATGCACGCCAGCTTCGATAAGTTCGTCTACCTTGATAATCGACACGAGGCAAATCTCCTTGAAAAGTCCGTCCATTTCCCCGTCACCTGGCAACATCACGGATGTTCGCCGGCACTTCGACGGGAAACCGTCAATATAACAAGGCGTCGCATCACCACAACGCCATTGATACCAGCACCCCTGTTGGCGAGTCTCTAGAATAACCTGATCAGGGCACAATCCCATCCAATCCCCGAGAGCTGGCTATGCAACCCCCAGAATCAGACAGATATCCCGAAATATCTACCACCACAGTGAGCCAGTACCTGATCCGTCGCCTCCAGGAACTGGGTGTGAGCGATATCTTCGGCATTCCTGGCGACTATGTGTTGGGATTCATGAAGCAGGTTGAAAATAGCCCGTTAAAGCTAGTGGGAACCACCAACGAGCTGTGTGCCGGCTACGCCGCGGATGCTTATGCCCGTTTAAGGGGACTAGGGGTGCTGTGTGTGACCTACGCAGTGGGAGGGCTGAGCGCCGCCAACGCAGTGGCATGCGCTTTTGCCGAAAAATCCCCGATTGTGGTCATCAGTGGGGCCCCAGGTTTGCGGGAGGCACGCAAGCGGGGGTTACTCCACCACATGGTGGGGCCTGCAGATGCCCAGCTGCGTGCCATGCAACCTCTGACAGCCGCCCAGTGCGTCCTCGACGACCCGCTTACGGCCTTGCGCGAAATCGACCGGGTCCTGGCGGTTTGTCTGCGACGCAAGCAACCTGTTTATATCGAGATCCCGCGTGACCGGGTGGATATGGTTTGCCAGTTGTTACCCAAAGCCCCGGAAAATCCCCCCACCAGTGATATCGACGAGCTTCGCGAGGCAACGGGGGAAGCCTTCGCCATGCTGATCACCGCTGAGAAGCCGGTGATTCTGGCGGGTATCGAGATCCAGCGCATGGGCCTGGTGCCCCCGCTCCTCGCTTTTGCGGAGAAATTCAATATTCCGATTTGCTCGACCCTGCTCAGCAAATCGGTCATCTCGGAGAAACATCGCCTGTATGCGGGTACCTATGTGGGTGCCCTCAGCCGAAAGGAAGTGATCGAATTTGTCGAAGCTTCGGACTGCGTCTTGTCTTTGGGGGCAATGCCCACCGACATGGATACCGGCAACTTCACTACGCATCTGGCCGCCAGCAGCACCATTCAGGCTATCGCCGAGGGCATCCGTATCTGCCATCACTCATTCGGGGATGTACTGCTCGATGAATTTCTGGAATCACTCTCAGCGCTGCCCCTGCCTGTTTATTCCCGCCTGATACCCGCACAGAACAACCTGCTGGCAACCCCGTGGAAAGCCAACCCCGACCATCCAGTGACCACTGCCAGACTATTCCACAAGATCAATTCCATTTTGTCAGCGGAAATGGCCGTGCTGGCCGACCCGGGTGATGCCATGTTTGGCTCCATCGATCTGGCCGTGCACCAGGGCACCATGTTCCTGTCCAGCGCATTTTACGCCACGCTGGGCTGGGCAGTCCCCGCCGCTATCGGTGCTCAAGTGGCGCACCCCAGCCTGCGGCCACTGGTACTGGTGGGCGACGGTGCCTTCCATTTCACCGGCACTGAGCTATCCACCGCCGTCCGGCTTGGACTCGACCCGATTGTCATCGTGCTGAACAACCACGGATACCTCACGGAGCGGTTCATTCTGGAGGGCTCATTCAACGATGTGCAAGAGTGGCAATTCCACAAACTACCTGAATTGTTTGCCAGTGGCAGTGGTTTTCTGGTGCACACCGAGGGTGAACTGGACCAGGCCCTGGAAAAAGCCCTGGCCAACCGGGGAAAATTCACCATCCTCAATGTGCTGCTAGAGAAGCTGGATTCCAGCCCCGCACTGCGCCGGCTAGGGGCCAGCCTCGGTGATTTGCTCAAAAAATGATAAACCTTCAGCCGTTTGCCGTGATTTTTGTCGGCAAAGGCGCAAGTTTTCCTGAGCGGACACAGGATTTCAAGATTTGGCTAAATTGGCGACATTGGTTTGTTAAAAATGAGGAATTTGTCGAGTTAGGTAATGTAGCACAGTAAGCCAATCACTTATTTGTTTTCCTATTCTCCAAATCAATAATATAGGTTGAAGAATCCAATGGAATTTGAGAAGGCATACTGGATAGCTTTTTTATTAGTATGGGAAATTATATTATCATTGTTAACAGCATGGCCCTTTTGTTTTGTTTTTCTTTTACGGAATATTACACCATTATCTTGTTGTATTGTAGCTATTATGACAGTCTTGATTATTTTAAATATTTGTTTTTTTGATTGGGATTTTGAACAATTGGGGGAACAATCAGAAAATAGGTTTCAGCAATATATAAAGATGCATGGCTACCTCTGCCCATTCTCAATGGTCATTGGTCTTGTTGAGTATATTTTACGGCTGACTAGGTCAAAGACTGCCAAAGGTTCCAATCAGGCTAATTACTTGCCAGGCGATATTCCAGTAGTTGGGAACAGAAACCTGAATCCTGAAATCAAACGAGCATGGTCTAGGTTTCTCTTAATCGTTCCATGCATTTTTGCAATACGCGTCATGCCTGGCATAATCCATTCCCAACAAATATATGCCCTGGAACAGGACTTAATCAAGTTGCTCAAAGAAAGCCCTAATAATTTAATAAAAATAAAGGAAATTCTTTACAAAAATGGAGTTTACTATCACCAGGATCCGGATGGTATTTTTTGGGCCCGGGTGCCGACAAAAAACCCATTTATTCCTTTTGAACAAGAACTTTTCCTCCATATTAAAACAAACGGAGACCTGATAACCAGCTTCAAAATTAATTACTCATCCACGGCCCCTTAAGCGAATGCGAACCCTAGCAGGCCGTAGAATTATATCCGTCCGGCGAATCTTTCAATTACCCACAATCCTGCCAGTCTTTTGGGAGGTGAGATGATTCATCCGCCGGCGGGTCGGTGTGTCAAGATTGCCCGCCGATCGGCAAGGACCAGCGCTACGGGCCCTTGGAACTGACTGTAATCCACGCGACCGAGCGGGGCACGCCGGATGGCCGCGAGCCGATCCGGTGGAAACTGATCACCAATCTGCCGGTCGCATGTAAGGCGGACGCGATCGAGAAATTGGACTGGTATGCGCTGCGGTGGAAGATCGAGATGTTCTCCACGGTCTTCGTCCGGCAACCTTAGCATCAGCTAGCCTGGCATCGGTCCAGCAGGGCCCATCCGCATCCGCTTTCAGCAAAACCTGCGCCCGCAAACCTTGGCGGGTGTACTCCTCCTGCTTCTTAATGTACTCCTCCATCAAACCCGCTCAACGAAACGCAATTGATCGATATAGTCGATTGGCATTAAATTATTTATTATATCTAAAAATTTCTTCTGGTTGACTTTCAATGCAGGGTATTGTAAGTCGTTGTAGTGCCTGAGCACTAACTAAATAACATCGCTACTAAAAATAAAATATCATTTTTTCGGTATTATTTTTTCCTAATAAGTAATCTATAACATATTATTATGTATTTAATATTTAGAAAAAGAAAGCTGTTTTGTAAAGAAATAAGCGGTTTTTATAGAGGTTCTGGAACTTGTTCCCCTGTTTGGTCCCTAACAAAATGTCCCCGGCGATAAA
>QWOS01000102.1 GCA_003669555.1 Planctomycetota bacterium
CTTGTCATCCTCGGCCTTGATGGCCTGCTTTTGCTCGTCAGTCAGCGCACCCGGGAGCTTTGTCGGCGCATCACCGCAACCTCCAAGGAGCAACAACGGTAGAAGGATCCAGAAGTGACGTATCATGCAAAAACTCCATGGTAGGGAAGCGATCAGTTGTCCAGGCTACTGGGCACGCCGTCATTGATGATGCAGGCGTACATGAATGCCAACGGGCTGACTGCGAAATTAATGTGCGCAACCGAACCATCACCCTTAACGGCGTTGATGCCGCTGGAATGAGCTGAGCCAAAATACCGCCTCCAGACATTGCCGCCTGTGGGCCCCAATACAGGCATTTTGGGATCGGTATCGCTCATGGGTGGGAAATGAAAACGGACCACGCATTCGTCCCAGCCAGCGTTGTTCCAGCGCTCGTTGTCGCCACCATCCGCACCTCGCCGCGAGGGTGGTAAAGCCTTTTCAGCGCAGAGGATGCTGTTGGATGACCCGTCAATAGCATCGGTGATGCGGCGCTTGATCCCGGTATGCCCCGCGGTGAGATAACCGCCCCGGCCGCCTGCATCACCGAAATTTTCGGGGGTGCGCTCGTTGCGGCGCGGGCTCATGCCGAGGGGAGGGGCCGGGATATCCCCTAGCCCCTCATGCATTTCGCCCTGGTAAAAACCGGCGCTGCCAGCGTAGTCGCAGCGTCCCAGCAAGGCTGTGCCATAACCGGTAGGAGAACGGCGGCTGGGGCAGTAGAAAGTCTTGATCAGGCAGCGGGCCACATCGTCCTCGCCATTGTAGTTGGCGGGGCGGCCACTGTGGATCGGGGGAAGGCTGAAATTGGCCAGCTTGTAGACATTATCCTGCTCGATGAAGGGCAGGATCTTGAACCAGTGACTCCAGCCATTGGGGTGGGCCGCATTGCAGCAGGTGGTGCCGCTTTCGTAGGCGCCGACTGGCTCGTTGTAGATCATGCCGGGCAGGCTGGGATCACCATCATAAGGTCCCTGGGGCAGATACTGGTTGGAGCTTTCAAAGTTGTGGAATGCCAGGCCGATCTGTTTCAGGTTGTTGGCGCATTGCATGCGGTTGGCCGCCTCGCGCACTTTCTGCACTGCCGGGACCAGCAGGCCAACCAGCACAGCGATGATGGCGATAACCACCAGCAGCTCAATCAATGTGAATGCTTTTCGTTCTCTTGCCGTCAACACAGGATAATCTCCGTGAGGGAATTAAAGACCTCCGTTTTTTATTGGGGCTGGATGAGGAACTGATGGTTGAAACCGTTAATTTTCTGATGGTTTTTGATGAGGGCCGAATGCGTTGCCGGTGAGGAAATGAAGTGCAGACGCGGAAAAAATGAATTTCCGGCAGCGATGCCGGTGCGTGACCAAGCACAGGGTGGCCAGTGGGCACCCCGCTGCATCCATCTTCCCAGCCGCTATTTACTCAATGGGAGATCTGGCATAATGCCTGACTGACGGGACTTATGTCACGATAAAAAAAGCGTCTTATTCCTTGAACCGATAACCAACACCCCGGACAGTCTCCACCAGTTCGGGATCGCCAAGCTTTTTGCGAAGGGTCTTGATATGCACATCAATGGTGCGATCGAGAACCACCGCCACCTCGCCAATGCAAGCGGCCATCAGTTGCTGGCGACTGAAGGCCCGACCGGGCTGACGCAGCAGACATTCCAGGAGACGGTATTCAGTGGGAGTGAGTTCCATCTCGTTTCCGGCGCGAAAGGCCCGGTGCCGCACCTGGTCAATCCTCACATCGCCATAGCTCAGGATATCGCTGGGGGCTTCAGGATTTTCCTTCCGCCTTTTCAGGGCCTTGATGCGCTGCTGCAGCACCTTGACACTAAAGGGCTTGGTCACATAGTCGTCGGCTCCCAGGGTGAAACCTTTCACCTGGTCGGCCTCTTCGCTTTTGGCGGACAGAATGATCACAGGCACTTCGCGTGTGCGGTCCTGGGAGCGCAATTCACGCAGCACCTCGGTGCCTTGCATGCCAGGCAGCATGATGTCAAGCAGGATAAAGTCAGGAACGCTGGAGCGGGCCAGAGCGAGCCCTGCCCTGCCATCAGGGGCGAGGGAGACCTGATAGCCCTCGCGTCGCAGGTTGTAGGCCAACCCCTCGGCCAGTGCCGTCTCATCCTCGATAATGAGAATTTTTTCGCTGACTTCTGGAGTGTCTAGAGCGCTCATCAGGGCACCTCCGGGGAACGGCCTGGACTGGTTATTGGGCACAGCAACAGGCTACTTTTCAGCTGCCGGGGTTTTCCCGGGGCTGATGACGGATCAGCTGCCCTTCCACCTGGTAGCAGACATCCTCGGCAATATTGGTGGCATGGTCGGCAATGCGCTCCACATGGCGCACCACGGAAAACTGGGACAGGGCCGCTTCGATCATGTCGGGATGGGTCCGCATGGTCTCGGTGAGCAGGGTGATAAGGCGGTCATTGTATTCGTCGACTGCGTCGTCCATGCGGATGACGCGTCGGGCGAGGTGCGCATCAGCGTTCACAAAGGCGTTGAGGGCCTGCCGGACCATGGTCAGGGTGAGGTCGGTCATCATCTCCAGGCCCTCCGGAAAGGGCAGGCTGGCAAGATGGGCGAGATGGACAGCCCGTTCGGCGATCTCCTCGGCAAGATCCCCCATGCGCTCAAGATCCACGACAGCCATCATGGCAGTGGCGATACGGCGGAGGTCCACGGCCACCGGTTGATGGAGTGCGAGGATTTTCAGGCATTCCTCGGTGATGCTGTTCTCCTCGCGGTCGATCTCGGTGTCGCCCTCGATGACCTCCTGGGCCATGCCGACATTCCGCTCGCGGAGGGCGCGGGTGGCCTTGTAGATGGCCGATTCAACCAAACCCGCCAGGGAAAGGATGCTGCGCTGGAGGGCGTCGAGATCGCGTTGCAAATGAATCGACATAGGTGGTTATCCAAAGCGTCCGGTGATGTAATCTTCGGTTTGCTTCATGGCAGGCCGGGTGTAGAGTTGTTGCGTTGGCCCGCTTTCCACCAGCCTCCCCTCGAAGAAGAAGGCTGTCTGGTCAGAGACCCGCGCCGCCTGCTGCATGTTGTGGGTGACAATGACGATGGTGTAATTCTCTTTGAGTTCAAAGACCAGGTCTTCGATCCGGGCTGTTGAGGCCGGATCGAGTGCGCTGGCGGGCTCATCGAGGAGTAACACTTCAGGGTTGGTGGCCAGGGCGCGGGCGATGCACAATCTTTGCGCCTGCCCACCCGAAAGTGCCAGGGCGGACTCGCCCAGACGGTCCTTCACCTCGTTCCACAAGGCCGCGCGCTGGAGGCAGCGCTCACAGATCTCGGCCAGCACGCGCTGGTCGTTCTGCCCGGCCACCCGGGGCCCAAAAACCACATTCTCAAAGATGCTTTTTGGGAAAGGATTCGATTTCTGGAAAACCATGCCGACCCGCCTGCGCAGGACCACCAGGTCGAACTCCCGGGCATGGATGCCGTCCTTGTCGAGACAGATGGAACCGGTATGGCGGGAACCATCAGCGAATTCATCCATGCGGTTGAGGCTACAGAGGAAGGTGCTCTTACCGCAACCGGACGGTCCAATCAGCGCCATGACGCTGCGTTCGGGGATGACCAGATTGATGGAAAAAAGAGCCTGCTTGACCCCGTACCAGAAGTTCCAGTCGCGGATAGTGAACTTGGCGGAACGCGACACGCCATCGTCAGGACCACGACCCGAGCGGTTTCGCTCGTTCATGATTGCCGAGTAGGGTGCGGAAGAAATATCTGGCATACGAGTTTCCCAAACGACCGGAATATGCTGCCCGGCGGTGACCCGCCACCAATATCCCAATCATAACTCTACACGCTTTTCCTAACAAACCTCCAAGAAGAAGGCGTGAAGAAAAGCACAATTCCCCCAATTGGTGGCCACCAGGCACCTGGTGAACTCTTGATCCGGGGCTTGGCGCAGGCTGTTCCGGGGGGCCCCGGCAACCTGGTTAGTCCAGGACGATGGTCAAATCACTCAGCGCCTGGCCCTTTTCCTCAAGCGGTTCCCCCGACTGGATGACCCGGACTGCCAGCGCCTTGCCACCGGAAAGCTTTTCCAGGCGGTCAGGGATACCGAAGCGCCTTTCAATATGGCCGCTACCAGCAATAACCAGCAAACGGTTCAGGCCGCGTTCCTTTTTGAAGGTGGCGGCAGACTGTGCCATCCCCTGGTCCCACGCGGCCATCACCTGATAGCTTCTTTCTTTGCGTTCGGGGGCCACGGTTGCGTTGCCATGCATGGCTGCCAGCTTTTCAAACCAGTGGGCCCGGTGGTTTGCCACCTGGAAGTCCATGGGCCCCAGGGCCTTTTTCTCGGCCTCGTTCAGTTTGTCGTAGCCCTCGGCACTGAGGCGGCGGGTCAATTCACGGGGGATGTTCAGCCCGGCGACGGGCATACGGTGCTGGCGGCAGAAGCGCATGAGGGGGCCATCCAGCTCCCAGGCATAGCCCCAGCGGCTGGCATACTCGGTTTGGGTGAGCATGGCGGGTTCATCAATAGTCCCTTCGGAGTGCTCATCGAGGGGCTTCTGGAAGGGTCGATGGAAGGCTTCCATACCCAGACCCAGGCTGGGGTCAGCAGCATGGAGGAGGTCAAGAAGCCAAAGCTGGGCCCGGTGCTCGGGCAGGCTGTCATGCCTTTCGCCTACACAGACAAAGTCAGCCGCAAGCAGGCGGTCGAGGAATTGCCCGGTGGTGAGTGGTTTGGTGTCGGTTCCGGCCAGGAATTTCATGGTTGGGGGACCGGCGAGCCTGGCAATCCAAGGTACCGTGGCTTCAGTTTTGAAATCTTCATAAGCCAGCACGGTCTGACCACGCATGAGTACCCCCGCACTGCCTTTGCCGGGCACCTTCCAGTAAGCAACCAGGCCGGGAGCGGTGTCTTTTTTCCAGTCGGGATGCTTGTGGCCGCTGGCCAGGGCCAGGGCATTGGCCAGTTTGCCAGCCGCATCGGCAGTATCCATGAGGACAGTCAGGACGGTGCAGCAACTTTTTTCCTCCAGCCTGTCGCCACGCCACGCCTTTGCCAAAGAAACCGCCTGGTCTTTGGTGCCGGGGCAGGCCAGGAGCGCTTCGAGCAGCCCAAAAGCACCGCGGACCTTGCCCGGCCCGAGGTTGATGCCAGGCTTACGGGTGCCGGGGTCAAGGATGGCGCGGGTACTGGAGGGTGGCACGAAGTAAGCCATATCGACTGATTTCCAGCCGCCTTTGGCCTTGAGCGCCTGAACATAGCGGCCACCCTGGCCATAAAGAAAGGCATTGCGCAGGTTGCGCGCCCCCTCCAGTTTGCCCTCAAGCATTTTGCCAGCGGCGGGTTGTTCGTCTTTCAGCACTTCCACCATGGTCAGGGAGGCATCGCCTTCGATCAGGGCGGCCAGGGCCAGGGCCTCGTCGTCGTTATCATCAACATTGTGGAGTTTGGCCCCCAGTTTTTGCAGGTTGAAATGCTGATCCTGCAAGGCATGGACCAGCTCGTGGATGAGCACCCCTTGCTGGTAATTCCCCTTCACATCCGCGAAAAGGACCAGCCGCTTCGCGGCGGGATCGTAATAGCCCTGCTTGCCAGGATCTTCCCCGGCGCCACGGGCGATCCGCTCAACCCGGACCGGCTCCTTGAACTTCAGACCCCGCACCTTTTCGATCCGGGCCTTCCATTGGTCGAGGGTTTTTTCGTCGGCCCCGGCGGCTGAATCCTGGCCCGCCAGCCCCAGGGTGCCGAGCAGAAGGACGCCAAGCAGGGGCGGCAGCAACTTGAGAGTGAGAATCATCGGTGAGACTCCGGGGGGCACCTGCCCAATTGATGGCAAGGCTGTAGGCTTGATACTATGGTAATTCAAATCACGGGAAGTGCGAGGGGTTGCCAATGAGCCAACACAATCCAGGCCCGGGTGGTGGTGGCATGCCACCCGTTCGTTTGGGGCGTCGTATCGTGGGGATGTCGGCGGTGCTGCTGCCGTTTCTCCCGGATGGCAAGGCAGACTGGGCAGGTCTGGAAAAGCTGGTGGCGCTGACGCTGGATGCGGGCCTGATTCCGGCTCTGAACATGGATACGGGCTATGGCCCGCTGCTGAGTGACACTGAGCGGGGAGAGGCCCTGCGCATCGGCCGGCGGCTTTGTCTTGGGCGCCCATTTGTGGCTGGTGCCTGCGTTGCGGACACAGTCGGCACCCCTTTCAACCTGGCAGCGTACCAGAGCGAGATCGAGGCGATCGACCGGGCTGACGGTGTGCCAGTGATTTTGCAGAGTCATGGGCTGACGGCATTGCCCGGGCGCGAAGTGGTTCGGGCCTACGCCGACCTGGCCGATCGCTGCCCCCGCGGCATGTATGCGTTCGAGCTGGGCCAGCAATTCTCCCCATTTGGCATGATCTATCCTCTAGAGGTTTTCCGCGCCCTCCTCGATATGCCCCGCTGCCTGGGGGCCAAGCATTCGTCGCTCGACCGGCTGCGTGAGTGGGACAGGCTGGCGCTACGGGATTGCTTCAGGCCCGGTTTCCTGATGCTCACAGGCAACGATCTGGCTATCGACATGGTGATGTATGGCAGCGATTACCTGCTGGGTCTGAGCACATTCCATCCGCATGCCTTCGCCCAGCGTGACCGACTTTGGGAAGAGAAAAACCCGCATTTTTTCGCCATCAACGATGCGCTGCAATACCTGGGAAACCTGGCTTTTCGCGCTCCCGTCCCGGCCTACAAGCATTCCGCCGCGCAATTCCTGCATTTGCGGGGCCTTATCGGCGCCGCGGGGGTGCATCCGTTGTGTGCCCGTCGTCCCGATTCGGATCTGGCCTTGCTGGAGCCGATCCTTGAGACTCTGGAATCGCTGCTGCGGGAGTGCCAGGGACCATGAGCGCAGGAGAGGCGGAATCGGGCCGGGAAAGTCACCTGAAAATGTCCTCATTTACGAGTGGGGGCGAATTGCGGGCGCGGTGCGCCGAGGCAGGTATCGACCTGCCTGTGGATGACAGCTTCCAGCCGGGTGGTCCCATGTCCACGCCTTTGGCGACCGGATCGGGCAGCGCGCCCAACCGCTGGGCCATTTTGCCCATGGAGGGGTGGGATGGGACGGCAGAAGGCCGCCCCACCGAGTTCACCCGCCGTCGCTGGCGGCGCTTTGGCCAGAGTGGTGCCGGACTAATCTGGGGCGGAGAGGCGGTGGCAGTGCGGCACGATGGCCGCGCCAATCCCAACCAGTTGGTGATAATCGAAGAGACGCTGGGTGAGTTGGCATCGCTGCGCGAGGAGCTGATCCATGAACACCAGATGGTGCGGGGAGCTGCCTCCAAACCGGTGGTGGGCCTGCAACTGACCCATTCGGGCCGTTGGTCCCGTCCCCATGCTGGCGGCAGGCTGGAACCCTGGATCGCCTACCGGCATCCGCTCCTCGATCGCCGGGTGGCCTCGGGACTACCGGCCCGGGTGATGACCGACTCCGACCTGGATCGCCTGGTCGACGACTTTGTGGTGGCGGGCGAGCGCGCCAGCCGGGCTGGTTTCGATTTTGTGGATATCAAGCACTGTCATGGGTATCTGGGCCATGAGTTGCTCAGTGCGGTTGACCGGCCCGGCTGCTATGGGGGCACGCTGGAGAACCGTTGTCGCTTCCTGCGGTCGGTGGCTGCGGGGTTGCGGTCGGTGGCCCCGGGGCTGGGGCTGGGTGTTCGCCTGAGCCTGTACGATAGCCTTCCATTCGGACCAGGGCCGGGTGGCGTGGGCCGTGCCGAGGCCTGGGACGGAGCCGCTTATCCGTATGCCTTCGGCGGGGATGGCGTTTATTTCTGTCTGGATGAGCCGGCGGCCTGGCTGACCATGGCTCGCGATGCCGGTGTTCAGCTGATCTGCACCACAGCGGGTAGCCCGTATCATAACCCCCACCTGCAACGGCCCGCTGCCCAGCCCCCCTCGGACGGCTATCTTGCCCCGGAGGATCCATTGCGGGGTGTGGCCCGACAGATTCAGGCGACCGCCACCCTGAAGCGACGAGTGCCCGGACTGGTGTGGGTGGGCTCGGCCTATTCTTACCTGCAGGAATGGATCGGCCCGGTGGCCCAGGCCGTGGTGACGGGCGGCATGGCCGACATGGTGGGTCTGGGCCGGCTGGCTTTGAGCTACCCACAATTGCCACTGGATCTGGAGGCGGGCCTCGTCCCGGACAGGAAGCGGGTTTGTCGCACCCTGAGCGACTGCACCACCGCACCCCGGAACGGCCTGATTTCGGGTTGCTACCCGCTCGACCCCTTTTACAAGTCGCTGCCACAAGCCGTGGAGCTGCGGATCATCAAGGAAAACTCCCGCCCGCGACGGTAACCGGCCTCATTTGACAGGACACCAATAGAAGAAGGGGTGGCGGGCCTCTCCCAGCCCACCCCCCTTGCTTTCCCGGGTTGATTGTTGTCACCAGGCCCGTCAGGAGCCCGGTAGACAGTTGGTCAGAAATCGAATTCGCTGCGACGCGCGGCCAGCTGGGTCTGGAGCCGGGTCACGATGCTGGAATGCATCTGACTGACCCGTGATTCGCTCAGGTCGAGGGTGGCACCAATTTCCTTCATCGTCATGTCTTCATAATAATACAGGATCATGATCAGTCGCTCGTTGCGGTTAAGGCCGCGGGTGACCAGTTTCATGAGGTCGCGGTTCTGGATTTTGGATGTGGGGTCGGTGGCCTTGCGGTCCTCCACCACATCAATCTCGCGGACATCCTTGTAGCTGTCGGTCTCGTACCATTTCTTGTTCAGGCTCACCTGGGTGACGGCGCTGGCCTCGCTGGCCATTTTCAGATACTCAGGCAGCGGGACATTCATTTTTTCGGACATTTCTTCGGGGCAAGGCGGGCGGCCCAGCTTGGCTTCGAGTTGCTTGCGCGACTCCTCAAGCTTGCTGGCCTTGCTGCGCACCAGGCGGGGCACCCAGTCCATGGTCCGCAGTTCGTCGAGCATGGCGCCACGGATACGAGGCACACAGTAGGTCTCGAATTTGACACCTCGCTCCAGGTCGAAGGCGTCGATAGCGTCCATCAGGCCGAAAACGCCCGAACTCATCAGGTCGTCCAGTTCAACACCGTCAGGAAGCCTGGCCCAAATGCGCTCGGCATTGTATTTTACCAGGTGCAGGAAGTTTTCCATCAGGGTGTTACGGGTCTCCGTGGTGGGATGAACCTTGTATTCCTGCCAGAGACGAGCCACATCCACATCAACATTCGTAGCCATAGCCGGCATACCCCCGTTTGGTCCAGCATCCCCGAGGTCAATCGAATCACCCGCGACCCGTCAAGGGGCCCGACGGCCCGGGGTGTCGGTCCAGCCTGCTGACAGGGTGGCCCGACATCCCGTGACGCCCGAATGGATGGTTCCGAATCTTCCCGTGGCTTGCTTACCGCTTCCCTACAATGCGGGATCCCCGTTGTGCGGAGAATCCCCCCCTTTTGGTTCGGTTCGGCGAGGTTGGCAACTTCAGTCGAAATATCGTTTCACGACATTTCCACTCCATAGCCTGACCTTGCATCCCCTTCCCGTGGCACCACCCGGGTTTCCTACCCTGGCAGTACATCCGACCCGGCTTCCCGCCTCCGCCCCCGCGGCGACTGGCACCGGCTTCAGATGGGTGGGCTAATGCCTTTCTTTGGCCATGGTGTCAAGGAAAAAATGGTAGAAAATTCCGGATCTGGCAAAATTGACATGAATTTCTTGAAAACACCCTGAAAGTAACCCTTTTGACCCGGTACTTTTTACAAACAGGGGTGGAAAGGTGCACCCGGGGGCCGATCCAGGGGGGGTAGCCGGGTGGCAATGGTAATTTTTTCACTCAGGGCTGGCGGATGGCCCGGGTCACCCGGGAATCAGTCTTGTACGACCAGAGGGTCTTGCCGGTGGTGTCCACCTCACGGGCGCCATTGGCTGAGCGCGAGGTGTATACGGTGGTGCCGCGGGGGGTGCGCATGGCAAAAACCGGCATCTCGGCATCGGTTTTCCAGACTTCTTTGCCCGCCGCATCGTATTCCACCACGCGGTTGCGCTCCAGTTCCGGGATGAGCACATGCCCATTCGCCTGCCAGTCCACCCTCCCGCCACTGGTCGCCAGGGCCACGGGAATCCGTCCGAGAGTCCGCCCATCGGCGTCGCGCCTCTCGAAAAACGCGCCGGGAACAATATTATTGCCGCCGGGATTGATCTGCTGGGTGACCAGGCCTATCTCGCCAGTCTTCAGCATGTGTGATTTCATGATGGTGGTTTCGTCATCGCCCTGCCCGGGGGCGGGATGCCGGCGCTCTGCCCCGGCACCGTCCACCTCCACCATGCCGCCGGCGTTGGTGATGAGGATGGTGCCGCGAGCGGTACGCTGGGCGGCGAGTGGCATGTCCACCTCCTTTTCCCAGAGGATCTCGTTTTTACGGGAACGGATGGTCACCTTGTTGGCGCCATGTTCCGCCACCAGCACCCGCCCCCCGGGCATCAGTTCGACATCGAGAGGAAAACCGATCTCTTTCAGCTCCCACTCGGTCTGGTTGTTGGGGCCCAGCATGCGGATGATACCGTCGTCGAGCAGCACCGTGAGGGTGCGGTCTTTCGGCACGGCAGGTGCCGGCCTGTTGGCAAGCCATTGTCGCCAGACCTGCTGGCGAACGGCACGGCCTTTGGGGTCACCCGGCCAGGGAAGTGGCGTGGGGCCCTGTTCGCCGGCCACCTCGTGCAGCCAGTCTTCCAGCTCGAAGCCGCTAGCCTGATCAGCCAGATCCAGGGCATTGACGACGGCAGGCAATCCAGCCGGGGCGCCAGACCGGGCCAAAGCAAGCGCAACCCGCCAGCGCACCGCATGTTCGGGATCGTTCAGCAGGTTGGCCACCCGGGGAGCTTCAGCGGGGATCAGGGCGGTGCCGGCCAACCAGCGCACCCGGGGGGTGTCGCTGACGAGTCCAGCCAGCAATGCCTGCCGGCCCTCCCCGGTGCCAGCCAGGCTGGCAAGACCGCGCTCCACCCGGATCAGCACCAGGGGATCGCCATTGGTTCGGGCCAAATCGAGCAGGGCCTGCGTGGTGCCGGGGGGGTTCAGGGTGGCAAGTTGGCGTATGGCGGTTCCCAAAATAGCTGGCGAGGCCGATTCTTCAATCGCCTCCAGAGCATCCCTGACCCGACGGGCCACCTCGGGATCGGCGTCACGGACATGCTCACGCAGCAAGCTGAGAATAGGGGAACCCAGCGACACCAGCGACTGGCTGGCCTGTTCGCGCAGTTTGAAGTCTTCATTGGAAAGTTGCTGGATCAGTTCCCCGGCTTTGGCAACCGCGGCAGGATTTCCGGCGTGGCTACGGAGCAGCCGCAGCAACTCGGGGCCGCTGGTGCCAACCTGCAGCCGCACCAGAGTGGCCCGATCCTGCTCCTGGGGAGATGGGAAACCGTCCTGCCGGGTTGCCGCTGCCAGGGCAAGGGCGCCCAGGCCAAACAAGGTGCCAAGGAGCAGGACAGGTCTGGGAATCAGCATGGTGCAGCCCGCCAGCCGTGGGAAACTCAGCTTTTGTTACCGGCCTTTTGGGCGGCTCGAGCCGCTTTCTGACACGGCAGGTGGTCAAGGTCGGAGCAGCCGCTTGGCAGAATAGCATCTTCCGGCAGCATACAGGGAATTTCGTCCCTGATAGGATATAGCAAGGAGCAGCGCGTGCAGCGCAAAGCCGGCAGCCTGGCGGCCGATTCTTCCTGGAACTCCAGGGTAACGGTTGTGTCCAGCGGACAGCGCAACAATTGTAGCAGGTCTTCAGGGATCATGGCGCCGCTCGTGGTGTGAATCGTTGGCCCTGCCTTTCAGCATAGCATCCACCGCCTGCTGTTGCCAACGGAGGCACTTTCACCACCGGACGGGAGGCCCCGAGCCATTCCCGGCGGCCCATTGCCTGGCCAACAACCTGTTTTTGGCTGGAAGGCTTGCCCCCATGCCCGGGCGGTTCATCAGGTGGCAGTCTGGTCGACCTGGAAATAAATCAGCGCCCTGGCCACATAGGTGAGGAATAGTTCTTCGCCGTGAGCCACCGCCCGGTTGGTTCTGAGGAAAACCCGTTCCCCGTGGATCTCTTTCACCAGGTTGGCGGTGGTACTGTGATTGGCCATGCCGGCCGGACCAAACGGAATGAGGAGAAAATCACCCACACGGAACTTATGGCTGTCGGCGAAGGAGGTGCAGCGGTCCTCCAGCGATTCAGCCAGCACCCGGTGGCCCAGCACCTCGAGCATTTCGCCCTCGGCCAGATTGACCGCCGCAAAGAGACCATTGCCAGCGGCAGGAATGGTGGAGGGGCGGATTTCAAAACGGTGGTCGGCCGGGAATTGCGTGCGGTTCAGGCTCATGGTGCAGTCTCGAGGCGTTGGCTGGGCTCCGCACCCCGGACTTTTGGACTGGGGGCGCTATTCTAGCAATGATAGGGGGTTTTCCCGGCAATTCCCTGACATCCCTTTTCTTGCTGGAAAATAGTCTTTTTCAAAAATCTTCATCCCCATGCCTGCAGTCAGGAAAAGCTGGGAGAAAAACCCGGCTGCGGTTGGCATGGGGTATCGCCAATCGGCTTCCAGCCAGGCCCAAAGGGGGTTTGCTTCAGGAGGAGGCCGGATTTGCAGGCAGGTCATGAGCACAGCCTGCAGCCATCCCCCTGTTTCCTGAAAGCGGTGGTTTCTCCCCCCTCGTCCTCAAACCGTTCCGGAGCCAGAACCAACCGGCTGACGGGAAACCGCACCGCGGTGGCGCACCGGCAGAGCGAACAGCTCATCGGTGCAGGAATTGGTCATCCGGACCCGTTCGGCAGCCAGTTTATCGTCTGAACCCACTATGGTGTGGTGTTTGAAAAACGCGAGCAGGTCCGCGGGAAAAGCTGCCGCGACCGAACCTCCTGCTCCGCACTCCAAAAACACCAGCGACGCGACCCGTAATTTGAATTCGGAACGCCGTTTCCACCAATCCGTGGTCCCGCACACAACCCGGAATTTCAATCATGCCCCCCACACGCTGATGAATTCATCAAAATCCTCTTTCTCATCCGACTCAATGGCGGTCCCGTATTTCCGGAGAATCCTGACGGGCCCTTTTCTGTCAAAAGGCTTGTCAAAATCCTCATCATGGTCCGTGTGGAAGCGCGCTCTCAGGTAAATCGCGTAAGGGTGGTCCCCGGTGCGCAGGTCTTCCAGGGTTCCCATCCAGTCCACCTGGATATGCCCACCCAGCTCGTCATTCACCACAGACCGGAAGCCTTCCAGGTCTTCGGGGGCCGCAGCCAGCTTTGCCTTGAACGCCTCGAGGGCCTTTTCCTTGTCCTCATCATCCATGCGGATAGAAGCCGGAACCACGGTCTGCAGAAAATCCAGAAGCTCATCCCTGGTCGAGAACCAGGTGAAACCACCGGTGCCGCTCCCGCAAAACGCGGGGGGAATATCCAGGTAGGAGAACATCCCCCAGGCCATTTCATCCCGATCGTTCCCGCCTGCGGACATCCAGGCATCCTGAGCTTCATCCTCTGTCATCATGGCAATGGCCCTTGTCAATCGGGTGCCCCATTTGGCTACCCCTGGTTGTAAGTACCAATGGACAATCCTTCTTCACCTCAGGATTCCAATATTTTCCACCAGGTGATTTTTTTCCCAGAGGCCGCTCATGGGGGGGGAAAACACACTGCCGAGGGGTATGGGTGCGGTCGGGGGCAGAGGCAGAAGGTACTGCAAGTGGGAGCCAGAGAAATTCGGCCATAGAACTGGTTTAAAAGACGATGGCTATCATTGCCTACTATCCAGATCAAATTAATACTAAAAATGCAATGAAAATAACTTTCACTGCATCAACATCCAGCCTAAAAGGTTCCCAGGCCATACGAAATGATACGATCTCACCACAAGGCAATTTGCAACTTTATAGATGCACATTTGTACGGTCCTTCTATGCTCAGCCAACAATATCCCTACATTCTTTATTCTCGTAATAATAAATAGTCGCCAGCGCAGTCCCTGCAAAACCAAACCAGGATATGCTCGGAAAAACTGGGGCCATCGCTTTCAAATGAGAGGGCAAACACGCTTGAAAAAACCACCCGCTTAAAAAGTATGTCATGCCCCAAATAAAAACAAAACCCCATGCACTTTCTGTCAACATCCCCTTCTTGTACTTGCCTTGATCCAGATTTTTCTTTAATGAACTCCAAAAAAACCACTTGCTCACAAAATAAATGCCAATTACCCCAACGACTGTGGCAATCACATTGTACCACTCGTAAATGGGCGAAATAACAAGGTTATCATCGTAAAAAAATCCTACCGTCCATTTGAAAAATGGTAACCTTTCAGCCGTTTGCCATGATTTTTGTCGGCAAAGGCGGAAGTTTTCCTGAGCGGACATAGGATTTCAAAACATCCACGCGGATCTGCAGGGGGTTGTGTCCGCGCATCTTGAGGGTGGGCATGATGGTCATCATTACAGCCTGGGTCTGTGCTCCCCTCTCGCTGCCGTTGCCGTAACTGTTTTTGCGGA
>QWOS01000068.1 GCA_003669555.1 Planctomycetota bacterium
AGCCAGGCCTTTATGGCCGAACTGGTGGGCACCCTGCTACTGGCCCTGGTGGTGTTTGCGGTGACTGATCCGGTCAATCCCGACCGGCCCGGCCTGCACCACCTCGCACCGCTTGTCATTGGCCTGACGGTGGCGGTGCTCATCTCGGTGCTGGGCCCGCTCACCCAGGCCTGTTTCAACCCGGCCCGGGATTTCGCCCCACGGGTGGTATCTTATTTTGCCGGCTGGGGGACCGTGGCATTGCCAGGGCCCAACGGTATCGGTTTCCTCACGGTTTACATCATTGCGCCCATTGTTGGCGCCTGCCTGGGTGGTGGTGTTTATTTCAAACTGATCCAGCCAGCATTGCGCGAGAAATACGCGCACCAATCCGGGAGTACCATGCTATGACAACACCAGAAACAGCCCCACTTTTCATCATGGTGGGTGGTTTTTTAGGCGCCGGTAAAACCACCACGGTGGGCCGGCTGGCCCGTCATTACCAGGCTCAGGGCAAGCGTGTGGTGGTGGTGACCAACGACCAGGCGGCCGATCTGGTCGATACCCACACCCTCCGTTCGCAGGGCCTGGAAGTGGGCGAGGTGGCAGGCTCATGCTTCTGCTGCAACTTCAATGAACTCACCAGCGTGATGGAAAAACTGGGCGAGGGCAATTTGCCGGATATCGTGCTGGCCGAACCGGTGGGCAGTTGCACCGACCTGGTTGCCACGGTGCTGCGCCCGCTGGAAAGGGTGTATCAGCACCCCTTGCGGGTTGCGCCATACGCTGTGATTTTGAAACCGGGCCATGGGTTGCGTATCCTGAACAACCAGAAAAAAGCCGGCTTCTCACCCCAGGCAGCCTATATTTTCAAAAAGCAGATCGAGGAAGCCGACCTGGTGCTGCTCAACCGGGTGGACGAATTGCCCCCTGACGAGGTAACAGATCTCACCCGGCTGGTGGAGGAGCAATTCCCCGGCCGGATTATCCTGCCCGTATCCGCCCATACCGGTGCCGGTTTTGCGCGCCTGGTGGAAATACTGGAAGGCGCCGAGATAGTGCCAGGCTCACGCACCATGGAGGTAGACTATGACATCTACGCCCAGGGCGAAGCCGATCTGGGCTGGCTGAACAGTCAGGGTCTGGTGCGGGCGGACAAGCCTTTCGATGTCGATGCGTTGGCCATTGGTTTGGTGCGGTCGATCCAGGCACTGCTCACCGCGCATGACGCCGAGACCGCCCACCTGAAAGTGACCGTGAAGGGGGCGGGAGCTATCGCGGTGGCCAACTCCATCGATAACAGCACGGAACCGAGGCTGTCGCAGCCAGCGAACCGCCAGGCTACTGAAGTGGATCTGATCCTCAACGCCCGCGTGGCACTCGACCCAGAGACTTTGGCCGAACTGGTGACCCGGGGAACCCATGTGGCGGCGCTGGCGGTGGGTGGCAGCGCCACTCTGGCAAACCTGCGCAGCTTCCGGCCCGGACGGCCTGTGCCAACGCACCGGCTGGTGGAGACAGGGCAAAGTACCTGAGTCAGGTATCTTTTCCTTGCCTTGTTTTTTTCCCTGAGGCTGTTTGCCTTGTCGCGGAATTGCTGAAAAACCGGTTGGCCCCTGACAGGGCTGGGGGTCATGAATCTGTAGGGGGAAGCCGATGGCCAAGCTGTTTTTTTACTACTCCACCATGAATGCCGGGAAGTCCACTTCCCTGCTGCAGGCCGCCCACAACTACGATGAACGGGGCATGCTGTCCCTCATTTTCACTCTCGATAGCGGTGACGGAAAGCCTGCCAGAGTATCGTCCCGTATTGGTATCGCCAAAGACGCCATTTCTTTCAATCTGGCCACTGATTTCTGGGCCTCTTGCTGCCAACTCCATCCGCGTCCCGATTGTGTGCTTATCGACGAGGCCCAGTTTCTCAGTCAGGCCCAGGTGAGGCAACTTGCTCGTGTGGTCGATGAGGCCAATATCCCGGTCATGTGCTACGGTTTACGCACTGACTTCCGGGGCGATCTGTTCCCCGGCAGTTCAGCCCTGCTCGCCTGGGCTGACACCCTCGCCGAACTGAAAACCATCTGCGTGTGTGGCCGGAAGGCCACCATGGTGGTGCGGGTGGGTGACCTGGGCCGGGTGGAACTGGAGGGAGCCCAGGTGGAAATTGGCGGCAACAACCGCTATATTCCGTTATGCCGCAAACATTTCACGGAATCACTGGCAACCGGCCTGTGTACCGGCTGGCGGCGACAAACAGAATGAGCAACCACCCACTGGCCACTCATCCAGACTGCTCACTGATCACCCGCCTGCTTGACAGAACCCCGGCCCGCCTGCTGACCGGCGCTGCCGGACCCTGCTACCGCACCGCCACCCAACTGCAATTGCGGCTGGATCATGCTGCCGCCATCGATGCGGTCCGGCGCGAACTGGATCTGGAAAAAGACCTGACCAGCAAGATGGTCCACGACCTGGACCTTTTCGAGGTGACCAGCCGGGCAAAAAACCGGGACGAGTATTTGCTCCGTCCCGACCTTGGCCGCCAGTTCGACACACCGTCCCGTGACAAGGTGAGCCGCCTTTGCCCGCCCAATCCAAACTTGCAAATCCTGGTGGGCGATGGCCTTTCAGCCACGGCGGTGGCGGCTCAGGTACCCGCGCTGCTGCCCGAGCTCATGCGCCAGGGTCTGGAAGCCGGCTGGACCCTGGGCCGGCCTTTCGTGGTGCGCAATTGCCGCGTGGGTATCCTGAACGGTGTGGGTGAACTGCTTAACCCGGAAGTGGTGATACTGCTACTGGGCGAACGGCCTGGCCTGGCTACGGCCGAAAGCCTCTCCGCCTATTTCGCCTGGCGGCCCCGCCCCGGCCACACCGATGCCCATCGCAATCTCATCTCCAACATCCATGCCGGTGGCATTCCGGTGGATCAGGCTATCCCGCGCATTCTGGCCCTGGCCGCCGGGCTACGGGCAGCCGGCATGAGCGGCGTCGGTCTCAGGGAAAATTTACCCCAGGGTGATCCGTTCACCCTGCCACCACCAACAGGTTGACACATGACAACACCGAATGGCGATCAGGAAAATGCCCGGGACATTGCCGACGATATCCGCACCCTGGAAAAAATGGGCTACCACCAGGAGCTGCTACGAAGACTGAGCGGCTTTTCCAACTACGCCATCAGCATGTCCATTATCTGTATCCTGGCGGGTGGAGTCACCTCGTTCCATATTGGCTACTGTGCCATTGGTGGAGCGGCTATCGGATTAGGCTGGCCTCTGGTCTGCCTGTTCTCGCTGGCCGTGGCCCTCACCATGGGACAGGTGGCAAGCGCCTTCCCCACCTCGGGCGGCCTGTACCACTGGGCCAGCATCCTGGGCGGCAAGGGTTGGGGATGGGGCACCGCCTGGTTCAATATCGCTGGTTTGGCAACGGTGCTAGCCGCTATCGATGTCGGATTTTACCAGTTTGTCCTCGGTGCCTGGCACCTGATTGATCCGGAAAATGCGCCCAAGCCAGCGGAATGGATCCAGCACCTGACTGTGGCGGGAATCATGTTTTGCCAGGGCGTGATCAACCACCGCGGCGTCCGCCTCACCACCCGCCTGACCGACTTCAGCGGCTGGTGGATCCTGGGTGTGGCCCTCATACTGACAGTCTCCCTCCTCTTCAGTGTCACCACCTGGGACTTTGGCCGTTTGATCCGCTTCACCAATTACAGTGGCCTACCCGTGGGCGACAACCCGGTTTGGCCAGCGAGCGGCAACATCCCCTGGCTTTTCTTCCTGGCCTTGTTGCTGCCCGCCTACACCATGACCGGTTTCGATGCCTCGGCCCATGCCGCCGAGGAGACCATCGGCGCGGCCCGCCATGTGCCCCAGGGGATCGTCCGGTCGGTGGTGGTATCCGGCATCTTTGGGTGGTTGATGCTCAGCGCTGTGGTACTCGCCATGCCAGACATGGACCTGGCGGCAGCGGCTGGTGACACGGTCTTTGTCAGTACCCTCATCGCCACGCTGCCACCCTGGCTGGTACTGATTCTGGTGGGATCAATCGCACTGGCCCAGTTCTTGTGCGGACTGGCCACTGTCACCGCCAGTTCACGCATGCTTTATGCCTTCGCACGGGATGGCGGCTTGCCCTGCTCCCACCTGATCAGACGGGTGGGGCGTCATGGAACACCCGGCGCGGCAATCTTCGTCATCTGCCTGAGCGCCCTGGCTTTCACCTGGCATAACGAGACTTATACCCTGATCACTCTGGTTTCTGCCTTATTCCTATCCATCTCCTATATGGTGCCAACCATGCTGGGACTGATCCACTACCGGAAAGTGACCTGGGGGCCATGGCATTTGGGGATCTGGTTTCGCCCACTGGCCGTGTTTGCCATGCTTGCCTCAGTGATCCTGATCATTCTGGGAATGATCCCGCCCAACGAAGAGGCTGCCTACCTCACCGGCGGCTTCCTGCTGATTCTGGCTGGCGTCTGGCACGGCTGGGAAAGCAAACGCTTCCAGGGGCCACCCAACATCCAGGGGTTGCGACAAAAACCCGCCAGCCCCTGAAAAATCACGGCGACCGTCTTGCCCCACCTGCCTGGAGGCGAAGCCCACCGTGGGGGTAGCCATTCACCGGCTTGCGGGTTGAACCCACTTGCCATCGACAAAAACACACTCCCGAGGGGAAAACTCCGTGACAGTTTCCACTGTCAACTCCTGTGGAGCCCGGCGACTGTCGGGCGTGAGAGCGACGGCCCACTGGTGCCATTTCATGGCAACCATCACAGGCTTTCCAACACCCCGTTCTTCTGTGCTTTGCCCGGAAGAATGGACCCCGCCCAGCCAATCGGGTTGCGCGGGGTCCGCCAGCCTGGACAATCCCTTAACGGCCTCGGTAACCCATGGCCATATTGTTCATGCCCATACCGCCCATGCCCTGCATAGCCATACCGGGCATTCCCATGCCGGGCCGAACACCCATACCAGGCATACCCATGCCGGGGCGACCACCCATGCCCGGCATGCCGCCCATTTCCATACCGGGACGACCGCCCATTCCCATGCCAGGTCGACTGTTCATGCCGCCCATACCATGGCAGTTCATCCCGCCCATGCCGCCCCCTCGGCCTGGACCCTGCGCCCAAGCCTGGGATCCGCCCCAGGCAGTCACTGACAAAATGCCCGCGGCCAGCATCGGCATCCATTGGCGCCTATTGATCAATCGCATCATGGCTCATTCCCCGTCGGGAAATACCCCTGGGAAATCCATTACCCGGCAAAAGGCCAGCCAAAAAAGTGTTTTCCAACAGGGATCTACGGGCCTGATGTGTCTTGCGCCCGCCCTTGCCGGGGCCGTCCCCCATTTCGCTTCCCGCCTCCATGGTATGCATGGAAAAGCCGTGTAGACCGATTTCATTATAACTTTTTCATATTTATTTTTTCCTCTCATGAACCATGCTGGTTTTCCGCCGCATTTCAATTCCAGCCCGTTTGCCTGTCAAGAAAACTTGACTAAAATCAAGGTGTGGCATCCAGTGGCGGGTGCCAGACAACGAATCGGGAGTTGGACATGCGCCAGGGCTTTGTTTCATGGATGGGCCGTATTGTTCTTTTAGGCATAGTCGCCGGTTGTACCTTCGCACTGGTCCGGCAGCCGGAAGCCAAGGCCAACCAGTCTGTTGTGGGTGGTGGTCCGCGCTACACCGTGGTTGACACCGACATCACCAACCTGATGGTGGTTGATAATTCCACCAACCTGATCCATTTTTACACTGTCGACCCAGGCAAGGAACCTGGCAGCGATCTCAAACTGCGGGGCTCACTCAACCTGAACGAAGTCGGGAAACCTGTCCTCAAGCCCATCAAGGCTCCCGCCGGGCAACCCGAACCAAAGTGATCCACGCGCGACAGGAGCATGCCACCATGAAACGCTGTTTCCAATGCATGGCCCTCGGCCTGATGGGCTGGGTCAGTTCGTCCCTGGGCAATGCGCAAGTAACTGGCTTCCAGCAGGGCTTCAACCCCTATACCGGAACATTCCATCGTCAGGTTGCCGGTTTCAACCCGTATACTGGCCGCATGGGAACCATGGGCACGGCGGTGAACCCCTACACTGGCGCCCAATGGCGTGGCGGCACGGCGGTGAACCCTTTCACCGGCACCCATATGGCCAGCCAGCAGGCTTATAACCCCTACACGGGCCGGGTGACTACCCATACGCAAGCCTACAACCCCTACTCTGGCCAATGGGCCAATCAATTCCGGGTTCGTTAAAACCTGTGGATGCGCCTGATGCGCCTCTATCGCAAAAAAACCGTCTGGTGGCATTTGCCCGCCTGACGGTTTTATTTGCGACGCTATCATGATTTCAGAAAGCGGGGAAACCGATGGATGGCAAACAACGGCTTGTGGTGGGGATCAGCGGGGCCAGCGGTGTGACCTATGGGTTGCGTTTGCTGGAATTGCTGCGCTCAACACCTTTCGAGACGCATCTCATCGTCAGTCGCGCCGCTGAACGCACCCTGGTGCAGGAGCTGCCAGCTGGCACGCGTTCGCTCAAGGACCTGGCCCATACCTGGTACCCCATCGATGACATCGGTGCCGCTGTGGCGAGCGGTTCATTTCGCACCCGTGGCATGGTGGTGGTGCCCTGCTCGGTGAAAACCCTGGGGGAAATCGCCTGCGGTATCGCCTCCAACCTGCTCACCCGCGCAGCGGATGTGACGCTGAAGGAACGCCGCCGCCTGGTGCTGGCAGTGCGCGAATCACCCCTCAACCTGATCCATCTGCGCAATATGGTGACGGTGACCGAGGCAGGTGCCATCATTGCCCCGCCCGTCCCCATGCTCTATGCCCACCCCAAGTCACTGGAAGAGGCGATCACCAACACTGTTTGCCGCTTGCTGGACCTGTTTGATATCGATCTGGGCCTGATGCCGCGCTGGGGGGAGCAGATCGACCCGCACGCCCCAGCATCCTGAAGCATCATTCGCCCGCCTTGACCTCGCGCTTGAGTTTGCCGGCCGCCTCCAGCGCCAGCACCGCATAGGCGCTGCCCGCATTGGCAATGTAATGGTGCCGGTCATTGTTGAGCGACTGGGTGAACCACCGGCCGGATTGCCGCTGGTTCGCCAGCAACCAGTCGGCACCCTTCACCACTGCGGCATCGGCAACCTGCACGCCGGCTTCTCGCAGCACCAGCACCACCAGACCTGTGGCATAGGCATCGCTTGGCGAGGCCAGATCGGGCTTGCGGCCATCGTTGCCTGTCCACGACCGGCCCAGCGAGGCCAGATTCCAGCCGCCATCGGGCCGCTGGGCTTCACGCAACCGGGTCAGGGTTGCGGCTTTCTCATCCGCGCTCATCAGGCCGTCGAGGCGGGTAGCAGCCCACAGCAACATGGCGCGGTGGTGCAGTTCTGCCGGCGGATTTTTTTTCAGGTAGGCACTCAGTTTTTCCAGACCAGCCCTGGCCTTGGGAGACTGGGCATAACCTTCTGGAGCCTGACTCACCCCAATCATAGCGTACACCGCCCCAAAATAGTCATCATGCTCCACGGGCGGCCAACCGCATTTCAGCCAATCCCAGGCGCCATCGGGTTTTTGCAGCGTCCACATGAGATCGAGGGCCTGACGGGTTTCTGCCCGCAACTTGCCCTGCCGCGAATCGGCCATGGCCAGGGTGGCGGCTGTGGCCACCACCTCGGTGTCCCACAAAGGCGCATCACCCTTCTGCCCACGGTCCCAGTTTTTCACCCGTTGCTCGAAGAAGGTGTTCACTTCGGCAAAACTGGCCCCGGGTTGCCCCCCCAGGGCAGGACGAGCCAGCAGATAGGGGTAGTTGGTGTGGCAGGTGCCGCATTTCCGCTGCTTCGTCCAGTGCAGCGAGGCGGAATCGAGCGCCTGACCCGCCAGCTCTGCTGAAAACGCCTTGGCCACCGGTTCGTCACCACGGATCGGCCCTGGCTTGGGCGGCTCCTGAGCCATAATCGGGCCAATGAGAATGGCTGTCACCAGCAAGCTAAGGTTTTGTGGGTGCATGATCTGAGTCCTATTGGGGTTGGACCTGCAAGGTACGCTGTTTTCCATGACCTGGCAATGAAAAAATGCTGGAGGTCCAGAAAATGTCCTGAACCGGAAAATAGCCGCCAATCCCACATAATAAAAAATCCATGTCCGATTTTTCGTATGCCGCCGCATTTAGTGTTGTGAGGCGGGATCAACCCACCTGCCTCTACCAGTCAGCACCTGATCCCGGAGTCAACGATGAACAGCAAGAACAAGAGATTCCTCCCCGGCCTGGAACAACTCGAAACTCGCGCTACGCCCACCGTTGCCAGCATTTCCCTCTCCGCCGGCGTGCTGGATATCCGCACGGATAACACCGCATCCAATGTGGCCGTCAGCTCACTTTTTAGCCCCATGGGCAGTAATTCCATCAAGGTAACCGAAGGAGCAAACTCCTGGAGCTACAACAGGGTTTCCCGGATTGAGTTCCACGGCGGCTCTGGCAACGACACCCTCAACAACCTCAGCGGGGTTGCCCTGATTGCCTGGGGCGGTAATGGCAACGACAAACTCACGGGCGGTTCGGGCGCAGACTCCCTCTACGGCGAAGGGGGCAACGACACACTCAGCGGCGGCATGGGCGCAGACCTGCTGTGGGGTGGCGACGGCAACGACAGCATGCAGGGTGGGCTCGGCAACGACAGCCTGAATGGTGGGGATGGCACCAACAGGCTGGAGGGGAATGGTGGCAATGATCTGCTGTTCGGTGGCAGCGGAACCGACACCCTCTCTGGTGGCGATGGCAATGATTTGCTGTCTGGTGCAGATGGCAATGACACCCTCGATGGCCAGGGCGGCGATGACTCCATCTCGGGTGGCGACGGCAACGACACCCTGCGGGGCAGTGATGGTATCGATACCCTCTTCGGAGTTGTGCCCACGTATCTTGAGATAACGTCCAAGATTATGCGCACATTTGCAGAGTGACCTCCGTGAGGTTAGGGGTGGTAGTTGCAACCAAACCAATCGATGGCGTCCGACTATGATGCCGCACGGTGTCAACCACCTTTTTTCAGGTTTCTATCAGATTGTGCCAGGATACCTCTGCTGCCGAAGGAGATTGGGATTTAATCGACTATTCGCGGTCACGGGCTTTTGCTCGGCCGCATTAATCTCATCCAACGCCGGGCCCCGCCTTCGTCAAGACAACATCTCCTTTTAGATGTGTTAGGACAACACACGCGTTGATCCGACTGGTTCATCAAAATCCTCCTCGCCACGAACCATTCCGGTGGCGGCAGTTTTGTTGGCTTTTCTTATTATCTGCAAAGTGACTTTCCGTCCCATTCCCCTTCCCGATTTTCGACGCCTTGGGTTTTAATTAACTTTTGTGAATGGATTTTTCCAGCATCCATGGCAATTTCCGGAGATCACTTTGGATTTATTTTCAAAAACCTCAACCAATTTGGAAGTTGTAAAAAACGGAATTTAGAATTGAGCCCTTGGTTTTTCGTGCCCTTGAATTCCGGCCTGTGCCTTTGCCCAATTTTAAATGGAAAACCCAAGGGGTTATTCTTGGTTATTTGTTTTCCGTTTCCGGGGCATTCGTTAATCTGTAAACTGCTCACAAATGCTTGTAGTTCGCGTACACTTATTTCTCCAACCTAATACCTATGAAAATTATTTTTAAATTTTTCCTTGCTTATATATCTTCCTCGTAGTACCAAATTAGTCAGGCAGACGGATGGAGCCGCATGCGGCGTCCCCTCATCCCTTCTCTGCTTCGGGCATGCATTTCAAATCGCTGCTAGACACCTGGGAAAACCATGAAACTCTCCACGTTTTTTGGCCGGCTATTTCCACGCAAAAATCCTGGTGTCCGGCGCCCGGTGGACTATTACCGGCCCGTGCTCGACCGACTGGAAGAACGCCTGGTGATGAACAGCCGCCTGTTCGCCATCGGCGCCCCCTCCGGGTCAGCTCCCCTAGTGAGCCTGTTCAACAGTGATTCCGGGGAGTTGGTGAGCCAGGTCCAGCCCTTTAGCAGTTCCTACACCGGGGGCGTGAGTGTCACCCTGGCAGACCTGAATCAGGATGGTGACCCCGAAATTATCGCGAGCGCGATCAACGGGGCCCCGCATGTGGTGGTGCTGGATGGAGCCACCCACGCGGTGACCGCGAGTTTCCTGGCGTACGGAGCCAGCCAAACCTCCAACATCCAAGTAACCGCCGGAGATATCGGGGGAGGGCAGCAAGGCATCGTCGTTGGATCGGGTGGCACCATGGCGGGCACCGTTTCGGTGTTCTCCCCAACCGGGACTTTCCTACGGTCCTTCCAGCCCTATGGCAGTTCGTACAAGGGGGCGGTGGGAGTAGCCTTGGGCCAAGGGGAAAATAACCCGGTTCTGGCAACCGTCGCCGGTTCAGCAGGGCATGTCCGGGTGGTGGGATTGGAATCCAACTCAACCCTGGCAAACTTCTATGGGTTCAGCGGTTTTGCCGGTCAAACCTCGCTGGCAATGGGCGATGTCAACCACGATGGTATTGCGGATGTGGTCCTCGGCGCCCAGTCTGGACGCAGTCACACCAAGGTGTTCGATGGGAAGTCCTTCCAAAATGTAGCCAGCTTTTTCGGGTCCCCTTACACGAATTCCACCAACACTTCGGTCGAGGTGGTAACCGTGGGGGCCCAGCAGACGGTTTCGGTGACTTCCACCGCCAGTGGCAATACCGAAGTCCGTTATTTCGAATTGGCCAGCGGCGGCGGTGTCACACTGGTGACCGATCCTGTTCCCTCCAACCCTTCCTGGTCGGGCTACTACCAGGAGGGTTTGGGCGGATTCTCCCTCCGGGTGGCAACCTCTCTCAATGGTCTGGGTGTGGTCGCGGTGGGTTCGGATCCCGGCTCCAAATCCAAGGTGGCGGTTTACGATCCCGCAACCACCAGCCTGATTCGGGAGTTCTCTCCCTTTGGTTCCACCAATCAGGATGGTGTCGTTGTGGCCGTGGGGGACCTGAACGGCGATGGCGTCGCTGATATCGTCACCGCCCAAACCACCGCCGGCGGCCTGATCCGAGCCTTTGATGGGGCCACCCAAAAAGCCATGCCCGGGAAGTTAGGGAGTTTTACCGGGTTCACCGGTACCGATGGGCTGTCGATCGCGGTAGCCGATGTCAATGGGGATGGTTTCGGGGATATCGTAGCCGGGACCCAAGGCAGCGGTCCCAAGAAAATCCGCATTTGGAGTGGTCTGCAAGGAGCACTGATTCGGGAGACCACGCTGGACCAAACCGATCTGGGGGATGGCCTCCGTATCGCGGCCGGGGATGTCAACCTGGATGGACGCGCCGATATCGCGGTCGCTGCCGGCAAGGGTGGCAGTTCCCGGGTGAGGGTCCTCGATGGATCCAACGGGGCTGAGATCGGCAATTTCTATGTTTTTGATCCCAACGAAACCCGCGCGCAAGGCTTGCAAATTGCCATGGGGGATGTGAACGGAGACGGATTCGCGGACATCATCGCCAGTGATGGGCAGAACAAAGGCTCTGAAGTCCGGGTCATCTCGGGCTCCGACTGGACTTCACTGTCCTCCCAAGTGGTCTTTTCCGGGCAGGATACCAATGTGCGCTTGGGGGCTGCTGACTTGGATGGGGATGGCACGGCTGAAATCCTGGCCAGCCAGGGGGCCGGTGCCCATCAGGCCTTGGCTTTGAAATGGTCCTCCGGGGAAACCCTGACTTCGTTCACCCCGTTCGCTTCTTCTGGAGCCAATGCCGGCTCCATCGCCGGCCCATCCGGCAGTAGCGGTGGCGGCATGATCATGCCTTTTTCCACCACGCCATCGGTGTCCATTTCGACGACCACGCCGATCGTGGTGGAAGGGGACACGGTTTACTTGACCCTGACCCTGTCCAACACCTCCACCTTCCCGTGCGGCGGCTACCTCAGCTACGGTGGCACCGCCACCAACGGCACTGGCGTGGACTACTACTGGAACACCGGTTTCAGCATCAGTTCCGGTAAAACCTCCACCACCATCTCCTTCCCCACCTACACCGACAACCTGTTGGAAGGCGATGAAACCATCGTGATCACCATCTCTTCCACCGTGTACTGCACCGTGGGGAGTCCTTCCTCCGTGACCATCCGGTTGGTGGATCTGAATTTCCCCAGCACCACGCTGCCGGTGGAAAGCTGTTCCGATCCGGCCGGTTTGATCCAGAATGCCCCGGGAGTCGCCGCCGGCGGCAACCCGGTTCGGACTACCGGGGGTGTCATTGGGGCCAACGGTTCCATCGATGTCCCCCTGGGTGGGGACCTGGTGGGCGCGACCTGCTCCGCCCCGGTGGGGGATGCACTCTCTTGGTCCAGCCAGCCGGGCAACAGTTCGGCGGATTTGTACGGCAACAATATCCTGAGTCGGGCTCGGCCGTACCTGGTAAAAGACAGCACCAGCCGGATCGGTGTCATTGAATCGGCCAGCAAAACCTATGTGTTTGACTACTCGGGCGGCGTCTACACGGCCCGGTACTACCTGCAAAATACGCTGACCTATTCTTCCGGCACTGGCCTTTACACGCTGACCGACACTGTCGGCAACACGATGGAGTTCTATGATTTTTCCACCTCACTTCCGTCCGCCCAAAGGGGCCAGGTCAAACGCCGGACCGATGCGGCGGGGAATGTCACGGACTACACCTACGATAGCAATGGCAAGCTGACGGACTACCAGCAGGCCACCACAGTGGGTTCCACGACCACCACCGAGTCGTTTGCCTACACCTACTTGTCCTCCGGTACCAACTCCGGCAAGGTGGATGCCGTGACCTTCCGCCGGAAGGTCAATTCGGGCAGTTGGGAAACGGTCCGCTCGGCCCAATACAGCTACTACGACACCGGCTCTTCAAACGGCAATGCCGGAGATTTGAAATTCATCGATACCAAGGATAGTTCCGGAGCGGTGATTAGTACCCAGTACCTGCGGTACTACACCACCGCCAGTTCCATCGGGTATGTAGGTGGTCTCAAGTATGTCTTCAGCGGGCCCTCTTACGAGCGGTTGAAGGGGGTGTACTCCACGCCGGACACCGCCACCGATGCGCAGGTCACTGCGTATGCCGATGCTAATTTCGAGTACAACCTGAACCAGTGGGTCACCAAGGCCATCATCCAGGGAGAAGGCTGTCCAGTATGCACCGGAGGCCTGGGGGAATACACTTACGCCTATTCCACCAGTTCTTTTGCCAACGGGTACAACAACTGGCGCACGAAAACCGTCGAAACTTTGCCCGACGGGAACCAAAATATTGTGTTCAGCAATTTCGCCGGGGAGCCGATGCTCCTATCCTTCAAGGAAGTGAGCACCGGGAACGAATGGATCACCTACAACAAGTACGATGATGCTGGCCGGGTGGTGTTGACCGCCAATCCGTCTGCGGTGTCTGGCTACGATGAGACCAAAGGAGACCTGCTCAACAACCAGTCGGGTAACTACCAGTATCTGAACGATTCATCCGGGCTAATTGCCACCCGATCCTACAGCACCTCCACCACGGCGACGGATTCCACCGCAGGAAACGTCAACGGGTACCTGTCCTCGACCAACATTCGCCAAGGGGAAACCAGTTCGGATGTATCTCAGGGTAGTACAACCTATATCAGTCGAACGGTGAGCAGTCTAGCCACTTACTTGCCAGCAAGTTCCACGGTGTACCGTAACGCGGATGGAACCGGCAGCATCACCACAAGTAATGCCTACACCTGGGTCACCGGCAACCGCCAACTAGAATCCATCACCTCCACCAATCCCACAGTGACTACGGCTCAGAACGGATCCAATGCAGCTACTTCCGCAGTGGTGGTTCTGAATAATTTCCAGCAGCCCATCTGGATCAAGGATGCGGCTGGGTATATCACCTACCGCGCTTACGATCAGGCAACCAAAGCCTTGGTGAAGGAAATCACCGATGTCGACACTACGCAGACCACCACCTTCAGCAACCGGCCTTCCGGCTGGTCCACCCCCTCGGGCGCCGGCCTGCACCTGACCACCTCGTACGAAGTGGATTCGCTGGGGCGGGCGACCAAGATCACCTACCCTAATGGACGAGTGGATTATACGGTTTACAAAGATACCAGCCACGAAGTGAGGCAATACTTGGCTTGGGACGCTACCAACAATGTCCCGTTGTTACCCATTCAGGTCGTTCGTCAGGACTGGACCAACGGCTATACTGAAAACTTGACGATGTCGGCAACCCCTTCGGTGACGAGCGGTAAACCCAACGGCACGGAGTCCATCAGTTCACTGGAATCTTTGGCTCGTGCCTACACCAACACCGGCGGCCAAGTAATCAATCAGGATACCTATCTCGACTTCACCGGGTTAACCTATTCAACCTCGACCACGCTAGGTACCGAAAACGCAAACTTCTACCGCACGGTTTTGGGCTACGACACCAGAGGCCGACAAAACAAAGTTCAATTGCCCACTGGGACGGTCTATC
>QWOS01000103.1 GCA_003669555.1 Planctomycetota bacterium
ACCGCCGCCGTAGCCGCCACGACCGCCGCCAGCGCCGCCACCAGCGCCGCCAGCACCGCCGCCCTCTTCACGAGGACGAGCTTCGTTGACCGTGAGAGTCCTGTTCTGGAACTCAGTACCGTTGAGATCACCAATGGCCTTGGTGGCCTCATTGTCGTCGGCCATTTCCACGAACCCGAAGCCGCGTGAGCGACCGGTTTCGCGATCCATGACCACTTGGGCGCGCGTCACCGCTCCGAAGCGCTCGAAGAGCCGCAATAGATCATCAGCCGTAGCATCCCACGACAGATTACCAACATAAATATTCTTAGCCATGACCTTGGAACCTTCCCCCGCCATGTGGTAGCAAAACACCCGTTATGGGGCTTGCGCACTAGGCTCAAAAACCATCAGATAGAGCCACCTGAACCCTGAAGCACTTTGCTGAAGCAGGATCCCAGAACGACGCGGTGCCCTCGACTCGGCAACCTGAATCAACAGGCCAATGAGGCGCGGCAAGCTGAAAGTGCTGTTCAGTAATGGACCGACGACGAGGAGCTGGATTCGAAAAACGACCCGCGCGGGAAATTATAACCGGCAGGAGGGTCGAAACAGCAAATAGGCGAGGCCCAAACCCAAACAAGATCTCCAGCTATCACCATTCCTTCACCTACTGATACTTGGGCAAACCTTTTGCTCGCCTACCAGCAGGTATCTTGACAATTAACAGCAAATCGTCATTGAATCAAGGTAACTTGGTTTTTGGCATGATATTTTCCACTCGGTAGTCATCCTGGGATCGGCCCTTCCCAATTCTTCAGTCACCAGCAAGCATTGCCCGTCAACACAAACCAACCCCCGGCAACTCCATTCAACCACACTTGATTGGGCGTTATCCCAAGCACCCGATCGAGTGTTTGACAGGGCATTGTCATCCTTTTTGGGACCTGGAGCCATCTATTTGCCTGATATACAGCTGCCAGAAGAGGTTTTTCTTGCCCGGTAGCCCAGGGGCCATACAGGTCCATGGGGTTGGCAGGGTCCCCCTTATTAATTATCACTAATGTCGTTTCATCCCTGACCAACCCTCTGGCAGTCGGGCATCGGAGTGGCATGGACCGCGTCTCTTATAGAATCCGGATTGTCGATCTTGAGAAAAAAGACTGTTTTCTGCCATATTTCCTGCCAGCAATACCAACCTGACCGGAATTTCCGAACGAAAGGGTAAATCTGACACAAGTTGCAGGCCCGTCACAACCGATCAATTAAGGCGTGGGCCATAGTTTCCGTTTCATCCACTGGCAACCGTGCTGGTGGGAAGGCGGAGCAGGCTGTCCAAGTTCGCCGCCCGGTCCCAGGGGAAAACAGGGGCCGAAGCCAAGCGGGCAAGGGCCTGACTAGCGAGGGTGTCATGAGCGAAGCGACCAATATATTGCGAATCAGGGGGCGGTTTTTCGCCTGCCTTTCCTGGATTGCGGCAAGTTTGACAGGGCTGTTACCCACAGCCGGGCGGGCTGAAGAGATTGGCATGGCCGATCCCATTCTGCCTCTGCCCCTCTACCACAACAAACCCGACAACTTCGGGACAGACGGAGGGTTGTTCTTCTCAACCTCATTCGTCGCCTACAAACAAACCAACCCGATATCACAGCAAGGTGTAGCCTACCGGGGCTTCACCGATGTGACAGGCACAGCCAGTGTGCCGTATACCTACGATCCTGTCACGGGACAGACCACCAACGCCCCTGTGGCACCCTTTGTGGGCCACTTTTATGGCTCAGGTACCGAGGCCCTCAACACCGAATCGGTGTCAGGACCAGGTACGCTGCAACCCGGTATCAAGGTGGAGGCCGGTTGGCGCTTTGGCGACCGGGTGACCGTCACGGCAAGCTGGATGTGGCTGGCCGATGCCACCTACACCTCCTCGGCGTCGAATATCCCGGCAGGCTTGCAGATCGGCAGCAACTACGCTGACTCGTACCTGTCGGCGCCGGTGTATAACTTCTATCCCGAGTATGCAGGCCCTAATGAAGACCTGTACAACTCCAATGGAGCATCCATCCCCAATACGGTTCAGAATGGCGTGGAAGCGGCCAAAGGGGCTGGCTACGGCATCTGGAACGCCGCTGAGGTATTCACCCAAAGCTTCACTCAGCGGGCCCAGTTTGCCGACCTGCTTTGCCGGGTGCCGGTTTTCGAAAATGAAAACTACCGCCTGTCAGGTCTGGTGGGCCCCCGCTTTGTCTGGCTGTGGGAGAAGTACATGATGCGGGCTGTCGACTACGACATCTATGGTGAGTCAAACGGCTACAACCAGGCCATCTATACCAACATCGTGTCCAACCGGATGTATGGTGCGCAGATTGGTGCCCAGAACGAGTGGTACATGGGGCACGGTTTCGCTCTGAATGTGACCTTCGGTGGTTCAATGTTCGCCGATATCGTCAAAGCCAGGGCCCGCTATGAACTGGGGCAAAAGAACTACGGGCCGGTTTCGAAACGGTCCCGAACCCTGTACGAGTTCGTCCCCGAACTCTCGGGCCAAGTGGGCATCGCCTGGTATCCGTTCGAAGGCATCGAGATGAAGTTCAACTACAATGCGATGGGGTTCTTCAACACGATCAGCTCCAGGCACCCCATCGACTTCGACTTTGGCACGGTAGACCCTGCCTTTAATACCCAGACCCGGTGGTTTAGTGGGTTCCAAGCCGGAATAGCTCTGGTCTTCTGATCGAAAAAACCCGCACTTCGCTGGTAGCACCCTCACCAAGGCCGACTTCTCCCCAGATCCCCTCTGGTGGAAGTCGGCCTTGGTTTTTTTTTGCCTTTATTTTTATTGGAATTCTTGTTGGCAATAATGAGCCATCGGGCGGTTTTTGTGGTCATTCGGGGCAAAATTGCCACCTGCCGGGCCCGCTTGTGGCCCCTACACCTTGGCCAGCCTCTCTCTCCTGCTATAACCAACAATGTGATCCAACAGATGGACGGCCCGGCTTTGTTTGCCGGCTTTGGCCTGTCGACCTGTGTCGCTGGTTTTTATGCCGGTTGGCCTGCTTTGAGGAAGGTGCATTCATGGCAGAAGAGACCCCCCCAACCACCCCCTCTTCCCTTTGGGCAACCGGGTGGAAACTCCTTTCCGGCTGCTTCCGCATCGCCCTCATGCCAGGAAAAATCATTCTGGCCGGGATGGGCGTGCTGTGCATGGCTACCGGTTGGTGGTTACTGGCGTTGATTTTTGGTTCTTTTTGGGGAACCAGCCCGGAATGGCCCGGCCAGTATCTGCCTGCGGCTGTCAAGGTAGTCGAAGCCAGAGCCGACAAGGAGGCTGCCGCATCGGCTGAAAAAGAAGCAAAAACAATCAAGGAAGATGCCAAAACCACTGAGGTGAAATCGGAGGAAGCGACCCGTCGGGCCTGGCAACGCTTCAAGGACGAGCAGTCAGCCTGGAATCTGATGTACGAGACTGCCGGTCTCGGCAAAGGTGGCCAGTTTTATTCTGTGGAAGATGTGGCCCGCACACCCGCCGAGATGGATTCCTTCAAAACCGCCGGATTGATGTCTGTAGCCATTAGCAAACCCCAGGGAGACAAACCCTCTGCCGAGCCTGATCTGGCCAGCCAGGGGAAAGTTTTGGTCCTGGCTTTTGAGAAAGCCCTGGCTGATGGCAAGTTGGTGATCACTCCCGAGCGCGCCGACCAGGTTCGGGCAATGCTCGGCAAGCCAAAACCGGTCGGGAAGCTGAACACTTGGCCCTGGAGCGAAAATCGTGGTGCCAACCCGCTCATGCTGGTTTCCGGTTCGTCTGATTCGTGGAACAACAACAAGTTTCTGGATTGGTTGCTGAAAGACCAAGGTCCGGTGTTGATCGAACCCGTCCTGAAGATGCTTCGGCCGGTAGCCTATCTGTTCCACCCCAAGGCCAGCACCTGGCTAAAGATTTACTTCCTGCTTGTAGCCCTGTGGACCATCGTGGTCTGGAGTGTCTTTGGTGGTGCCATTGCCCGCATGGCAGGTATGGAACTGGCCCGGGATGAATCGATTTCCATGCGTGAGGGGCTGCAATTCAGTATGAAGCGGCTCGGTTCGCTGGTGCTGGCCCCGCTCACGCCCCTTTTCCTGATCCTGATCCTGCTGGTTTTGATGAGCCTTTTTGGCATGGTGTTCATGATCCCCGTCATCGGCGATATTTTGCTGGGTGGCCTGGGCTGGTTCCTGCCCCTGCTCGTTGGCTTCGGCATGGCCATTGTGCTGGTCGGACTGCTGGCCTGGCCCCTGATGATCGCCACTGTGGCCGTGGACTCTGAGGATTTCATTCAGGCCACTTCGCGCGGGGTGAGCTATCTCTACCAGCGCCCGCGGGGCATCGCCCTTTTCGCGCTGAAGGCATTGCTCTTTGGTGCGGCCTCCATCTTCGTGGTGGGCTTCATGAGCTCGCTGGCCGTTTACATGGCCAAATGGAGCGTCTCGCAGACCCCCTTCATCACCATGGCCGGGCGGGAACCTGATTTCCTGTTTGTTCATGCCCCCACGACTTTCGGATGGCGTGACTTGCTGCTGGACGGCACCACGGTGAATGGCTCACCGATCGTGGTGGACGGCAAAGTGGATGCCACCCAGTTGCAAAAGTACAAAGATGGGCTCAACTGGTGGAACCATGCAGGTGCCTTCATGGCCTCTGGCTGGTTGTACCTGGCGCTGCTGCTGGCTCTGGGATTTGGCTACTCGTTTTTCTGGTCGGCATGCACCTCGCTTTATCTGGCCCTTCGCCTCGATATTGAGAGTTTCGACCTGAATGAAATCTATCTGGACGAGCCGGATGAGGAGCCCGAAAGCGTGCCACCTCCGCCAACCCCCGTCAGCACCCCGGCTCCGGTCGCCAAGGCTAATGCCAATGGCGGCGTGTCCCTTTCCATGGTGGATGCTCCTGCATCTCCAGCCACGGGTGGAGGTTCCCCCAATACAGGGGAACCGGGTAAGTAAAGCCAGCCCTTTGCTTCGTCACCCGGTCTTTCTTTGGGCCAATGGTTATCGGGTGATAGACCGCGGGTTTTGAGGGAACTGACTCATGGGTTGCCCCCTGGCGCTTTTCACCGGTCCCTGGTCCGATCTGCCACTCGATGAGCTGGCAGGTCTGGCTGCGGGCTGGTCTTATCGCGCGGTGGAATTGGCTGCCTGGGGTGACCATCTCGAGGTCCAGCGCTGCCTGGGAGATCCCGCCGCTCTGGATGCCCGTGCTGATTTGCTACGCGGGCGAGGTTTGGAAGTGACCGCTGTCTCGTGCCACCGTGTGAGCGCCGCTATTTGCGAGGTGCAGCATGGGGGTTTGCGACACCTTCTTCCCGAATATGTCTGGGGTGATGGGGAGCCTGAGGGGATTCGCCAGCGGGCGGTTTCCGAGGTAATTGCCACTGCCCGAGTTGCCTCCAGGCTAGGGGCGCCTTTGTTAACCGGCTTCACCGGTTCAGCCATCTGGTCGCGCATCACTGGATACCCCCGGCTCCGTGACGGAGAACTGGGCGAGGCTTTGGCCGATTTTAGCCGGCGTTTCCGCCCTATCCTGGCCGAGTTGCGCGAACTGGGTATGCGCTATGCCCTGGAAGCTCATCCCGGGCAGATGGCCTTCGACCTGGGGAGTGCCGAAGCGGTGATCGAGGCCATGGACGGCGCCCCCGAGCTTGGATTCACACTGGATCCCGGCCATCTGGTCTGGCAAGGCATCGACCCGGTGGAGTTCATCGAGCGTTTCCCCGAGCGCATTCTCCATGTCCATGTGAAGGATGTGGTAGTGCGTCAGGATGGCAGACATGGCCTGCTGGGGGGATATCATCCCCATGGTGACCCGCGGCGCGGCTGGGAATTTCGCGCCCCGGGGCGCGGCCACCTCGACTGGGAGGAATTCTTCCGGGCATTGGGCCGCATCGGCTACCAGGGTTCCCTCTCGGTGGAGGTTTCTGACTCCTGGCTTGACCGCACCGCAGCCGCCGAGGAGGCGGTGCCTTTTCTGGAACGGTTCCGCCATGGGTCACTGGCCTGACTCGGCAACATAGACAGAGACAACGATGATCCTGCTGATCGATAACTACGACTCGTTCACCTACAACCTGGTGCAGCGCTTTGGCGAGATCGACTCTACGCTGGATCTGCGGGTGATTCGCAACGACAAGATCAGCCCCGACGAGATCGCGACGATGGCCCCCGAGCGGATTGTCATCTCGCCAGGCCCCTGCACTCCCAAAGAGGCAGGCATTTCCAACGAAGTGCTGCTGCGCTTCAGCGGCAAGCTGCCCATTCTGGGTGTTTGCCTCGGGCATCAGTGCATAGGCCACAGCTTTGGTGGCGAGGTGGTGCGCAACAGCCGCATCATGCACGGCAAGGTTTCCCCCATCCACCATGATGGTTCAGGTATTTTCGCGGGTCTGTCCGACCCGTTCGACGCCACCCGGTACCACAGCCTGGTCATACGGCGCGAAACCTGGAACAACCCCGATTTCATCATCTGCGCCTGGACCGCCGAGGGCGAAATCATGGGCGTCAGGCACAAGGAATGGCCTCTTTTTGGTGTGCAATTCCATCCTGAGAGCTTCCTCACTCTCGAAGGGCCCAAGCTGCTGCGCAATTTCCTGGCCTGGCCCGCTCCGCAGACCCGGAATTCGTGAAGCTGGCCTCAATCCCCTCTTGCGTCAGCTTGAATGGCCAGCCAGCGGTCAGTCCAGACCTGTGCCATGGTTTTCACCCGCTCGGGGTGCCTGTCCGCCAGATTGGTGGTCTCCCCCCGGTCATTTTCGAGATGGTACAACTCCCAAGGACCATCCACTTCCTGGCGGGATGAGGTAGCGACAATCTTCCAGGCCCCCTGCCTGAGCGCCCGGCTTTTTTCGTGTTTGAACCAGAGCGTGGTTTCAGGCAGGGGCGCCCCCTGGAAAGCGGCCCGCAGCGACCGCCCAGCTAGTGGGGCACCACCGGGAACCGGGCCAGACGCCACGCCTGCCACATCGAGCGCGGTGGGCAATATGTCCACAACATGGCCCACCGCGGTGTGTGTCGACTTTGGGGCGGTTACCCCTTGTGGCCAATGCACCACCAGGGGCGTGGCGATGCCACCCTCGTGATTCCAGGTCTTGTGCCTGCGGAAGGGAGCGTTGCAGGCCGTGGACCAGCCCGGCCCCAAACAAAGGAAGGTCTCCGCCGAACCAGCAGGAGCCTTGGGATCGTGTCCATCGCCGCGCACCATGATCTCGGCGCTGGCACCATTGTCCGACAGAAACAGCACCAGGGTGTTTTCAAACATTCCCGACCGTTCCAGTTGGGCGATAATGCGGCCGATCTCGCGGTCCATGCGGTCGATCATCGCCGCATGGACCTCCATCTTGGCAGCCTGAAAGACCTTTTGTTCCGCAGTCAGGCTTTCCCAGGCAAGGGGTGCGTTCACCTCGCCCCGCCCCAGCGCCTCCAGAGCCTTGGGAAATGGATAGGGCGGCCCAAGATTCCGTTCAAAAGGTGCAGGATTGACGACAGGCAGGCCCAAGTCTTTTTGCCTGGCAACCCGCGCGGCGCGCAGGGCATCCCACCCCTGATTGTACTTACCCCGGTGGCGAGCGATGTCTCCGGGCGGTGCCTGCAAGGGAAAATGGGGAGAAGTAAATGCCACCAGGTGGAAAAATGCCTTTCCATGGTGGTTTTGGGCGTGATCAGCCAGGCAATCGATGGCATGGTCGGTAATGGCGGTGCTGGTGAAGAAATCCTTGCGGCCAGTCCCCAGTCCTTTCACCTCCTTGCCATTGACAGCGATTTGGCGCGGCGCAAAGTTGCGGTCGTGGTCTTCCAGCACCCAGGAACGGGCAAACCCCTGTCCCTTGCCAACGGGGTTGCCATCCACATGCCACTTGCCCGACAGATAGGAACGGTAACCGGCGGTGGCAAGGCGCTCGGGTATCAACGGGGCCCAGACCGGCCGCTTGCCCTGGCTTCCGGCGGTGATCCCTGGCACCGTATCCCGCCTCACCTGCTGGGGATAGTAACCAGAAAGCAACGCCGACCGGGTGGGCCAACAGCGCGCCGTGTTGTAAAAATTGGTGAATCGCTGGCCATTTTTTGCCAATCGATCCAGGTTGGGAGTAGGTATTTCGCTTCCATAACAACCGATATCCGAATAGCCCAGATCATCGGCCAGGATGACCAGAATATGGGGAGGCGCCGGTTGGGAACGGGCTGCCACCACCCCGCCGAACAGTAGCGCCAGAACCGCATAAACCGTGACACCGTGCGGCAGCATGGCAATCTCCTCCACTGGCCAGCGGCAAATTGCCGTCCAGCCTCACTTCTTCGGATTCAACTCCATCGCCTCTTCCCAATGCGCATAGAGCCGGGCCAGCATCTCCTGGGCATCGGCCAGTTTCTCCTGCACTTCCAGGGCCCGGCGGCCATCGCGGTAGGTTTCAGGATCCTCGAGAGCCGCCTCCATATCAAGCTTTTCCTCTTCATATTTGTCGATATCGGCTTCGATTTCCTCCACCTTGCGGAAGGGGAACTTGCGTTTTCGTTTGGCAGCCGGATCGGCCACTTCGGATCTGGGGGTGGTAACCGTGTCCCGGGAGGTATCTCCCCGACTGGCTGCAGCCCGGGTGGCCACCAGCCGTTCATAGAGGTCCCAGTTGCCATGTACCACCTCCACCTCGCCTGGGGCGGTGAAGACGATAAGCATCTCGGTGACCCGATTGAGGAACCAGCGGTCGTGGCTGACCACCAGCACAGTCCCCTCAAAGCCCTTCAACGCCTCTTCAAGGCTATCACAGGCCCACAGGTCCAGGTGATTGGTGGGCTCATCCAGGACCAGGGTGTTCACACCCCGAGCCGCCAGACCAGCCAGGGCCACACGGCTTTTTTCCCCGCCTGAAAGGTCGTCAACCATCTGGTTGACCTGGGCTCCCAGCAAGCCGAACGAACCCAGCAGATCGCGCACCTTCTGCTCAGGGTAGGTGGGCTGGTCTGGGGGGCGAACCGCGTCGGCCAGGGAACAACCGGTGGGCAGGCAGGCCAGTTGCTGGTCGTAGTACCCCACCTTCACATGGGCTCCCACCCGCACCACCCCCGCATCAGGCTTCTCCTCGCCCAGCAAGATCTTCAAAAGCGTTGATTTGCCGCAACCATTCGGACCGACCACACCGATACGGCTCCCCCGTCGAACCTGGAAGGAGAGCTTGCGGAAGAGTGTCGTGGCGTATTTCTTGCCCAGCTCCACCGCTTCGAGCACCGTCTCGCCTGTGTGGCCCGCCTCGCCAAAGGCGATACGGGGCCCCTCGCGCAGCACCGGGCGACCCAGTCTTTCGATTTTGTCGAGCTGTTTTTGCCGGCTGGCAGCCTGCTTGTGCAACTGCCCATAGTTCACCCGCCGGATATATTCTTCCTGGCGAATGATCTCCTCGCGCTGCCGCTCGTAGGCCTTCAGGGCCAGTTCGTGGCGTTCGCGGCGTAGTCGCCAGTATTGGGTGAAGTTGCCCGGGTAGCTCTCCAGGCCACCTGGCCCAATCTCGACAATCCGGTTGGCCACCCGATCGAGGAAGGCGCGATCATGGCTGACAATCACCATGCCCTGCGGCTGGTTGAGCAAATGCCCCTCCAGCCAGCTCACCGTGGCGATGTCGAGATGGTTGGTGGGCTCGTCGAGCAGCATCACATCGGGCGCGGCCAGCAGCAGGCGCGCCAGCAGCAAACGGTTTTTCTGACCCCCGGAAAAAGTCTCCACATCCCGATCCATCTCCCGGGGATGGAAACCCAGCCCTTGCAGAACCGCCTCCACCCGATGCTCGAGATGGAAGGCGTCGTTATGCGCCAGCAAGGTATGCAGACGGTCGTAGCGGGCCTCTAGCGCGGGTCTCTGGCTGTCATCCACCAGACTGGCCAGTTCAATCGCCACCTGCTCCAGCTCGGCCTGGGCATTGAGCAGTTCATCCAGAGCCGAACTCGCCTCCTCCCGCAAGGTGGTTCCCACCGAGAAGCTGGGCTGCTGCTCCAGCATGGCCACTCGTGCGCCTGCATGCCGGGTAACAGAACCGCTATCGGGTGGCTCGCCACCCGACAAGGTTTTCAATAGCGTGGACTTGCCACAACCATTGGGGCCAACCAGGCCGATACGCTCACCCGAATGGACCTCCAGATGCAGGTGTTCGAACAAGGGTCCACGGTCAAAACCACGGGTAAGGTCGGCCGAGCTAAGAAGCAGAGTGGGCATCGTTTCCAGCCAGAAGGATCAGGGAAGGCGCGCGAGGATTCGCCGTGCGAGAAACTGGTCACCCGGGTTGGCGGAAAGTTGCTGCCATAAAGGAGCCGCCTGTTCCACCTGCTCGCCCGACTGCAATGCCAGCGCTTCCAGCAGCAATAAATCCGTGTCTTCGCGGAACGCCTGCCTGGCCTGCCGCAGTCGCTGCAGGCCTTCTTGCCAGCCTGGCATTTCTGCCAGAGGCCGTGCGGCATCTGCAAGGCTTTCCAGGCGCAGCGTAGGATCTTCGAGCACCCGGCGCGCCTGAGTAGCCGCATCCCGATATTTGCCATTCAGCCACAAGGAATGGGCTAACAGCCAGCGCGAGCGGATGGATTGCGGCTCGGCCGCCACAGCCCGCTGCAATTCCCTGCTGGCCAGACCCGGATTACCCGCCTCGAGAGCGGCCCGGCCACGGTCAAGCGGGCTGCTGGCAACTACCAGAGGCCGGGGCCTGTTGGTAACAACTGTCTTCACAAAGTCGCTCTCAGGCCGCTGGGCCTGGAGTGGCTGGGCGTCAATGGGCTTCAGGGCTGGGGCCTGCGGTGGTAAAAACTCGGCATCGGGGGCAGGTTTGGCTTCGTTGGGCAAAAACAGCGGGCTGAGGCCCATACCCGGGCCGTATGACCAAACACCCCCGTAAGCCAGGGGCGAAAAACCAAAAGACGGGAAAGAGTAATACGAGGAAAAATAACCCAGGGGGGCCCCATAGCCGTAGGGCATGTACAGGGGACGGTAATAGTTCCCGTAGGCGAACCGGGGGTAAAAACCTGTGGTGTAGGCCATCGAGCGGTAGCCGTAACCACCATAGCCACTGAAGCTGCTAAAGCCTCCGTAACCGTAGCTGGTGCCATAACCAATGCCACAGGGGCCACGGCGGTGCCAATTGGCTTGGGCCTGGGACGCACCAAAAACCGCCAGGCCAACGGTTAGCAGGCCCAGGAATACGCTGGAAAGAAATTTGCTTTTCACCATGGCAGGGCACTCCTGGCAAATATTCTCGTAACAATGTCATACTACAACAAGCAAGACCGTCTCACTGGTCATTCTATGGAACGACGAAGATAAACCCTTTTGCGTTTGCGAGGAACCAACGAATGCCTGCACCCTCCCTGCTGGAAGCGGCAACCCCGGGAATGGTTTGGGTTGTCGCCACTGCTGACACCAAAGGCGCCGAGCTGGCTTTTGCCGCCAGCAGGTTGCGGGATCTGGGATTTTCGCCTCGGACGGTTGATGTGAGCACTGGCCGGTATATTAGTACAGGCTTTGATATCTCGCCACAGGATCTTTTTTCGGGCCAGCCAGGACCGTATCCATGGGAAATTGCCAACAGGGGCCAGGCCATTGCGGCGATGAGCTTGGCCCTCAGACAGTTTTTGCACGCTGAATACCTGGCGGGGCAGGTTGACGGTCTTTTGGGGATGGGCGGCAGTGGCGGCACCGCCCTGTGTAGCAGCGCTTTTACCTCGCTGCCGTTGGGTGTTCCCAAGCTCATAGTCAGCACCCTGGCCAGCGGCGACACCCGTGGCTATGTGGGCGAATCCGACCTGGTGCTGATCCCCGCCCTGGCGGACCTGACCGGGCTGAACGAAATAACTGTCCGGGTGCTGAACACCGCGGTGGGAGCCCTTTCGGGCATGATCCGCATGCCCCCAATAGCGAATACCGGCCGCGAAAAAACATTGCTCGGCGCCACCATGTTCGGGGTCACCACCACCTGCGTCACCCGTGTCCGGGAAATCCTCAACGACAACACCCACGAGCTGGTGGTCTTCCATGCCACAGGCGCGGGCGGCCGAACCATGGAAAAACTCGTCGAAGGTGGCATGCTCAAAGGTGTGCTTGACATCACCACCACCGAGGTTGCCGACGAGGTGGTGGGAGGCGTGCTCAGCGCAGGACCTGCCCGCATGGATGCGATTCTTAAGGCGCGTATTCCCTATGTTCTTAGCCTGGGCGCGCTCGACATGGTGAACTTTGGCGCGCGCTCGACGGTGCCCCTGCGGTTCCACAACAGGCAGTTCCATGAGCACAACGCCCAGGTGACACTGATGCGCACCACCCCTGGAGAGAATCGACAAATTGCCGCCTGGATTGCCGCGAAACTGGAAAATGCCCCGGGCCGATGGACTCTGGTTCTGCCGCTGGGGGGAGTCTCGGCGCTCGATGCTCCCGGCAAGCCTTTCCACAACCCTGAGGCACTGGAAGCGCTGGTAGGTGAACTGGAGGCGCTCCTCACCCCCACAGACAAGCACAGTCTGATCCGGAGCAACTTTCATATCAACGACCCCGCCTTTGCCGATCTGCTGGTGGAGGAATTCCGGATCCTCTGCAAGCCAATCGGGGCCTGAACCGCTATACATTCAACCATTCACCCGGGAGAGTGGCCCATGAGTTGCCGACGACAGGAAATGCTGGTCAGATTCCACGCCATGCGGGCACAGGGAGTGCCGATTGTCGGTGGCGGCGCTGGCACGGGCTTGTCCGCCAAGGCCGCTGAGGCGGGCGGCATTGACTTACTGGTTATTTACAACTCCGGAAAGTTTCGTATGGCCGGGCGCGGATCGCTGGCCGGCATGATGCCTTACGGCAATGCCAATGAGATTGTCGTCGAGCTGGGCCGCGAGGTGCTCACCGTGGTGAAACACACGCCCGTGCTGGCCGGAGTGTGCGGCACCGATCCGTTTTTATTGCGAGACCATTTCCTTGACCAGCTTGCCGCCATGGGCTTCGCCGGCATCCAGAATTTTCCCACCGTGGGGCTGATCGACGGCACCTTCCGCCAGAACCTTGAAGAGACCGATATGGGTTACGACAAGGAGATCGATCTCATCGCCGCCGCCCACCGCAAAAACATGTTCACCAGCCCCTACGCCTTCAACCCTGACGAAGCGCGCGCCATGGCACTGGCAGGTGCCGACATGGTGGTGGCCCATATGGGCCTGACCACCGCCGGCAGCATCGGTGCCAAAACCGCCCGCACGCTGGAGGATTGTGTGCGCGATGTGGGCGCCATCGTTGAAGCGGCCAAATCTGCGCGCGCCGACTGCCTGGCGATATGCCATGGCGGGCCCATTGCCGAGCCCGCGGACGCGCGGTTTATCCTGGCCCGTGTCAAAGCCTGCGATGGCTTCTATGGAGCAAGCAGCATGGAGCGGCTACCCACCGAACGCGCCATCCGCGACCAGGTGCGTGCCTTCAAGGAAGGGGTCTGAATCAGCCATAGTTCAATGAATCGGGTAATCCGCACTAAAAAAGATTTTTATCCCAATTCATTTGCCAGGCGCCCTATTTGCTCCGGTATTGGCCGTGCGCTTTCATCGCAGCAATCACTTCGCCCGATATTTCCGATGCTATCTTGTGCTGCTGCGAAATATCCTTCATGCCTGAATTGGAAGCCACCATCTTGGTGGCAACGGCGATAGGATTGAAGCCGGCAATGGCGGCAACAGGCGCTGTGCCAGGCATTTTTCTTCCCTTGTCGGATGTGTCCACCAGGAAAAACGGCTGGCCACCCCCCGTGAAGGGATCAGAAATTGCCACATCCACCGCTACTTTTTTATTGCCCACCCCAAAACCAACAACGTTTTGAGCCACTTTATGCCCCTCATCCAGAGCCACAATCTGGCCGGTCAAATTCCAGCCATTCTGGGGTGGAGGCCCTGGCTGCATCCAGAGAACCACCGGCAAACCATTATCAGTCAGGTTTTTTGCCACCAGCTTGGCAATACTTTGACCAATTGGCATTTTCCTGTCATTGCCTGTGAAAACATCAACAACACGGGGTCGTGATTCAGCGGCTTTCCGAAAAGGCCCCTTGGGAATGGGAGAATCATCATTGGAAAGACTGGCAGCCACTTGCGGGTCCAAATGGAATGGCTGCACATAAATGCGGGCGGGGGGTCTATCAGGCCAGGACGATGGCGGAAGCAACCGGGTGGTGGGGTTTTGGAAAGGATCCTGGGCCGCGGCAGGGTGCACCATGCTGTTCGCAACACCGAGAAACAGAGCCAAACGGGTTGAGAAAGACACCATCATGGTTGCCCTTTGTGAGGCTGTTTTTTCCGCCCCCAGAATGCGAGGCGTGAGGGATGGGCACCGTTGCAAACGGATCCAGGAGCTGTTTTTAAATTTTTCGCCTATTTTATGGCAAGGCCAAAACTGGCCGAGAGCATGGCTAACGACCCGATACTCCACTTCCTCCGTACCGGGTACTTCTGAAAAACCCCGGCATTTTTTACCAATTCACCACCCAGATCATCCCTTCTGCTTTGGCCTACCTGGCCAAGTCCACGTATTTTGCCGGAACACCCCATCGATCAGTGAAAAAAGAACGGGGTCGAAAGTGCGCAGCTTGTTGCGGGTATCGATGCCGTTGTGCTGTTTGCCATCCTTCGGACTGTTGGCGTTGAAATACGACTGCACCCCCTCCGCCCAATATTCCTCGTCATTACTGTCAGCATAGGTCCCTTTCCACAGCTCAAGCCGTTTGGCCTCGGTATGGGCGGCATGGAGACGGTTGTCGAAATCCTTTTCCAGGTCGCGCAGCCCCATCAGATGGATGGTGTGCGCAAATTCATGGATGAGAATGCTTTCGCCTGGGTACCGGTCGCCGGGTAGTCCCAGCAGATTCTCCTCACCCACGCTCACCGCCGGGCGGTGCCGTGTCGCGCCCAGACCTCGAGCCCGCCGATCCCAATACTCTTTCGGTTTCAGATCGCTATGCTCGGGTACATCGGTGGTTTGCTCATCTGGTGCCATCACCGCTAAACGCACCTTGTTCCCGGCAATTTTTGCCAGCAGATCCTCTCGACCTTGCAGCATCGCCAGAACAATAGTCCGGGCCTCCAGCAATCCGCCATCGGCAACCTTGCCGGTGGAAATGATCGGCAAACCACCCGCCGCGATATAACGGGTGTAGAAAACGCTCAAACCAAGGTGCGCTCGCACCGGCCCGGGAACGGGACCAACCACCGTTTCCGGCTCGCCGGCACAGAGCAGAAATAGCAGCACCTGGGTCATGGCGATTCAACCACGGGAGGTTCCCCATCCCCGCCTGTCAGCACCAGATTGTCACGGTGTACCGCCTCGTCGTAGGCCACCACCCCCACCACCCTCTGGATTTGCTCGGTGCGCAAGCCGCGAATTTTCTCCAGTTCTGTGGAGCCAAAATTGCACAAGCCACGGGCGAACTCGGCTCCTTGCCTGTCGCGCAGGCTCACCACCGATCCTTTGCCAAAATGGCCCTGAACCTCCGCCACCCCGATCGGCAAAAGGCTCTTGCCCAGATCAAGGACCGCCTTGCGCGCCCCATCGTCCAGTACCAGACTGCCCTGGGGTCTGGCCGAAAAACCCAGCCAGCGCTTCCAGGCTGGCAGGGCTGTTCCCCGCCGGGCAGCGAATAGCGTCCCCACCGTGTCGCCCGCCCGGAGGCGGTCGAGAACCTGATCCATACCACCATCCGCCAGCCAGACTGCGGTGCCGGAAAGCACTGCCAGGCGAGCAGCCTTTAGCTTGCTGCGCATACCGCCCGTCCCCAACCTGCTTTTTGTGCTTTGCGCCAGGCCCATCACCGCGTCAATATCGGGTACCCAGTCCACCCTCCGGGCCTGGGGATCCAGTCTGGGATCCCCCTCGAACAACCCATCCACCCCGCTGAGGAGGACCAGAAGATCGGCCTGGACCAACCCGGCCACAAGGGCCGCCAGCGTGTCATTGTCACCAAATCGGATCTCCGCCACGCTGGTGGTATCATTTTCGTTGATGATCGGTACACAGCCCAGCTCGAAGAGGCTGGTGAGGGTGTTACGCATATTGAGATAACGGGCACGGTGATCGAAATCCGAGGCGGTCAGCAACACCTGCGCGGTGGGCATACCGTGCGGGGTGAAAGCCTCTTCCCAAGCGGTCATGAGGAAGGGTTGACCAACCGCGGCACAGGCCTGCAAGGCTGGCAATTCAGTGGGGCGCCCCGAAAGGCCCAGGCGACCAACCCCCGCTCCGATGGCGCCGGAGCTGACCAGAATCACCCGCCGGCCCTGCCCTGCCAGCCTGGCGATCTGCGCCGCCAGAGCGGCAATCCGTCCGGCAGACAGCTTGCCCGCGTCATCCGCCAGCACCTGAGTCCCCACCTTCACCACCACCACCCGGGCCCGGTCCAGTAATCCCCGCCTGGACATGGCGCCACCATGGTCAACAGCCTGTTCCTCCGCCCGGTTATCGCCATACTCCTGAGCCATCTGAATCTCCCAAGGATCCGCTGGCGGCAACCGTCCGGGGTGCCGCATTATGATTGTTTGCCGGTATCCAGGCATTCCCATGATGCGGGATCCAGCCTGACGGGCGTCAAATTAGCGGTTTTTCTCGGCTTCGGGTGTGGGGTGAGCCACTTTGGGCCATTTGCGGGAGAAACCGTTATTGGTCCAGGTGACATCGTTGTCGATATCATGGCAGGTCTGGCAAAACTGGTCAGCCTTGAGCAGGCGAGACTGCTTCTTTTTCTCGTCTTCGCCCGGAACGGCCTTCCACGGATTCATCAACGCATGCCAGGTAGGATCGGATGAATTCTTCATGTGCTCGCTGGCGGGTCCATGGCAGCTTTCGCAGCCGACATTCACCAAAGCGGGTGTTTTTTCCAGCGATGCAAAACCACCCTTGTAGCCATAACCCACCGTATGACACACGATGCACTCAGGGTCAAACTGCCTCCGGCCCGGGTTCCGGGCTTCGACCAGGGTTTGGTGGGCGTGGCCATGCCCCGAGGCGGCCCACACCTTGTAGGCGTTGCCATGACATTTCTGGCACTTTTCAGACCCTACATAGCGTGGCTCGCTTTCGGGTTCGGCGGCCTGAAAGGGATGATTCACCTGCGGATGCCGCCCGAGATAATTGTCGCGCTCCAGCTCGCGCGTGTAGCGCTCCATCAGCAAGGCAACAGGGTTTTCCTTTTCAGCACCCTCGGGTGTGAGATAATCTTCCGACATCTGAACCAGGGAATACTTGCTGGTCGCGGGTTTGCCATCCTTGCCCAGCCACAGACCCAGCACCCCCAGGTGCTTGCCCTTGTGCCCCACGCGGACCACCACCGTTTCATGACCGTCCGCATGGCGGATACGCGTGGCCTGACTGGATGGTTCGTCCTCCTCAGATAACGCCAAAATCACCTGAAATTCCGGGAAGGCTTTCGCCACACCCTCCACCTCGCGAGGTTCCTCATTGGCCGCTGCCTTGCTGTAATAGCCTTGATAAACCAGCACGCGCAGGGTGATGCTGGCGGCGTCCATTTCCTTGCGAACCGCACTCAGCGCCTCAGCAGCGGGTGTGAACTCCACGGTCTTGTCCTGATTAACGGCGGCAACACGCGGCCCCACCACAGAAGCAATGCCCACCTTGCAGGGCAACCGCTCATCCTTAACAGACTGCCAGGCTGCGGTCTGGTCGGGATACTGGTTGGCGGCGTCTTTCAGGTTGGCGGCCAGGATGCGGGGCGCCGTATCATTCAGCGCGTATTCGCCCAGGGTTTTGAACAGGCCCAGCCCCATCTCGTATATACCCAGCCCCACCGCCTGGTAACCCATCTCCTTGAGAGCCATCATGCTATAGCGGTACTTGATCAGCCCCTGCTCATTGCCCAGGTTCACCGGGCCACCCTTTTGGGGAATATCGCCCGCATCCACCGCCAGCACGGGCCAGCCCCGGCTCTTCAGGACACGCAAGAAGTTTTGGCGCCGCTCCAGGCCACCCATCTGCGGTCGCGAGCAACCGCAGGGCAGGATATAACCATGCTGCTCACCGCTTAAAACCAAAGCAAGATCCGGTTTATCCCAGGCCTGCAAATCAGCCGCCATTTTGCCCCAGGGCTCAACCATGCCCACGGCGGTGACTGGCTGGACCCGCATCCACCGGGCGAGGCAGGTGCCACCCAGCCCGGCGGCGGCAATCACCGTTGCCACCCCAGCCGCAGCCAGCAGGCGGCTGAACCAAACACGCTTGAGAGAGCCGATTCCTTTGGGCTCAACGGAATCCATTCCTTCGCGCATGATTCAACCCTTCCTGTCTTGCCAGTATGATTGTCTCAGTTGTCTGCGCGTCCACTGATGGGAATGCGCAGGGAACGGGGCTTTTCGCCGCCAATTTTCAGAAAGACGGCACAATCCCGGTACACACCCTCTGCCCGTGGAAAATCACCGGAAACCTTGCCCGGTGGCACCACCAGGCGCATCTCCCACCGCAACCGCTCACCCGAAACCTTGGGCCGTTTATCGATTTCCACCTGCACAAAGGTTGGCGAGCGCTCTTTGTCCACCTCCAGAGTCAGGCCCGGGTCCCGGGTTTCAAGGATCACAGCGGTACGGGTGCCGTCCTGACGCTCAAAGCGATTGAGCAACACATAGCCACGATCATCGGTACCCACCACCTCCACATCCCCCTCAATGCGGCAAGTCACCCTCACCGGGCTGGCGTACCGGGCCAATTCCGCCACATCTGGCGCAATCGTGGAAACCTCCAGACGGCGAACCAGCGGACCAATCTCAGGCAGGCCGCCCTCGACCGGTTTCCATGTTGCCAGCAAGGTGACAAAAAAGACAGATTCGAGCGGGTTTTCCGTCTCCTTGCGCTTGAGTTGCAACTGGGCCTGAGTGGCTTTGCGAACCTCCTTGATCACCACGCACTCTTTGCCCGGACGCGAGGAAGTGAGTGCTACCCGCAGGTCCTTCTCGGTGAGATTAGCGCGTGTGGGGCAATGAATAGCCACCTGCCTCTCCACGGAAGGTTTGCCATTGGCACTCAGGTTGCCCAAATCAGCAACGGCTTCCGGTACCAGCAGCACCGCCTGGGTGTTGATACGGGCCTCCAGCCTGACAAATTGTTTTTGCTCCTGTGTCCCCAGCCAGAAAGTGGCAGTCATGACATCTTTTTGCTGCTTCTCGTTCTTCCAGGTCATGCGGACCAGTCCAACTTCCCCAGGCTGCAATTCCACCGCTTCGTTGCGGTTGGTCAACTCTGTTGGGCTCAGGGTCTTTTCGGTCTCGAGAAATCCGAGCCCGCCCTGGGCTACCTGCAAGCGTGCCAAATCGGGTTTGCCCTCTTTCATAAAGGGTTTGCCGGTACCGCTCCAATAGGGATGCCCCTGGGGGACCGGGAAATAAAAAACCGAGGTGCAGGTACACTTCTTCCCTTCCAGACCGAAACGAATCACCTGGTCATGGGGATTGGTGAGCCAGTAGTCGTGGTAGCCAGGCTTGTGGAATTCCTGAAGCATGGAGTCAGCTTCTTCGAGGGGAAAAACCTTGGTGGCAAATTCAGGCTCCGGACTGGTTGCGCCAGTCAGGATGGATGGGCCCGGCATGGTAGGCAACGCCTGCTTGCCCTGGTCCGGATCGTAGTTGGACATGAAGGTGATACCAAAGATCACCAGCACCAGAACGCCAATCGCAACCAACCAAGCCCAGATTTTCATGATTCAAAACCCTGCCTGCCGGATGATTCACCCAAGCCGAAACGAACATTGGCCCCACCCGTTCCAGATCGGCTCCGGAGAGTCGTTCATGGGGGAATGAGACCCGCCGCCTCCTTCCTACGATAGCAAAAGGCCCCCGGATCAACCTCCCCGATGGAAAGACACTGGCCCTGATCCTCCAGTTTCCTGGCTATGAACAGGGCCGCATGGTACGATTGAACCGGTTTTATCCCGAAAAATGGACTCCCTTTCACTTGCGGCCGGCGCACAGCCGAGATTGAGGAAACGATTTCCATGAAGCCCTCTACGATTTCCCGGCGAGATTTCTCCGGTTCCTTAGCGGCCGCTGCTGCGGCTGCGGGTAGCCTGGCTAACCCTCAACCGACAGAAGCAGCTCCCATGGCCCCGACCGACATTCCCATCATCGACACCCACATTCATTTGTTCGACCCCACCCGGCCAGAAGGCATACCCTGGCCGCCCAAGGACAACGCCGTCCTTTACAAGACTGCCCTGCCCGATCGTTTTCGGAAGATCGCAGTGCCGCTGGGAATTCGGGGCGCAATCGAGGTGGAGTGCAGCACCGTTGTGGAGGACAACCAGTGGGTACTGGACATTGCCGCCAAAGACACAATCATTGTGGGCACAATAGGCAACCTCGAGCCGGGCACACCCGTGTTCCAGGCACAACTCAATCGTTTTCGCCGTAATCCGCTGTTTCGGGGTATCCGTTACGGCAATCTTTGGGATCGTAGCCTCGCCCGGGACGGTGGCAAGCCCGCCGTCGTTGCCGACCTGAAGGCACTGGCCGACGCCGGACTTGTCATGGATACCGCAAATCCGGATGCGGATCTGATTGCTGGCCTGGTCCGGCTAACCGACAGGATCCCTGGCCTGCGTGTGGTCCTTGACCACCTGCCGAAACTGACCCCACCCCAGCAAGCCACAGCGCTCGCAGCGTACAAGGCGAACCTCCGTGAACTCGGCAAGAGGCCCCAGATTTTTGTTAAAGTTTCGGCGGTATTGCGGCCGATTGCAGGGCAAATTCCCGAGAATCTCGATGCCTATCGGGATCGCCTCGACGAGATCTGGGACATTTTTGGTGAAAACCGCGTGATTTATGGCAGCGACTGGCCCAACAGCGACACAGTTGGCGAGTATCCCAAGGTGCTGGCTGTTGTGCGGGAGTATTTCACAGGCAAGGGACAGGCTGCGGCGGAAAAGTATTTCTGGAAGAACTCGGTTGCCGCCTATGGCTGGATCAAGAGGGAAAACGGACAGCCCGTCCTGGGCCGCGCCGAAGGCGAATAAATGGCCCCTTCCTGAAAATCCAGGTCCCGTGCCGGAAAGAAAGACACCCGCACAACAGCTCCTCCCAAAAGGTGCTGTTTACGGGTGTGATTGTTTGCCAATCCGCCAAAATCCCCCGCTTTTCAATCTTCAATCCGTGGTTTCAGGCGAGGTTTGGGGGGAGACAGCAATTTCTTGTCGACCAGTTTCGCCTCCGCCATTTTTAGAACCGCTTCCATCCGCGCCCCGGTGGCATCACCCGGGTTCAAATCCACCCGGTCCACCACCCGGAACCCTTTGACCAGCAGAACGCTGGCCTCAACCCCTTCAGGCATCGGGTAGCGGCTCAGCAAATCACCGGAATCCAGACAGACAGGAAAGTTTGGGTATGGGTCTTCTTTGGTGGTTCCCAGCAGACCCTTCATCTTGCTCTGCAGGTCACGGCGTTTATCGATGCTGGCCAGCGCCAGTGGCTCACGGAATGAATCATCCACATAAACCACCATGGACCGCATGCCCAGGGTTTGCAGGTTCCCCTGCCATGTGTTGAGTGTGGCAAGATTAGCCTTCCAGGCATCAGAAACTTCAGTGCCGCGCACCAGGATCAGCACAATGGGCCGACCGCCAAAATCACTCAGCGGGCAATGGTAGCGGTCCGCCAAATCTCCGTTGAGAACAAGCGGATGAAAGGGCCCGGGAATCGCCTCGCCCACCTTGGCCACGCCGGCCGGTTGAGGCAAAGGGGCCTGCGCCAGGGTGCAAGCCGCAAGAAAATTCAGAAGCTGGGTCAGGGCAACCATGCTGGACTCCGGCTAGTGCACCTGCTCTGCCTTTAGGGGAAAAACCACAAGGCGTACCCCAGCCGCAATGCGACCTGGGCTGTTGCAACCTTTGCACCAGCCACAAGGGCAGTCAAACCCGGCGGATCAAGATTCTGGCCATCGCCACTCCGATTCTACGCCCTCTGCCGATGCTACCGACAAGGGGGCCGGCCAGAATTCCCAAATGACCCACCCAAGCCGAAAAAAATGGCTGGCTCAGAGTCATCATCACCGGCCTGCCGGCCCGGTGGACTGCGAATCGTTAGATGACAGGCGAAGCAACCAAATGGACCGCTTCTGCTGATCGGTTACCTCCAGCCATCGCTCAGCAGATACGGGTGCCTGCTCTTCCGGGTGGACAAGCCACCAACCGGCCTGCCTACCCACTTGTCCCGGTAGCCGCAAAACAGCAATCCCCCGTTGGGCCAACGCCAGCAGGAGCCCATCGTCGCGCAGGCCTGCCACCCACAAGGTGGTTGATTCACCCATCACCTGAGACACCTGATCGGCCACCCGGGTGGGGGCATGAGCGGCCATGGCTTCCCGGTTGAGCCATTCTACCCGGACCACCTTCACACCCATCCAGAGCATGGCACCCACCCAGAGGGCTACCAGCAGACCTCGCCTTCCTGGCCCCGTGGCCCTGGCCAGGCAAGCCCCTGCCGCCAAGGCTGCCAAAGCTGCGAGCGGTGGCACCACCGGCAAAGCATGGCGCGGTTTGTGGCCCGGCACCACCGTCCAAAAGACCAGAGGCAACACCACCGCCAAAACCAGCAACCGGATCCAGGTACTTTGCAGGGCCTGACAAAGCGTTTTCCGTGGCAAGAAACAGGCGGAGCACAGCCAGGCCATGGCGGGCAACCCCATCGCCAGCACCAGCCACGGATAGGTCAACCATTCCTGAAAGGGATAGGCCCGACCATGGTGCCAGGGCGACAGGTGCGGCAAGCCTTCCCGCTCCACCACCGCCCCCTGCAACTGGGGCCATCCCACCTCGCTGGCGGCAGCCCTGAGCCACAGGCCGGCGCAAGACACAGCCCCCAGAAGGGCCAACCAGGGCCCGGGTAGCAAGGCCATGCGCCAGCGCCCTCCCGTGGCCAGACAAACCACCACAACTGGCAGCACAAAGACGGGTGCCGTCCATTTACTGAGGAAACCTGCCAGGCCGCAGGCCGCCACACCCCACCACCATAGGCCCCAGCCCTCCGGGTTGGCGGCCCAGCTATCCACCTGGCGACCCAGGCAAAAAAGGGCAGCGAATACCCAGAAGGCAAGGGGCAGATCCAGTTCGGCCGAAGGAACCTGGGTGAGGAAGGCCAGGGAGCAGGGCATCACCAGCAGGGTGGCCAGCAAGGCATCCCATCCGGCGAATCGGCGGGCCTGCCAGCAGGCCAATCCCAATAGGCCCACTCCAGCCAGTAGCGACGGCAGGCGCGCCTCGAAAGGGCCGACCCGCCCGGTAATTCGCCCCAGGGTTGCCACGATCCAGTAGTGTAGGGGCGGCTTAGTGAGCAGCGGCTCCCCTTCCAGCCGGGGCACACGCCAGGAGTGTCGATTGGCGGGGTTGGCCATCTCGGCGGCTACGCGGGCACGCAAGCCCTCGTTACCCCATAGCTCGCCCGAACCCCAACCCCAGGCGAGTGTGCATACCGCCAGCAAAGCAGCGCCAGACAGTCCACACCAGGAAAGTGGTGACAGGTTGCTCCAGCCAGTCATGGACTCCTCGGCCAGCAATCCACCCTGCCCCCCAAGGAATCCTTGACAACTACCTGAGCGGGCGAACCAGCTCTCCTGATCCCGCCCAGTGGCCAACCAAGTCCCCCAATCCACGCCACTATATCAAGGAAAGTCATGGGGTCAGAAACAGAAAAAAACTTGGCCTGCATGGAGTTCATCCGCTGTGTGGCCCCCTTCACTCTACTCCGGTAACCAGCCGCCAGTGGCAGCGCCAGACAAGCCAACTGACTTCATGGAACGAAGGCCGACATGGGATCAATCCGCATGGAAAATCATCCGTGGATAGACATACACCCGGGCTTCGCTGGTCCCCCATTGCGAATTGTTCACGCAAATCCCCCAAACCTCCCAAGCAGGCTTACCGAAAAAGCCGCTTACCAAATAGTTACCTGAATTGCACAGCGAAGGCATTGCATTACATCACCGTGATACTCCGATCTCCGCCTTTACCTGCCCTGCCTCCGCCCGTATTTGAGCCGACCTTACTTGGAGGAAGCAGGATGAAACTCTTGACATGGTTTAGCGCTAAACGCAGGAAAAAACCCCCGGTGCAAAAACTTGCCGGATGTGGAAATTTCCTCTGTGAAGTTGCCGGCGTCGATCAATTCCAGGCGAATCTTGAAAGGGTTTGCGGTGGAGGTAACCTGCTCGGCAATCACCTGGAGATGGAAGCCGAACTGGCCGAGCTCCCCTACGACCCTGGAAACCGTTATCCCATCCAGGTACGGATTAAAGGCATGCCTGTTGGCCACTTACAGAACCGCGAGGTGAAAAAATGCATTGCATTGCTTCAACAGATTTCCGGTGAAAACAAAACATCTGTTTCCGCGAGAATCACCTACCACCTGGAAAGCCGCCCCAATTACAGGGCAAGAATTGACCTGCCAAAATAACCCGTTCCATATGCTAATTTTTCAAGGAGAGAGCGATGTTCAAAGGCTTGATTTCAATCGAGGCATTTCTTGGCGCGGTCCTTCTAACCCAGTCGGGTATCCTGCCAGAAGTTGATAATCAAACGATAGCTGCCGAAAGCGGACAGATTGCTGAGGAGGAGGAAAAGGAAAAGGCCTCCAAAGCATGATCCAGCTATTTTTGTGGCTGCAATCATTCGCAACGTGCATCCACATCAATAATAATGTCATTTCAATAGCAGGAGCTACGCAGGTGCCAAATTCTGGCATTCTGAAAACCTTTGGTCTCAGCCTAAGGTTCCTGGCTTGTTGCTGTCTCGCCCGAAACAGCATCATTTTGACCCAACTGCGTAACTCCTGAATTTCCTTACAGTCTTGCCTTTTTCATTCATGAACCATTCCAGACAGGTCGATAATAAAGGTAGGAGAGGTGGAGGGCAGGCTGCCCAAAACAATCCTCGAGCTGATCGCAACGGAAGATTCATCACTTCTTCTTCCGTTTTATTCGGGCTCGTTTGTCAGGTTCTTATCTCTGGCGTAAACTTGAGTATCGGGTCCATCACATCTACCCGGTGCCGAGCGTGAGGAATGATTCCTATGAAAATGCACATGTCATCTTCTATTCCTGGGATCCGTCGTCCTTTGCCTGCATTGGCTACACCGGAAGTTACTCCAGTACGATCAACAAGCAACACTTTGAACAGCCAGGAAAAAAAACAGGGCCAGTCTGTAGCGAAATCAATCCGCTGGCACCTTGTTGCTCGTATAAAAAAGGAAATTGCCGCCGGAACATACGACACAGATGCGAAGCTTGATTTGGCCATGCGCTGCTTCCTTGACCAGTGCGGAAGCTGATCACTTTTTCCAATAGTTAAAGGAAAATGCCACAGTCGGTTTGCGATGGTTTTTCAAGCACCCTTATCCCTGTAAAATCAGAAGGGTTATCAGCTCCCCGGGGAGGCGTTGGCTACCCGGGGAGTGTTTTTTGTTTGATAACAGCGAGACCTGAAGCTGCGGGCTGTGCACTTATCCTTTTCCCCTGACATGAAAACCCAGGAATATCCGTCGTGTCCGGTTCACAAAACAGAAAGATGCCGTTCGCATGGCAACCCCACCCTGCTGCCGCTCCGGCAGCACCGGGAGCGGGCTCCGCACCGGGACCATCGGGGTTTATCTGGCATGTTGACTGCCACACCGATCAGCCGCCCTGGTTCGCCAGCCACCCGGCCAGGTTGCTGAGCACCTCGTCAATGGTCTGTTTTTGAATATTGAAGGGGGGGGTGAATGGCACCCAGCGGTGGCCCTGGTGCTCGGTTGCCTCGACCGGATGATCCGGCTCCTCCAGCCAGGCGGCGTGGTAAACCACCTCTTTGGTTACCATCCGGCCGGGGTGCTTGCGATGCTCCACCGTGTAACTGAGTGTGTGACTGAAACCATGCATGAGCGAAATGACCGAAGAGGGGATGCCCGTCTCCTCAGTGAACTCTCGCAGGGCGCCGTCGAGAAACCCTTCGCCCTTTTCGAGATGGCCCTTGGGGAAGTCGAGCCGGTTGTCATGCTCCAGCAGCAAAACTTCGTCTGGCTCGCCCCGCCGCAGCAGCACCACGCCGGCCGCCCGCACCGGTTTATCAGGTCTGGATTTACCAAATTCCGGCTCTGTCATGAACTTGCACTCCACCGATCGTTCGTGGCCAGATCCCAAGCTTCCGTCAGCTCGGCAGCCAGATGTTCTACCCCACCCAAACCAGCCCGCAGTGCGGCCCGCAGCGCTACCAGGGGGCGCAGGTCGCCCGCCCCACCTTCCTGCGCGGCAGGAACCTGCCGCAGATGGACCATCCAGGCACTGGCCGCATCCACACCCGGGGCCTGATGGTTCTCCCACCAGCCCCGCGTGGCTTCCACTCGCACCAGGCCACTTTCAGGATCCAGCCGGTTGGCGGGGTGCAGCCGCACATACCACGAGACCAGATCCCGTGCCCGGCCATAGCCCGGCAGCACAAAAGCAGGCGTGCGCTGACCCACCGCCAGGTCCAGCCGACAGCGAGCCCCGTTAGGATGGAGCATATCGCGCTCGTGCTCCCGCTCTACGCCCAGCACATGCAGGTTATCGGTTGAATCCTTGTCCGGACCCAAGCCTGGAAGGTGCATACGGCGCAGCCTGCCCTCCAGCCAGGCTACACGTCCCGCAGGGGCCGAAGCATGCAGGGCCTCGCCCAGCAGTGGATCCAGCTCGGCGTGCGCGCGCTGCCGAGCCTGCTCCAGCAGCGGCAAAGGCCGAAAAGTGGGCTCACGGCGCCCATCGCGGCCCAGGGGCCACTGGGCTGTCAGCAGGCGCACCCCATGATGGGCCAGGAGAGCGATTGATTCCTCCACCCGCCCTTCGGGGAGGGAATCGACGCACAGGCTGATCACCCGCTCGTCTACCCGCTTCAGGGGCAGGTCGAGGTTGCCCTCGGCATCGACCGGCGCAGCTCCCGCTGCCAGCAGAGCCAACCAGACTGGCAAATGCCTGCCTGCGGGGTCGGTGGCATGGCAAAGAAGCGCACCTGTCTCGCAAGTGGTGAGCACCATGGTGGGGAAATACTTCAGCGAGGGGTGATCCGGCAGGGGGACCGGTGCCCAGTCAAGGGGTTGCCTTTCCAGATCCATTGTGCCAGCCAGGTCTTCGGGCGGTTCATGCAAGCGGGGGGACGATGGCCCGATGACAGGCTCAAAGCTGCGCAGAGGGTCCAGCAGCGTGTGGCTGCCCACTTTTTCCAGCAGCGGCGGGCGGGAAGGCTTATCGTTGGGAGTCATGTAGCTTCCCCGGGCTGATGTGCGGCCAATTCCAGATCATGCAGCCGACGGCTGGCGGCCTGCAGGCTGACTAGCAGCAGGCTGGCCAACCGGCTGGCCGCCAAGCCATGCGACAGTTGGCTGGTACCTGGGATAGCATGCCAGGCCCGCACCGCCTGGGCCGGCATGAGCAGCTCCGCGGCAAAAGCATGAGCTTCGGCCTCGATGAGCCGCATGCCCTCGGGGGTCATGTCGCCACCCTCCCCTGCCAGCAAATCAAATCGTAAAATCCCCTCGGGCCGGGCAGGCTTGTGCAACAGGTGGTGGCCCAACTCGTGCGCCAGGGTGAAACGCCGCCGGGTCAGGATATCGTTGGCCCTGACCAGCACCCGGGTGATCCCGCCACCGGCGGCCATCAAGCCCCCCAGGCTCTCTTCTTCCCTGGTGCTGGATTCTTCGGGAATCAGGGGCCCGAGGATCTCGCGGGCCCGGCGCCTGGTAAGGTCGGGGACCTGGATCACCTCGATCCCCAAAACCTCCAGGAGCATTGTGAGGGGCACAGGGCCGCCAGGTGCCTGACAAACGGGTAGCGGTAAACCAGCACGGGCGAGCGCCTGGCAGACGCTCGCCTCAATCTGCCTCAATCTTTCGTGGCTGATGGGCCGGTCATGGGACATGGGCAATCCTCAGCGCACTGGGCCGACAGGTGGGGAAGGTTCAGGGGGAACCTCAGGATAACGCCGCACATCATCTTCGCCGGTGGAACGCGCGGCAATGGTGTAATCGGGTGTCAAAAGAGCCGGGCTGGTCATGCCCATCAGCTTGCGCCACAGGCCCCGTACATAGTCGTTCGAGGGGGATAAACCACGGTCGGCGAGCCAGAATCTCAAGCCCTCCACACCTTCCTGGGTGGGTACTACCTCCTGGCAGACAGCCAGGGCCAGATGGGCCCGGATATCGTCGGGCCGCAGCCCGGTGGTGCCTGGGAATCCGCTGATCAATTCAGCGGCGCGAACACCCAAAGCCACGGGTTCCGGTTCGGCGGCCCAGTTTTTTACCAGCGCGTAGAAGCGCTCTTCCTGCCCGGGAGAGGAACTGGTTTCACTCCATAGGCGCAGGGCAGTGTCGAGATCACCGGCATCGAGGGCCTCGATCAGACGGGCATCGAGCAGGTCTTCGTGGGTGATCATGGCTGGTTCCCCCTGGATTGATCCTGGCTAGGCCGGGCCGAGCCGGGGCTGAAAGTTTCGGGCCTGGCAAAGCCCGGGACAACGGCAAGCAGATCACGCATCCGTTTCAGGGCACGGCACTTGCGCATGTGAATCGTATCGACAGGCAGGCCTTGCAGGATGGCAATCTCAGGCGCCTTGAGCTGCTCATACATCATCAACTGAAGCAGGCGCCGGTCATCGGGCGGCAATCGTTCCAGCGCCTGACGCACCTGGACAGCTTGCTCATTCTGGATCAGCCGACAGGCTGGGTCGTCGAACTGGGCAGGGGCGGCTTCAAGTAGCTGCCAGCCTTTATCTCCCAGATCCGAGGCGCTGGTGGGCGCACGGCGCCGCCCCGGATAGGTCTCCTGGACGAGTTTCAGGGAAATACCCACCAGCCAGGGTCCGGCGGGCCTGGCTGGATTGTAGGTGTGCAGCGCTTCGAAGGCCCGGGTGTGCAGGGTCTGAAAGCACTCGCTGACGGCTTCATCGATGGAATCGGGAGGGCGCATGCGAAGAATTTTCCCCAAATGCTTGCGCAATAAATTCCGGAAGAAACCTGCCTCGGCCTCGAGGGCGGCTTCTACCTTCGCGCGACCCAGGTCCATAGGCTCGTCTTCCCCTGTGGAAGGCAATGCCGGTGGCCTGGCAGGCGCTTTGGGTTGTGGGGGTGTTTTCATCCCCTCTGCTCCCTCGAACCAAGCCCTGATGTCCCCTGGGGACCATTTTGGGCCAGCCTTTTCCAGAGGGCCTGCCGCACCCTCCTTGCGGCTGGGGGCCAAAACCTTGCAGGCAAATAAAAAAACTCACCACGGTCACCTTAGCAGAACGATAACCCCATCTGGTAGGGGGCGTTCCAGTCGCCGTGAAGATCCATGTTGAGGGGGTGCGATTGGGACAGGGACGGAGGGATCCCAATAGTGATTTTTTGGCTCGCGGGTGACAACCTGATTGACGGTGGGTATCAGTCGGGGTAAGCTCTGGATAGCTTGCGGTTCCGTTTTGGACGATTCCTCCCGCCTGGATGATCCCTCCTGACCGATTGCCCGATCGACCGTGCCTTGGGATCATGCTGTGTGAGGGTTGCTTTGGTGCCCCACTTTTATTGGAGACCTTTGCCATGTTTGCCATCACCCAGGATGCCTCCCGCGATTTGTGTGACGGGCTGACACGCCGCGACCTGTTGCGTGTGGGCGGTTCATCGGTATTCGGTTTGGGCCTGTCTTCATTGCTGGGGCTGCAAGCAGCTCGCGCCAGTAATGACGGGGCTGCAGGCTACGGCGGCCCGGGCTTTGGCAAGGCAAAAAGCATCATCCTGGTTTATCTCCAGGGTGGGCCTAGTCACCTCGACCTGTGGGATCCCAAAGAGGGCGTGCCCGACAATGTGCGGAGCATCTTCAAGCCCATCAGCACCCGCCTGCCGGGTGTGCAGTACACCGAACTGATGCCCAAGCTTTCCCAGGTGAATGACAAGTTCACCATGATCCGCTCCATGAGTTACACTCCGGTGGGGCTGTTCAACCACACCGCCGCTATCTATCAGATGCTAACTGGCTACACCGCTGACAAGGTCAGTCCTTCCGGTCAGCTGGAGCCTCCCAGCCCAAAAGATTTCCCCACCGCAGGTAGTCAGGTCTCGCGCCTGAAGCCGCCCACGGTGCCGATGTTGCCCTTCGTGATGATGCCCCGCCCTCTGCAAGAGAGCAATGTGGTGGGCAAGGGCGGTGGTGCGGGTTTCCTCGGGCCAGCCTACGACCCTTACCTGCTCTACCCGCCAGGCGATGACATGGACCTCAGCAAAATGGAGCGCATCTCCGTCGATGACCTCCAGTTGCGTGGTGAGGTGGGCAAGGTGCGCCTTGAGCGTCGCGCCAAGCTCCGCGAAACCATCAACCAGGGCATGGATGATATGGAGCGGGCCACCCAGAAGATGGATATCGACGCCTACTACGGCAAGGCCCTTAGCCTGGTGCTGTCGGGCAACGCCCGCAAGGCATTCGACCTGAAGCTGGAGAAAGATGCACTGCGCGAGCAGTACGGCCGCAACACCTTCGGCCAGTGCTGCTTGCTTGCACGCCGTCTGGTGGAAGCGGGCACCCGTTTTGTCGAGATCAACTGGCCCAAGGTCGCCAACTCCGACAACCACTCGTGGGATGTGCATACGGGCCTGTCGCAGCGCATGAAGACCCAGTCGGCACCGATGCTCGATGCCGGCTTGTCAGCTCTTATCGCCGATCTCGACCAGCGGGGTTTGCTCGACGAGACTCTGGTGATTGCCGTGGGTGAGTTCGGCCGCAGCCCGCAGCGCGGCGTGAGCACCTCAGGGAACGACAACTCCGACGACGGGCGCGATCACTGGCCATACTGCTACACCGCTGTTGTGGCCGGCGCCGGAACCCGCCGCGGCTATGTCCATGGCAAGAGCGACAAGACTGCCAGCGCCCCACTGGAAAATCCAGTCCATCCCCGCGAACTGCTGGCCACGCTGTACCACAGCGTCGGCCTCAACCCGGGAACCATGGTTCTGAACCATCTCAACCAGCCGCGCGAACTGGTGCAGGCCGAAGCGGTGACGGGGATCCTGGCCTGATGACCACCCGGCCCGGATCGCCCTCCCAGCCCGCGCAAACGATGGCAAGTCGAAGGCGGGAGCTTCTTGTGAAGCTCTACGGCTTTGATTTTCCTGAGGATTTCCACAACTTCTTTGCTGCCTGCCGGGCCGAGAAGCCGCTTGAACCCTTGCGCGCCCTGGAGGACAATCTGGGCCTGCGTCTGGTCGGCCCTTTTGAGGTGCTGGCTGGCCGTTTCGATACTGTTTCCCCACCCGCCCCCATGGTGCTCCAGGCCCGTCGCCGGTCGGACCTGCCCGAATTTTTCACAGTGCTGGAGGAGATCGACGGCGGCAGGCGCATCGGTTACTTTCTCGACGACCCTGATCGTGGTGGGCCGTTGGCCGTGGCCGTCGCCGATACGGAATCCGGGCCAGGTATCCAGATCGAGGCCAACGCCTTGGCTTGGGTACTGCGCCTTTGGCTGGAGGAAGCCGTTGCCGAGATGGAGGGCGACCCCGAGTTGGTGGGCGACGACCAAGCCAGCGTGTTTCGCGCCAGCCTCGAGGCTCTGCGCGCTCCCCTCGACCGGTTGCTCAACCGGGCAGGACTACCCGCTGTGCCCCTGACTGGTCAGGCTTTTATTGAATCCATGCCCGAACAACACGAGCGCGATGCCCTGATCGGCTTGGCCACCCAGGATGGCTCCGGAGTGGTGGCACCATTCGAGGTTTGCCAGACACGCATGGATCCTCGACGGGTTCAGGAAGCGATTTGGCGCACGAAGGGGCTCGCCTGGCTGATGCGAAAAGCCGACAGCGCCCTGTGCCGTGGTCAGGCCGGAGTTGCGTTGGCGATCGGGCGGGAAATGTGGTCCACTGGCACGCGGAAGCGGCGGGGGATGGCTGCCGCCATCCTGGAAAAGGCTTATCTGGCATTGGGCCGACACTCCCTGGCCCGGGTGGTACAAGCTGACCGTGCCTATCCCGACCGCGAATGGCGTGATGTGGCCCAGGCACCCTGAGCAGCCTGCTGGATATTTCATTTCCCCTTGCTTCAATCCTGCTTTCAGCACAGCCTCTGATAACGCTTGGGTGCGGGTCTGTTTTGCCATTCCCCTCGAACAATGCCACAATTGGTGGAGTTCGGTCCCCAGGGGTGGTGTGAATGCATGAATAATCCTTCAGAAAGTGCGCCTGACCGCACCATGGCCGCCAGACCGGCCTCTTTATCCCCAGAAGCATTGGGGGATCTGGAAATGCCGGCCATAATGGAATTTCCCGCGCGCATTGGCCCTCTGGAGAATTATGCCCCTTACCTGCGCCTGATGGCCGGCCTGCACATCTCGGCCAGCCTGAAAAGCAAAATCGACGCTTCGGATGTGGCCCAGCAGACCCTGCTGCAGGCGCACAGGCAGCGCGCCCAGTTCAAGGGTAAAACCGAGGGCGAATGGCTCGGTTGGTTGCGGGCCATTTTGGCCAGTACCATCAACGGGCACCTCCGTCATTACCACACCCGGGGCCGCGACATGGCCCGCGAGCGCTCCATCGAGGAGGCCCTGGATCAATCTTCAGCGCGCCTGGGTGCCATGCTGGCCAGTCAGGGCTCCTCCCCCAGTGAGTGCGCCTCCCGCGATGAGGAAGCCGTGCTGCTGGCCCAGGCTATCGCCAGCCTGCTGCCCGACGAGCAGCAGGCTATCGGTTTGCATCATCTGGAATGCCTGGCGGTGTCCGAGGTGGCCGAACGCATGGGCCGCACCCGCGCGGCGGTGGCCGGCCTGCTGTTCCGCGGTCTGAAGCGGCTGCGCGGCCTGATGCGCCCAATGGATACCTGTAATAGCGCCCAAGAAGACGATGTAAGCCCGGACCCTTTGGGATTTCGGGGTGGGACATGACCGAACCAGTATCCGGTGAGGCCCGTCTGGAGGAGGTGGTGCTGGCGTGGCTGGAAGCTTCCCGGGCCGGCTGGGCTCCGGAGCGCAGCCGATTTCTAGCCGCCTATCCTGATCTTCGCAACGATTTGGCCGAGTTTATCGAGGGCCACGCCGCCCTGGCCGGGCTGCATGCCCCCGCCGAGCCAGCCCGCCACAGCGACGAATTGCCGCTGGGGACCCTGGGGGATTTCAGGCTGCTGCGCGAGGTGGGCCGCGGTGGCATGGGAGTGGTGTACGAGGCCGAACAGATGACCTTGCGCCGCCGCGTGGCGCTGAAGGTGTTGCCGTTCGCTGCCGCCCTGGACCATCGGCAACTGGAACGATTCCGTAACGAGGCGCTGGCCGCTGCCAACCTGCGCCATGACCACATCGTGCCCGTTTTTGCGGTGGGCATGGAGCGCGGCGTGCATTTCTATGCCATGCAATTCATCCAGGGCCAAAGCCTGGCCATGCTGGTCGAAACCCTGCGCGCCAAACGATCCCAGGCAAACAAAGGCAGGCCCAGAGCGGTGGGAACCCCCGTCAGCGCCGCCGAGGCCTTCGCAGATGCCTCCACCCAGCCGGCAATCACCTCGGTTACCACCCTGCTGACCGGTACTCCCCATGCCCCCGGGGAAATACCGCTTTCCATCAGCCGTGATCAGGCGGGAAGCGTCCGCCACCGTCATCGCTGGGTAGCGGAACTGGGGGCCCAGGCGGCTGGTGCGCTGGAGCATGCCCACCAGATGGGCGTGGTCCACCGCGACATCAAGCCCGCCAACCTGCTGCTCGATGGGCATGGCAATCTGTGGGTGGCTGATTTTGGCCTTGCCCGCATCAGCCAGGATCCCGGCCTCACCCGCACCGGTGAGATTTTGGGCACATTGCGCTACGCCAGTCCCGAACAGGCCCTGGCCCGCCCCGGGGTGGTGGATCACCGGGCTGATGTCTATTCGCTGGGTGCGACACTGTACGAGCTGCTCACCCTGGAACCGTTGTTCGATGGCAAGGACCGCAACACCCTGCTGGCGCAAATCTCCCGCGACGAACCGGTGCCGCCGCGCCGACACGATGCGACCATTCCGGTGGAGCTGGAAACCATCGTCCTGAAAGCCACCGCCAAAGAGCGTGATGACAGATATGGGTCGGCGCGCGAACTGGCGGAGGATCTGGCCCGATTCCTCAACGACCTCCCCATTCTGGCGCGCCCCCCCACGCTCTGGGAGCGAGCCATCAAGACCGCCCGGCGCCACCGGGCTGTCACCCTCACGGCGGGCGCGGCGCTGACTGTCCTCTTGCTGGGGCTGGCCTCCGCCACGGTGCTGGTGACCAAGGCCTATGAGGGTGAACGGCTCAAGGCAGAAGAGGCAGACCGGCAACGGGAACTATCCGAGAACAGTTTCCGCCAGGCACGGGAGGCCGTGGAACAACTGGTGAGTATCAGCGAAGAACAGCTACCCGGGGTGTCGGTTCTTGAACCCCTGCGCCGTCGCCTGCTGGAAGCCGCTTTGGGCTACTACGAGGAATTTATCGACCAGGCTCAGGCCACTGGTGATCCGAAGCTGCAAGCAGAACTGGAGGGAAGCCAGGCCAAAGTGCGTAATATCGTGGCTGAGCTGACCTCGCTGGCGGGGGCGGCCCGTTTTCGTCACCTTTTTGGTGGACGCATGCGGGAGGAGCTGGCCCTGTCACCGCGGCAACTGGAGGCCGTGACCCGGGTGGAGGAACGCTGGCGAAGCTTGTTTCGCCGCAATTCCCGCGGCGAGGCACCTGTGGACCTCGAGCGGGACCGTGTGGCCCTGGCCCGCGAGCAGGAAAGGGAGATGGAAAATCTCCTCGACAAGACCCAGAAAGACCGCTTCGAACAGATCCTGCTGCAAATGCGTGGCCCGATGGCCCTGGCCGACCCCGTTGTCACCGATCAGTTAGGCCTTTCCGCCGACCAGCGCAAACAAGTTCGGGTGGTGCTCGACAAACAGGCCATGAACCAGCCATTTTCTGGCTATTTCCCGGGAAATCGGGATGGCAGAGGTGGCCCGCCTGGCCCCGGTCATGGTGGTGGCCCGGAGAATGTTCCAGGCAGCCCTCCCCGTATGCCACCAGAGGGATTCAGCCCTTCCGGGGCCATCGGAGGAATGACACTCCAGGGGGATCTCAACAAAACCTGGCAGGAAATCCGCGAGATCCTCACCGCCGGCCAGCGGCAGACCTGGGACCAGATGACCGGCAAGCCGTTCCGCCCAAGGCGGCCAACCGGCCCGGGTCCCCGCCGGGACCAGTAAGGCTGAAAGCTATTTGAATCACGAGTCGGCAGTTCTCTAGAATATTTTTTCACGAATGGAGAAGAATCGATGAATATTGTGCGTAGATTGGGTGTTGCCGCACTGGTCGCCTCCTGCCTGACTGTTATCGCTGGCCCAGGGAGCACCCAACCCCCGTCAGGCCCTGGTGGCCCGCCTCCCGGCGGACCTGGCGGCATTCCATTTGGCCCCGGCGGTCCTGGTGGTTTCGGTCCTCCCGGATTTGGCCCCTCCGAACGCAAGGTCCTAAAGGACTATGACCTGGACAAAAATGGCTGGCTCAACGCTCAGGAACGCAATAAAGCCAGGGAATCGATGGCCAAACAACCGGCTGGTGGATCACGCGGTCCGCGCCGCTTTCCAGGCATGGGCCGCGGCGAACCAGCAAAACCCGGCCCGAAAGTGACCAGAGACCAGGTAGCGAACTTCCCGGCCACCACCAGCCTGTACGATGGTAGTGCCTTGCGCACGCTCTTTATCGACTTTGAAAACGCCGATTGGGAGAAAGAGCTCGATCTTTTCCATGGTACCGATGTGGATGTGCCCTGCACTCTGGAAGTCGATGGGAAAAAGTATCCGCTAGTAGGCGTCCGCTTCCGCGGCATGTCATCCTTTGGCATGGTGCAAGCTGGCAGCAAGCGTTCCTTCAACCTGACGATGGACCTTGCCAACGAAAAACAGCGCCTCCTGGGTAGCAAGACCCTCAACCTGCTGAACGCCCACGACGATTCCTCATTCCTCAGCTCTATTCTCTACAGCCACATCGCCCGCAAGCATATTGCGGCTCCCAAGGCCAATCTGGTGAAAGTGGTTGTCAATGGCGAGAGCTGGGGCATCTATAACAATGTCCAGCAGTTCAACAAGGAATTCATGGCCGAAAACTTTGGTTCCCCCAGGGGATTGCGCTGGAAGGTCAGCGGCAGTCCGGGTGGTCGCGGTGGCCTGGAATATACGGGTGACGATATAGCCGACTACAAACGCCGCTTCGAGATCAAGTCCGCAGACAAGGACGAGTCGTGGAAGGCCCTGATCAACCTCTGCAAAGTGCTGAACCAGACCCCTCCTGACCAGTTGAAGGCCGAGCTGGAGAAAATCCTCGATGTTGAGGGCCTCCTCTGGTTCCTCGCTCTCGATATTGGCCTGATCAACGGCGACGGTTACTGGATCCGTTCAAGTGACTACAGCATCTGCCAGGACGAGAAGGGAAAATTTCATATCCTCCCCCACGACATGAATGAAGCCTTCCATGCCCCCCACGGGCCCGGCATGGGCGGTCCAGGTGGTCCAGGTGGCAGGGGCGGTCCAGGAGGATTCCCGGCACCGCCCAAGCCCGGCGACATCCTGCCTTTTTTCATGCAAAACATGCTCGAACTCACCGACGAACAGCGCAAGAAGCTCGATGCCTTGCAGAAAGAAACCGATACCAGGCTCCAGGGACTTTTCACCCCGGAACAGCGTAAACAACTGCAGGAAATAGCAAAAAATGGCCCGATGGGCTTCCCTTTTCCCGGCGGGCCCGGGGGGCCAGCCGGCCCGGGTGGCAACATGGGGACCGGGCTGAAAATTGACCCGCTAGGCGGGCTGAATGATGTATCCAAACCCTTGCGCAGCAAGGTGTTGGCTGTCCCAGAACTGCGCCAGTCCTACATGGCGAAGATAAAACAGCTTGCGGAAAAGGATCTTGATTGGGTACAGGTCGGTCCCTTGGTGAAGAGCTATCGCGCTTTGCTCGATGCTGAAATCAAGGCTGACACCCGCAAGCTTTCCTCGTACGAGGATTTCCTGCGGATGACTGCCGATGTTTCAGCTGCCCCCGAGGGGCATGGCGAGACTTTGCGGCAGTTCTTTGATGGCAGGCGGAAATTCCTGCTGGAATATCCCGAGGTGAAGAAGGCGAAACCATGAGCATCCGACCCACCCTCGACAGCACCTCACCAGCCCTTGCCGCCTCGCGTGGTGGCAAGGCACCTGGTGAATTTCCGGCCACCGAATTGAAATTCCTGGTCTCGCTGTCTCAAGCCGAGCGTATTGAGGAATGGGCCCGCAAGAGGCTGAGCGGTGACCCGCACGCGGACGCTGACACGGGTGGCTACCGTGTGACCACTGTGTATCTTGATACTCCAGCCCTCGACATTTTCCGTCGCAATCCTGGATTCGGCACCAGCAAGTACCGCCTGCGCCGCTATGGCCTGTCATCCATGGCGCATGCGGAACATAAAGCCAAAGAGAATGGACGGGTTTGGAAAATGCGCGAGTCAGTGAGTGCCCCGGTGGCCCAGTGGCCGGGTTCGGGATACCCCACCGGTTTGCCGGGCTGGTTTGCCCAGGCTGTTGCAACTGCCCATCTGCGCCCTGTTTGCGCTATCAGCTATGCCCGTGTGGCCCTGCTGGGAGATTCGGCCAGCGGCCCCGTTCGCATGACCATCGACCGCGAGGCGCGGGCCCGCTGTGCGACCGATTGCTCCCTCCAGCCGGTTACGACAGATGGCTCTATTGGCCTGCTGAGTGATGAAGTGATTGTCGAACTGAAGCATTTGGGATCACTACCCTCCCTGTTCAAAGAAATGATGTCAATCTTCATGCTGGTGAGTAACGGCGCCTCGAAGTACAGGCGAGCGGTAACCAGTCTGGGCCTGGATGCTACTGCTGTTTCCAGTCAACGCATTTCTTATCAGTACTAGCGTGCGCCGCATTTCTCCCACAGGCCTACACTTGATTTGTGGACGGTACCAATACATGGTGCCAAAATATCACTAGAAATCCCTGCCTAGCCCCTCAGGGCATAGGCCTTTCGGTCCAGGCCGTATTTGGTTAGTCTGGCGCCTTCCTTCACGCTCACCAGGAACCATACGGAATGCTGCCGCCCTCCCTGTTCCCGCCCCCCTCGCAGCCATCCGCCAGTGTCTTGGTGCTTCCGGAAATGGCAGTCGTGTTCGAGAGGGCCCTGCTTTCGATCCTGCTGGGTTTCCTGGTGGCCCTCGTTTACCGCTTCACGCTGGCCCGTCGCGATGGGTGGAACAACCTTTCCACCACCCTGGTACTTCTCTGTGTGCTGATCGGATTGGTCACCCTGGTGATCGGCGACAACCTCGCCCGGGCGTTTGGCCTGGTGGGGGCCCTGTCTATTGTTCGCTTCCGCACCGTGGTGGAAGACACCCGCGACACCGCCTTTGTCATTTTTGCAGTTATTATGGGAATGGCCGCCGGGGCCGGCTATGGCATGGTAGCGGTGGTGGCCCTCCCGGTGGTGAGTACTGCGGCGGTGCTGATGCTGGTGCTGCAAAACCGCAGTTGGCCAGGCGGTGGCTACTCAGCCCGGCTGGAGGTGCGGGTAGCAGTGGGCCTCGATGCCGACAGGGTGCTGATGCCGATATTACGCAAACATGCTTTGCGCATCCATCTGCTCGGCGTTGGGTCCGCCAAGCAGGGCTCCTGCCTGGAGCTGAATTACCGTGTCACTCTGGTGGAACGGGCCGTCCTCTACCCTTTGGCCAGCGAATTGCAGGCCATGGAAGGTGTGGTGGGCGTGAATCTACAGGGTGCCGATGGCGACAAACGCTGACGATGCGTACCTCATGGTGCCCACATTTCCAGCAACTTAACCCACCTGGAAGCAATTATTACATTGGTGAAGTTGCCTTGTCATCAAAGCTGGCAAAAACACAGTGTTTTTAGTAACGCTCGGTTCATTTTCATTACCAGTCTGCCCTGGCCGCGCCAGCCCGGTTACACAGGGATATCAGGCCTGCGGATTGGCCGGGTCGGCTGATTTTCCCACGCGAACCTGGGTGGCCAAGCCCAGCAGCCTGCATGCCGAGATCACCCAGCCAGTCGAATCGATCTCCCACCACCTGTGTCCGTGGTACGCAGAGACAGGCTGGGCATGATGATTGTTGTGCCAACCTTCACCGAATGTGAGCAGGGCCACCCACCACAGGTTACGGGAGCAATCGGTTGTTTCGTAGTTGCGGTAGCCCCAGATGTGGGTGGCCGAGTTGATCAGCCAGGTCATGTGATAAACCAGCGCGGTGCGCAGGCAGAAGCCCCACAGGAAGCAGGAGAGACCGCCCAAGTAAAACAGCGCCGCTGCCAGAACCACATTCCAGACAAGGTAGGTGCGGTCAAAGAAAACACAGACCCCGTCCTTGGCCAGATCAGGAATGTATTTGGCAGCCAGGATTTTCCGGGTGGAATCACTGCGGGAAAAAAGGAGCCAGACAAAATGGGACCACCAGGCGCCATCGAGGGGCGAGTGCGGGTCACCGGGCTGATCGGACCGGGCATGGTGGATGCGATGGGACATGGCCCATTCCAGTGGTTTGCCCTGCATGGACAGGGCCCCCGCCAGATGGGCAATGGTCCTGGCGACCGGATGCAAGCGGAAACCACGGTGGGTGAGCATGCGGTGGTAGCAGAGGGTCACCCCCACGCAACCTGTGAACCAGTATAGGCCCAGCATGGCTGCCAGCCCCTGCCAGGAAAAGAAGAACGGTGCGGCCAAGGCTCCCACATGGATCAACAGGATCGCCAGAAAATTAGGCCAACTGATGGATTTCAGACGGAGGTTGTCAGGATCAAAATACTGGGTTTCCAGATCGCGTGGTGGAGCCGTGACAATCACATTCATGGGTTTTCCCAGTTGATTACAATCCGCAACCTGTTCGCAATCCCTGCCACGCAGACAATCTGGAGCCAATGACTTACCAAAATCGCCGAGAGCCCAGCGGAATAAGGAGCAGCGTATCGTTCTATGCCATCATAGGCGATAACAAGTCTAGAGCAGCAATTTTCTGATGCCCCCGGTCAGCAGTTCCTCCACCCCCGGTTGGCAGAAGGCCACACTCACCTCGTAGCCACCGCAGGGATATTCCTGGCGGGTGGGAATGTACCAGGGTCCGCCATCGCCATAGGCAGCCGTAGCCACAAAACGATTCGGAGCGATTTTCTGCGCCTGCAACTGATACTCCACAAAGCATTCTCCAGGCAGGCTCAGCAGGCACAGATCTCCCAGTTGCAAGGCACCCAGAACAATAGGCTGCCCCCGGGAAAGCCGTTCCAGCCATGCCAATTCAAAACCAGGCCGTGATCGACCCGCCAAAGTCCCTTTCCGATTGGCAATCTGCTCCCGTAGCCGCTCGGCCACCAACCCGGCATTGATTCCTGGCCGGATCTCCACACTACGAAAATCAAACTGCCCGACAGCCCCTGGCAACAGGGTGGCCAGCGACCTTGTCATGGCGGCGGCCAGGCGATCGGTCAGCTCTGCCCGGGCACGGGGCGTGCCATCATTGTATTTGCCGGCGGCCAGATTCCCGGCGCAACCGGTCAGGTACAGGTGCAGGCAACCCGGGTCAGCGGCCTGGACCCGCTTGCGGGCCAGGCCGGCAAAGTCGCTGGACACCTTGCCCTGGCCATAATGGCTCATGGGGTGCGTGGCATAAGTATGCAGACAGGCCAACCGCCTGGCACCGCTGAAAAAGGCGATGGTCTTCAGCTCCGGGTCGATGGTTCCCTCGGGCATGGCGATCAGGCGTTCGTCCTTGCAGGCGCTACCGCGCATGCTCTTGACCTTGCCGGTGGCGTCGCGGTCCATCCGCCGGTTGGAGGCGACACGCTCCACCCTGGCCGACCCCCTGGCCATCCGGGTGACCGGTTCAGCGGCTTGCACGGCCAGGGCCAGCGCACCTTGCGCCCTGGAGATTACCCGCTGATTAAAATCGGGCCAAAGGGTGCCTGCCAAACCCTCCTGGGCCGCAAGGATTTTCTGGGTCTCCAGACAGGCAAATGGTGCATCATGCTGGTGGACACAATGAACCAGCACGCGCTCCGGAGTAGTCCCCGCCGCCTGGGCCAGGGCCTCACGCCAGGCCAGATGGGCTCCGTTGAGGATGCCGGTCCAGTCCACCACGCACAGGACAACAGGCTTGCCGGCCCCCACCAGGACGATTCCCAGGCCTTCCAGAGGATCCTCGACACTTTTGACCGGGCTAATCCAGCCGCCACAGCAGGGATGCCCCAAAGGCGGGGTAACATCAAAACGAAAAGTCCCCAGGGCCAATCCGCCTCCCAAAGTGGCGCTGGCGGACAAATCACCCAAAGACCAGTGGGCCGCCCCCAGAGCGGTGGCCCCCATGATGTGCCGACGACTGATCTGGGGCATGGAAAATCCCTCGCACGGGGTTCAGAGAAGAAGGTCTGTCAGCACATGGCCATGCACATCAGTAAGGCGACGATTGGCCCCGTTTTGCAGGACGGTCAATTTTTCATGATCGATCCCCATCAAATGCAAAACAGTAGCATGGAGATCGTGGATGGATGTTTTACCCTCCGCGGCCTGGTAGGAAAACTCGTCGCTGGAACCGATGGCAGTGCCACCCTTCACTCCAGCACCAGCCATCCAGGCGACGCTGGTGTCACCATTGTGATCCCGGCCCACGCTGCCCTGTGTGAATGGCATGCGGCCAAACTCGGTGGTCCACAGCACCAGGGTATCCGCCAGCAGGCCCCGGGCGGCCAGATCCTCCAGGAGGGCGGCAGCAGGTTGATCCACCTGCCGACAGATGGGGGGCAATTCGTCAGGGATACTCGTGTGGTTATCCCAGTTGTTGCTGGCACCACCCGCCCCGCTCCAGACCTGGACGAAACGGGTGCCCCGCTCCACCAAGCGTCGGGCCAAAAGACAATTCCGGGCAAAGGAGCCTTCATGGCCTGGACGGTTCGCCCCATAGGCCTCCTGAGTGCGGGCCGATTCCCGGCTCAGGTCGAAGGCCTCGGGTGCGCTGGCCTGCATGCGGGCTGCCATTTCATACATACCCAGTCTGGCCCGCAACCGGCTGTCGCCCGGTCTGTCGTTGGCAAAGCGCTGATTGGCATCGCGCAACAGGCTCAGGCCGTCGGCGGATTCAGCGGCGTTGGCGAAGTGGGCGCGGCGGTCGGCCTGCAGATCGGGAATGGGGACGGGCGAGTCCGGATGGATCACCGTTCCCTGGTGGGTAGCTGGCAGAAATCCCGCTGCAAAATTGCCCATGCCATTATACGGCAGCCCACGGGAATCAGGCAGGACCACAAAGGTGGGCAGGTTATCGGTGAGGCGACCCAGCGCATAGCCGATCCAGGCCCCTGCGCACGGGAAGCCGGGCAGTTGAAAGCCGGTGTTGGCCAAGTAGCTGGCTGGCCCATGCACACTGGTGCGCGAAGCCATGCCCATCAGGAAAGCCAACCGGTCGACTTGCCTGGCCAGGTGTGGCAAACGATCGGTCACCCAGCGGCCGCACTGCCCGTGCCGCTTCCAGGGAAATGGCGATTTCATCATGGGTCCAGGTACGCTGGTGGCAGCCGCCTTCAGTCCCAGGTCCACCGTCTGGCCATGCCTCTTTTCCAGCTCGGGTTTGTGGTCGAATGTGTCCATCTGGCTGACACCGCCATTCAGGAACAACTGAATGACCCGGCGAACCCTGGGGGCATGATGCGGCTGAATGGCACCCGCATCGGCCCGCAACAGGTGATCCAGCGCCAGCATGCCCAACCCGCCGGCGGCCTGGAGGGCTTGTCTGCGGTTGGCAGGACCAGTGGCCATGGCATCAGTCCACATACAAAAACTCGCTGGTGTTGAGCAGCACACGGCACACGCTGGCCAGGCCGTGCTTGCGGGCATGCGTCGTCCAGGCAGACGATTCAGCCGGGGTTGGCTCCCGCAGCAGCAGCAGGCGGGTCGCCACCGCCACAGACCCTGCCACTGAGGGATCAAGGCCCCGGGCGCGCTCGGCCAGATGTTCAGCACTTTTGAGCATGTTGGCGTTGTTCCATAGTGCCAATGCCTGCAACGGACTGGCGGACTCGGTGCGGGTGGGTACCGACTGCGACGCATCAGGGCAATCCAGTGCCCCCAGAAAAGGGTCGGGACGGGTACGGAAGATAAACCGGTACAGGCTGCGACGATTGGCACCGGCGCCATCCGGGTTGAAGGCCAGGTAGTCGGCCTGGGGTGTGACATGCACACTAGCTGTCTCCACATACAACTTCACAGGCGGGCCGTATAGCGTCCCATCCAGGCGACCACTGACCTGCAGCAATGCGTCGCGTACCGTCTCGGCATCGAGACGCTGCCGGCTCATTCGCCACAGCAGGCGGTTGCCCGCATCTTTGGCGGCACACTCGTCGCGGTGGGAAGACACCTGGCGGTAGGTGGAACTGGTTACCACCAGCCGGTGCAGGGCCTTGAGTGATCCTTGCCGGTTTTTGAATTCCGAGGCAAGCCACTCCAGTAGCTCGGGATGCGAGGGCGTGCCGCCCATTTTCCCCAGATCGTTCGGCGTGCTGACAATGCCATCACCGAAGTGTTGCGCCCACACCCGGTTGGCCATGACACGCCACAGCAAGCCATTGTCGGCATGACTGAGCCAACCGGCCAGCGCCATCCGGCGCTCACCCTCCGGCTTACCGAGGGTGGCGGGAAAACGGCTGGGGAAACCCAAAGCCGAGAGCGCCCCCGGCACAGCCTCCTCGCCCGGTTTCCGGCTATCGCCCCGCCGCAGCAGATGCACTGGCCTGCCCAGCAACGCCGGTTTGAAACTGCCTTCCGGGCTATACTGACTAGTACCGCAGTAGACTTTGCGCCTCACTGGCAGCTTGTCCAGTTCGCCCTGCAGTTGCTGCTCCAGCGCCACAATCCGTAGTTCAGCCCGCTGCGCATCAGTACGGGCTTTTTCCGGACGGGCCAATATAGCCGCGATTTCCGGAGCAAAAGGTCGCCAGTCACCTGGCGCCAGGCTACTGTCTCCGCTCACCGCCAGTCGCAGCCGCCCGATCAAATGGCCGCGACCATGGAGTTGATCGAGTTCCACCTCCAGTTCACTGCTTGGTCCAGCTTCCACGGGCCTGGCCAGCAAAAAAATTGCCTGATGCGCCTTGCCTACCTGCGGGTGGATACCCCAGGCCGTGTCGGGGTTACCGTCAATAGCTTTGGCTATGCCCCAATCCGTCTGATCAAAATCAGCCATGGCAGTGGCAATTTTCAATGCTTTCCCGGATAACTTCAATCGGATTTCCGACAGATGCAGGTTGCCGTTGTCGCAACGCCCCGGCCCGTTGAGGGGTAAAGTCTCATCCGGAATCACCTCCAGCCTCACCGAGGAAATCGGCCCCGCCCTCAGAGCCAGGCACACCGTAGTGGTGTCTTTCTCCGGCCGCTTGCCCATAGAGAGAATGGACCGGTCGGGCAACACCTTCAGCGTAGCTCCCTGACCGCTTTTCCAACCCAACGGCTCGGGGATCATCCACGATGCTTCGGACCTGGAGTGGCTGGCCTGTAGTAACTGGACGGCAGCGGTCGCCGACGGATTGGCCAACGCCAGGCCCGGATTGGTTCGCCAGGCGCGTGCCTCCTCCAGCCGTTTGGCCAGGGCAGTCCGGGCGCTTGCGACGGCGGGGTCGGCATCGTAGGTGCGCTCGGCCTTGTCGGTGCCGGCGAAGACCGCTTGCAGCGCATAGTAGTCGGCTTGCGGGATGGGATCGAACTTGTGGTCATGGCAGCGGGCACAACCCACTGTCAGCCCCATGAAAACGGAAAATGTGGAGCTGACAATATCATCGCGGTCGAGGTACTGCGCGGTGATACGGTCGAGGGCGTCCTCGCGGATATCACGCAGTCCGCTCTCGTCCCAGGGCCCGGCCGCCAGGAAACCTGTCGCTTCCAGCGCTCCCGGGTCACCCGGAAAGAGGATATCGCCAGCCACCTGCTCCCGAACAAAAAGCGGATAGGGCTTATCATGATTGAACGAACGGATAAGGTAATCGCGGTAGGGCCAGGCGTTGGGTCGGGCCCGGTCCTGGTCCTGGCCGTGCGAGTCGGCATAGTGCGCCAGCGCCAGCCACTGCTGCGCCATGCGTTCGCCATAGCATGGGCTGGCCAGCAGGCGGTCGACCTGTCGTTCATACGCCTCTGGGCTTTGGTCACCGACATATGCCGCCAACTCTTCCGGCGTGGGCACCAACCCGGTGAGATCGATGCTCAGCCGCCGGAGCAGCGTCCGTCGATCGGCTTCCCGCGATGGCGTCAGGCCCTCCCGGACCAGACGGGCGCGGACAAAAGCATCCACCGGGTGGCTGGTTCCCGGCACAGTCGGCACGGCAGGCCTCTGCAAGGGTGCCAGCGACCACCAAACGGGCGCAGTAGCAGAACCAGGCTCGGCACATCTGCCGACCGAGGCCATGGGAAGCAACAGGCAGGACAGGACCAAAAAAAGCCAGCGCATGGGGTGCCGCAGGGAAAACCGGGTAGGGAACTGATATTTTCTCCCATTTGCTAACACTTGTCAATGACTCGAGGCAACTCCCTCCCCTGCTTCGTGGTATCCTGACTTTCTCGCCACGGAGGTCCTCCCATGCTCCTTGCCCTGCTGCTGGCATGTGCCCAGCCGCCTGATTTTGAAAAACAGATTGCCCCGCTTCTGGTGCGGCACTGCCTGGAATGTCATGCCGGTGATGAACCGGCGGGCAAACTCGATCTCACCCGCGAGGCCGGTTTGCACGGTGGCGGAAAATCGGGTCCCGCATTCCTGCCTGAAGACCTGGCAGGTAGCCCGCTGATGGCACGCGTGACAGAGGGGAAGATGCCCCCGCCGGTCAAAGGCAAATCCCAGGCCCTCGCGCCCGCCGAAACGGCTCTGCTACGCGACTGGCTTGCAGCCGGGGCGCCTTGGCCCAAAGGGCGCCTGCTGGACCCCTATGAACGGTCCACCACCAAACGCGGCGGACGCGACCTGTGGAGCCTGCAACCCCAGCATTCTGCTGTTGTGCCCCCCGGCGCACACCCGGTTGACCATTGGGTGGAGGGGCGCCTGCGTGACCGCGGATGGGTCTATGCCCCGCCCGCCACCAAGCCAGACCTGCTGCGGCGCCTCAGCATCGACCTCACCGGCCTGCCACCCACCCTGGCCGAAGTGCAAGCCTTTGTGGCCGATAACACTGCCGATGCCTACGAAAAGCAGGTCGATCGGCTGCTGGCCAGCCCCCGCTTTGGTGAGCGCTGGGCCCGCCACTGGCTGGATGTGGCACGCTGGGCCGAAACCTCGGGCTACGAACGCGACCAGGAGAAGCCGTTTGCCTGGAAATACCGCGAGTGGCTTATCAACGCCTTCAACAGTGACATGCCGCTCGACCGGTTCATTCAGGAGCAGTTGGCGGGCGACGAATTGCCGGACAATTCTGCCGCCTCCGTCATCGCCACTGGTTTCCTCCGCCTGGGCACCTGGAACGATGAGCCCAACGACGCCAACGAGTACCAGTACGACCGGCTGGAAGATCTCGTGCATGCCACCAGCACCGCCTTTTTGGCAATCACCATCAAGTGCGCCCGCTGCCACGACCACAAGTTCGACCCTATCCCCCAGCGCGACTACTACCGTGTGGCCAGCGCCTTTTGGGCTGGGCCGGTGCGGGCCGGTTCCCCGGGTGCCCTGGGTGGACCTCCGCCAGACCTGCTGGGTAAAGAGGTGCTGGGGTGGACTGATCTGGGCAATGCCCCTCCACCCATCCGTCTGCTGAAAAAAGGCGACCCGGCCCGGCCCGGGGTTGAAGTGCCTTTCGGCCTGCCCTCCCTGGTAACCGCCGTCAGTGCCACCGTGCCCAGCCCCACCGCCAAAACCACCGGGCGCAGGCTGGCACTGGCTCGCTGGATTGCCGACACACGCAACCCGCTCACTGCCAGGGTGTGGGTGAACCGGCTATGGATGCACCACCTGGGCGAGGGGTTGGTGCGCAGTGTCGACAACTTCGGTTTCAATGGCGACAAACCCACTCATCCTGAACTGCTTGACTTCCTTGCAGCAGAGTTGGGCCGCCAGGGCGGGCATAGCAAACCCTTGCACCGGCTGGTTGTCACTTCACGGGCTTACCGGCAAGCGGTTATCCACCCTCGGGCTGCTGAATACGAGCAAAGCGATGCAGGCAACCAATTGCTATGGCGCGCCAACCGGCGCCGCCTCGATGCGGAATCCCTGCGCGATGCCATGCTGCTGGCCTCGGGTCAACTTGATCTGTCACGGCTGGGTGGTCCAAGCTTTATACCCGAGATCAGCGCTGAAGCATTGGAGGGCTGGTCGAAAAAAGGCGCGGAATACAAGCCTTCGCCCCCGGCGGAGCAGCGGCGACGCACCTTGTACGCCTTTGTGAAACGGGGTCTGCTTGATCCCGCACAAACGGTTTTCGATGCCCCGGACAGCACACTCCCCTGCGGCAAACGCGATTCCACCACAGTGGCACCTCAAGCCCTGACCCTGCTGAACAACCCATTTTCGCAAGCGCAGGGTATGGCCCTGGCCTTGCGGGCTGGGCATCCGGGCGATGACGCTGGATTCGCCCACGCGGTCTGGCGGCTGACACTGGCCCGTGAGCCATCAACGGCGGACGTGGAGACAGCCTTGCGGCATCTGCGTGATCAGTCCGCACGGCTGGGTAGCATCGCCAAGGCCCGGCAATCCCTGGCCCTGGTGCTTCTCAACACCAACGAATTCATCTTTGTGGATTAAAAGGATGCCCCTATGAGTCACATGCCTTTCCCTTGTGGCCTCACCCGTCGTGAGCTGGTATGGCAAATGGGCGCCGGCTTCACCGGTTTGGCCCTGACCGACCTGCTCGGGCGGGAAGGATTTTTCATCAACCGGGCCCGGGGCGCGGCCGATGGGGCCAGCTCCACCGTGGCCAGGCCCAGCCAGTTTCCCGCCAAAGCAAAAAGCTGCATCTTCCTGCTCATGAATGGTGGCCCCAGCCAAGTGGACACCTTCGACCCCAAGCCGACCCTGGAGAAATACGCTGGCCAGCCGTTGCCAGCCGGAAAAAAATTCATCAACTCCGGAGGCCGACAGATGGGGTTCCTCACCCCCTCCTTCCGAAAATTCCGGCCCGGCGGGCAAAGTGGTCTGCCCATCTCGGACTTCTTCCCGAATGTCCGCCGCCATGCCGACAAACTGGCGGTTATCCGCTCATGCCACACCGACAGCCACGCCCATGGCAGCGCACTGGTGGCAATGAATACTGGCAAGACCTTCATTGGTCGGCCCAGCCTGGGGAGTTGGTCGGTGTATGGCCTGGGATCGGCCAACGAGAACCTGCCATCCCATGTAGTGATGCTCGATAAGCGCGGCGGCCCCATCAGCGGTCAGCCCAACTGGTCGAGCGGTTTTCTGTCGGCGGCCCACGGCGGCACGCTGTTCAGGCCCACCGGCAATCCGGTTCTCGACCTTGCCGGCGCTGTGCCCCGCGACGCCCAACGCTCGCAGCTTGACCTTTTGGGGGAGCTGAATCAGCAACATCTGGCGATGCACCCGGGTGGGGCAGACCTGGCTGCCCGCATCCATAGCTATGAACTGGCTTACCGCATGCAGGCCGCCGTGCCCGAGGCGGTCGAGCTGGCCCGCGAAACCCGGCAAACCCTCGATGCCTATGGGGTTGGCAAAAGCCCCACCGATGAATTTGGCCGCAACTGCCTGATCGCCCGGCGTCTGGTGGAGCGCGGCGTGCGCTTCATCCAGCTTTATTCGGGTGGGGGCCACCTGGAAGAAACCTGGGACGCCCACGCCAGCGTGGAAAAGAATCATGGGCAGCACGGCGCCGAGGTGGATCAGCCCATCGCCGCCCTGCTGGGCGACCTCGAGCAGCGGGGAATGCTGGACGAGACCCTGGTGGTCTGGGGCGGCGAGTTTGGGCGCATGCCTTTCAGCGAAGGCAAAGGTGCGCCGGGCCGAAACCACAACCCGTATGGCTTTTCCATGTGGCTGGCGGGTGGCGGGGTGAAAGGCGGTATGGCTCACGGTGCCACCGATGAATTCGGCTTTGAGGCGGTGGAAGACAAAGTGCATCTGCACGATCTGCACGCTACCATCCTGCATTTGATGGGGCTGGATCACGAGCGGCTCACCTACTTCCACCAGGGGCGTGACGAGCGCCTGACCGATGTCTATGGCCAGGTGGTGAGACAGGTTCTGGCATGACCCTTATTCGGTGATCAGACCTTTGAGCCTGGCCTTGCCGCTGGGCGCCACCAGGATTTCCGCCAGCACTTTTCTTGTTCGAATGGCCTCTTCCCACTTTTTGCCCAAGCCTTCCTGCACATACCAGGCTTCGATACCGAAAACGGGGTTTGCGCCTCACATGTGGCGAATGGCTCCCTGAAGATAGATACCTGACTCTGGTCTGGTTTGGCTGGCCATAGCCGGGCCGAAGCCCCTGTCGGCCTTGTCAGGCTCAAGGGTTACAAAAATATCCCCCTGCGTTAACCCGGCAAGGTCCTGCTGGATGACCCAACAATATACCGAACCAGGGTCCACACCAGAAAACACAGGATCCCACCAGCGAATGGCTGCAGTCGCTCTTCCAGTACCCCAACACGGATCAATAGCACGGCCAAAGCCAAAATGGCAAGATTGCCGAGGATCATGGCCGGCAAAGCCATCTGTTCGCCCACTAGACCCAGGTAGCCAAAGATTGCCGTTCCAATTCCAATCAGGATGGGCGTGTCCGTTAAACGAACTGCGTTCTAGCCGGGTTCATTGAATAACCTCTGGTTTAAAAAAAGCCTGGGGGGTTGAACATGATTTCACGGGATGGTGGGCGGTCAGGATATTGGGGACGG
>QWOS01000034.1 GCA_003669555.1 Planctomycetota bacterium
ACCACGCTGGTGCTTTGCCGACTGGCGGGGTCACGCACAATGCGCACAGGTGAACTGCCGCGCGATTCAGGGCCGGCAATATGGGAGTCGGTCAGGAACCGCCCGTTCCATTTGCGGTCCATCAGGGGTAAGCCTGTCCGCAGGGCCTCAGCCACAAAGGGAGGAACCACCTCTTCCATACGGGCCGATACGCTGCCGCGTGGATGGGTGTTGGCGGGAGGGGCACCCGTGGCCCGGCCTGCCATGAAATCGCTGGCCCGCTGCACAGGTGCCAGGTATTCACCTTTGCCTAATTCGTAAGCCTTTTTCTCATAGATTTCCTGCAGCCGCACGCCCGCCAGCGGGTCGTTTCCGCCAAATTCCCCGGGTTCGATGGTGACTACCAGGCCACTGTTGGCGAATGGGCTGTCGTGATTGGCCAGCGACATGCCATTGGTGCAGTATTCTCCCACTTTTGAGACGCTGGGCATGATGTAACCGCCTGCGCACATGCAAAAGGTGAATAAAGACCGCGCCCCATGCACCACCAGGGAATAGTCAGCCGGGCCGATACGCTCCTCCATGCGGGAGTCGCCATACTTCACCCGGTTGACAGTTTCTTGCGGCTGTTCGATGCGCACGCCGAACTGGAAGGCTTTTTGCTCCAGGGCCACACCTCTGGCCAGCAGCATGGAAAAAGTGTCGCGGGCACTGTGCCCAGGCCCCATCAGGACCACCTCGGCGGGAATATAACCCGATGAGGTGACCACGCCCCGGACCTTGCCATCGGCGATATCGAGATCCTCCATCAGGCAATCATGGCGGACCTCACCACCCATGGCCTCAATATTCATGCGCAGCTTCTTCACCACCGCCGGTAGCCGGTTGCTCCCCAGATGCGGGCGTTGTTCGTACAAGATGGAAGGTTTGCCATTGTTGCTGGCAAAGATTTCCAGCACCCGACGGACATCCGCACCCGAACCACGGTAGGTGAGTTTGCCATCGCTAAAGGTGCCAGCACCGCCCTCGCCAAACAGGTAATTGCTTTCAGGGTTGAAAGCGCCGCCCTGATCAAATGCCTTGACATCACGAATGCGGTCACGCACCGCGCGTCCACGCTCGAGGACAATGGGCCTGTAACCGTGCTCGGCAAGCACATAGCCCGCCAGAAGGCCAGCCGGTCCGCTACCCACAACCACTGGGCGATGAGGGAGGGGGACCGCACCGGGGTCGGGGACGATGTACGCCTCTTCCTGAAACAGTTCAATGGGCAGGTTGTTACGCCTGGCGCGGTCGAGCACTTTCTCGACCCGGGTTGGCGGGGAGGGGAATGCCACCTCGGCCGCATAGACATAGGTGAGGGAATCATGGCCGCGCGCATCCAGGCTTTTGCGCAAAATACGCAAAGCCCCCAAGTCGGCAACAGGAACCTCCAGCAAGCGGCTCACCCGAACGGGCAGCTCCGACTCGGGTTCATCCCATTTCAGACGGATATTCCAAACGCGCAGGCTCATGGACATCATTTTAGCGGACGATCGCATGGAGTGGGTGGCAGTTGCCTGGAAGTGGCAAGGAAAAGCGGCGGCTGAAGGGTGCGAATTTCCAATCAGACCATCTGGACCACCAAAAAAACGATTGCGGGGAAGAAAAGAGCGTGGCCGGAAAAACTTCCGGCCACGCCTGGCAATCAATTCAGGGCCCCGGGCGCAAAGCCCGTGACCGGTGGCAGTCATCGCTTGGCGGCGGCGATCAGGTCGGTGATTTTGACCTTCTTCATGGCAACCTTGAGGGCATCAGCGGCTTGGTTGCAAACAATCTGCAGTTTGGCATCGAGAGCATTCTTCCGCTCTTCGTTGAGAGGCGCAATGCCACGGATCGGTCCGTCAACAGCCTGGACGATATCGAGCAGGGTGACATCTTCGGGCTTGCGGGAAAGGCGATAGCCGCCGTTCGGACCCTTGACAGACTTGAGAACGCCATCAGAAACCAGAGGCTTGAGAACCTTGAGCAGGAATCGCTCGGGAATACCACGGTCATCGGCAATAATGTGCGAGGCAACGGGCTTGTCGGTGTGCTTGTGCTGCGCCATGTAAGCAATAGCGTGAATGGCATAGCTGGAAGCGCGAGTCAGTTTCATTCATTTACTCCAAAAGCGAGGCATAAAAACCCCGCGGAAACAAAAACCCAGAAATTCCACAACTATTTGTCCGGTAAGCTGTGAAACCATTCTAAAGGAGGAAACAAGTGGAAAGAGCACCACCCAAGAAATTTTCCAACCACAAGCTGGACAGTTGAAAACCCCTTGGACGACCCTGCCTCCCCTTTACTTGCCAACGCATGGCACATGAGACAGCGCATGCAGCGGTTCGACCTCTGAATACCTTTTTTAGCTTAATGGAGGTGCTGATAATTGGCAAGGGAAGGCTATGATAAATTTTTACGAATATTAATCCTTCCCGTCTCTTCCTCTCTCATGAAAACACCAAAGGGTTTTTTACTCTTCAGAGCCTCGTCCATAGCCCGCAATCGCAACACCAGATAGACATTGAGTGCGCCCGAGAGTATCGCAAAACTGGCAAGACTCCAGATCACCACCAGGGCCAGTGGCCCAATCATCTCTTTCCGAACCGGCAAGGAACCAGCAGAAGACTCCAAATATCCCTCAAAAACCTCTGGTTTTTCAATGTTTTCGAGCATGATTCTGCCAGTTGAATCAACTATCCGGCTGGCTTCCTCCGGCTCAGGCGGTGATCGCCTGACCTCATTGTCCTGTACTGGTGGCGCCTTGTCAGGAACCCGCACCACCGTGGAGCAGCTACCGCAGCGCACTACAGCGTTGAGCAGACTTGAATCAACCTTTTGGGCAATTCGACAATTAACACATACAAATGCCACATTACTCATTTTGTGACTCCAGCCAGGCTCGCCCTGTCGATGCCAGACCGCGACCGTGTTTCAATAGGGTGTGAGCTAATGGAAGATTTCCTGTCAAATGAATACTCATGGATAAGCCGTAGTCACCTGTTGTCTTATGGTAGCATTCTCTCGCCATTTTGGCAGGATTCAGCCCATCAGTTCACGCCAATTGACACAGTCGAGGGCATGACAGGCAGTGTCGAGGTGTGGAATCACGCCTAATATGGGGATTTTTGTCAAAAATCCAAGCTCCTCCCCGGCTTCAGCCTCGGCCCGGCCATTGATGGGACGATCCTGGTTCAGAACCACTCCAGCCACCCGCAGGCCCCGCTGATTGGCCACCTCGAGAGTCAGCAGAGTGTGATTGAGGGTTCCCAATGCGCAACGCGCCACCACCAGCAGGGGTAATTCCAGACGCGCGGCGAGGTCAATCATTGTCCAGTCATGCCCGGCGGGACAAAGCAACCCGCCTGCACCCTCCACCACCAGCATGCTCTCCAATGGCATGGCGGCAAACATTTCCTTCACCAGGTTATCCAGATTGATTCTTCTGCCATCCCAACGGGCAGCCATGGAGGGTGCCGCAGGCCAGCGGCTGCGGAATCCCACCCAGGTTCGTGCGGTTTCCCCCAGGGCCGCGTTCAGCAAAAGCTCGTCGGGGTGGGGAAATTGCCCCGCCTCGTCCAGCTCACAACCGGTGGCCAGGGGTTTGGCTACAAAAATTTTTTCCCCCGTGCGAATCAGGCTGCGCACCACGGCACAACTGACCGTGGTCTTGCCCACACCCGTATCAGTGCCAGTGATAAACAGGCCCCGTCTCATCGGCTGTTTTCCGGGGTCTGCTGCCGCCCCGCCCCGGGCCTGGCTGGAATCACTTCGCCAATGGCGGCCAGCAGGCCGACAGCCAGATGATCAATTTCCTCATAGGTGATAGCCAATGGGGGCATCAGTACCAGCACATCACCGAGTGGCCGGATCAGCAGGCCAAAAGCCCTCGCCCGGTCACAGACAAGCCGGCCGGTGCGGCCCGGGACCGGCAATGGTGCGAGTGTTGCCCGGTCAGACACCAGCTCAATTCCCAGCATCAATCCCTTGCGCCGGATGTCACCCACACAAGGGTGGTCAAGCAGTGGCGCCAGGGCCGCTTGCAATCGGGCACCCTTGGGCTCCACTTTTTCCAGATAACCTGGCTCCAGGAGCATTTCCAGGCTGGCAAGCGCGACAGCAGCACCCAAGGGATTCCCAGAGTATGTATGTCCATGATAAAAAGCCCGGCCGGCTGACGGTGGGCCGGTGAAGGCCGCAAAAACCTTTTCGGTTGCCATGGTCGCGGCCAGTGGCAGATAGCCGCCCGTCAAGCCCTTGGCGAGGCACAACAGATCCGGAATCACGCCCTCGTGGTCACAGGCGAAGAGTCTGCCTGTGCGCCCAAACCCTGTGGCCACCTCATCGGCTATGAGTAGCACATCATGCCGCCTGGCCGCATCCGCCACCGCCGCTAGCCACCCTTCAGGCGCCACGACCATGCCAGCAGCACCCTGAATCACCGGCTCAACAATGATGGCAGCCAGTTTGTCGGCGTGAAGGCCGATGAGTGTCACAGTCTCCCGGGCGCAGGCCAGGGCACAGGACGGCCGGCTGAGGCCCAGCGGACACCGTTTACAGCTGGGCTGCGCGACCCGCTGCACGGGAAAGAGCAGGGGAGCGAATTGCCTGTGGAAGCGGGGGATATCGCCCACCGCCACCGCGCCAAGGGTATCGCCATGGTAGGCATCGGTCAGAGCCAGATAGCTGGTTTTTCCAGGCTTGGGATCTGGTCTCTGCTGCTGGTACTGCAGGGCGATTTTCAAGGCGGCCTCCACGGCGGTGGCGCCATCATCACTGAAAAAAACCCGGGTGAGTCCCACCGGAGCGCATTCGACCAGGCGGCGGGCCAGTTTCACCGCCGGAATGTGCGAGGCCCCCAGCAGAGTAGAATGCGCCATCTGCCCAGTCTGGCCCAGCAACGCAGCGTCAAGCTGCGGCACCCGGTGGCCATGCAGATTGCACCATAGCGAGGACACCCCATCGAGCAGGCGATTTCCTTCGCTATCAATAAGCCAGCAACCGTCGCCAGCGATGATCAGGGGTGGCGCCTGGGGGTTTTCCGCATCAAACGGTTCGAAAGGGTGCCAGAGGTGATCTCTGTCCCAGAGGCGCAGGCGGGCCAGGGAAGCAGGGTCTGAATCTGCTGGGGCAGGAGCTGGGTTAATGGGTGTCACGGGGTTCAGGATCAGGGTTACAGGCTGCTACAGGGGCTGAACGGTGGTGATCCCCCGTCATGCGTTCAGTTTAGCAATGGAAGCCCCGGTTTGGAACCCGGGGCATGGTTGAATGGTAGGGCAACCGGTTTTTCGCTATGGTGAAAGGGTTGGGATTTCGGCCAAATCTGACTTCTTGGGAGTGGCCGGTCAAGGCGTTTTGCAATTGGTTCAGTTGGCGGGAGAGAGCGCGCATGTCGAAAAGATTGAAAGACTTGCTGGCAACCGGCAAGCCCGTTTGGTCGTTCGAGGTCTTCCCACCCAAAACTCCTGCTGGCCTTGAGTCGATGTACGGGGCGGTGGATCGCCTGATGACATTCAAGCCGGTGTATTTCTCTTGCACTTACGGGGCGGGTGGGTCCACCCAGGGGCCCACGCTCGATATTTGCACCGAAATCATGCGCCGCCATCAGGTGGCCACCATGGCTCACCTCACCTGCGTGGGCCTGACGGTGGATTCCCTGCGCGACTTTCTGCGTCAGGCGCGGGAGCGTGGCATCCAGAACATCATGGCACTGCGGGGTGACCCCCCCAAGGGACAGGAAGGGTTCCAGAAAATCGAAGGCGGGCTGGGTTACGCCAGCGACCTGGTTGGCCTGATCCGTTCCGAATTTCCGGAAATGGGTATCGGTGTGGGAGGATATCCCGAAACGCACCAGGAGGCAACAAGCCCCGAAGACGATCTCCGCCATCTGAAAACCAAGGTGGACGCCGGCGCCGATGCTGTGGTCTGCCAGCTTTTTTACAACAATGACGACTATTTCCGTTTTGTTGATCGCTGCCACCTGATCAACATCCGCATTCCGCTGGTGCCTGGCCTGTTACCGATTGTCAACTTCCCGCAAATTCAGCGCATCACCGCCCTCTGCGGGGCCAAACTTCCCGGCTCGCTGTACGCCGAACTGGAAAAGCACCAGAACGACCCGGCCGCCACCGCGGAGATTGGTGCCGACCATGCCCGGCGGCAGACGGAGGGATTGATTCAAAAGGGAGCGCCCGGCGTGCATTTCTATGTGCTGAACCAGTCCGAAGCTGCTTATCAGGCATTGAAGGGGCTCGGCGTGGCATAGTGGCGACAGAGGGTGGCACCATCAGCCCCAAAAAGTGACGGCAAATACCCCCGCCCGTTATTGATGGCTCATGAAAAGAAATGCCAGGTCTAAAACCAGCAGGAACAGGCCTTGTGCCAGCACAGCCCAGCCAAAACCCTGAAGCAGGGGCTTCCGGCGGGTGGCCAGGATGATGCCTGTGGCGATATAAGCCAGATCCAGACCGCTGTTGATAGCCAGGACCATCCGCAAAAAATCCATCTCGACCGGGCCGGTGATCAGGTTGGCCCAGCCAATGGCCCCATCGATCAACCCCCAGATACCGTTCATGAACCAGAAGCCACGCCAGCACTCGGCGTTTTTCCCCGGCTGGAAGTATAGGCCAGCAACGGCCGTGCCCAGGCTCATTAGCGCCCAGGCGATCAGTCCGATGGTCAGATGCAGCAGAATGGGTGGTTCCATGAATCATTGATAGGGAATAGTCGGCCAAATGCAGGCCAGAATCTGATTTTGGCGAATGGCTGGCCAGAAGTAGTGTCAAAGCGGCGGCTGGGTGCGCCGGGGCCTATTCTTTTTCCATGCATGTCATCGTTGCTGTTTTTCCCCGGCCCGGCGAAAAAGAAGCTCGTTGTAAAGAAGGCAAATACCGCCACTTGCTGGTGGCCCGGCGAGTGCATGGTGAGCCGGAGGATGGCCCGGTATTCAAAAGCAATGCCCAGCGGAAATCCGCCGGGCATTGCGTGATCAGCCGCTGGTGAACCAGGTGATCAGCCCAGATTCACCGTGACCGTCTTGGATTCGGTGTAGTGTTCCAGGGCGGCCTCGCCATTCTCCCGGCCCTGACCGCTCTGCTTGAAGCCACCAAAAGGCGTAGTGGTATCCACAACATGGTAGCAGTTCACCCAGATGGTGCCGGCTTTCACTGCCTTGGCATACTGATGGGCCTTGTCAATGTTCTTGGTCCACACGCCGGCCGCGAGGCCATAATGGGTGTCATTGGCACGCTTGATAACCTCATCGAGCGAGTTGAAAGGAAGCACGCTCACCACCGGCCCGAAAATTTCGTCCCTGGCGATGGTCATGGAGTCTTTCACATCGTCAAAAATGGTGGGTTCGACAAAGAAGCCTGCCTGGCCCTTGCGGACGCCGCCCGCAACCAGCCTGGCGCCTTCCGTTTCACCCAGCTTGCAGTAGTGGAGGATCTTGTCGAGCTGCTCCTGGCTCACCTGGGGCCCCTGCTCGGTGGCGCTGTCGAGCTGGTCACCCACCTTGCGGGCTTTGGCCTTGGCGGCCAATCGCTCCACAAACTCCTTCTGGATGCTCTTCTCGACAAAGAGACGGCTGCCGGCGGTGCAGCACTGCCCGCCATGGAAGTAGATGGCGTGGAAGGCACCCGCCACAGCCTGCTCCATATCGCAATCGGCAAAGACCACATTGGGGCTCTTGCCACCCAGCTCGAAGGTGGTTCGCTTCAGGGTATCGGCCGCAGCCTTCTGGATGATCTTCGCGGTTTCGACATGCCCGGTAAAAGCGATCTTGTCCACATCGGCATGGCGCACCAGCGCATCGCCGGTGACTTCACCCAGACCGTTGAGCAGATTCACCACGCCGGCGGGGAAGCCAGCTTCCACCACCAGCTCGGCAAGACGCAGGGCGGTGAGTGGGGTTTGCTCGGCTGGCTTCATGACAATGGTGTTGCCGCAGGCCAGGGCTGGGCCCCATTTCCATGCCAGCATCATCAGGGGGAAGTTCCAGGGGATGATCTGGCCGACCACGCCCACAGGCTGACGCAGTGTGTAACTGAGGAAGTTGCCGCGCACGGGCACGGTGCGGCCTTCGATCTTGTCGGCCCAGCCGCCGTAATAGCGTAAGCCGTTGATCACTCCCACCATGTCGCCACGGCTGTCAGTGATGGTTTTGCCACAGTTGAGGGATTCCAGCTGAGCCAACTCCTCAGCGTGCTTCTCCACCAGATCAGCTAGCTTGAAGAGCAAGCGGCCGCGATCGGCTGCGTCCATCGTCGCCCAGGGGCCACTTTCCAGGGCAGCCCGGGCGGCCTTCACCGCACGGTCGACATCCCGGGGGCCTGCCGTGGAGACGGTGGCGATCTTTTCACCCGTGGCCGGATTGAGGGTATCGAGGGTGCCACCGTCGATGGGATCGACAAACTGGTTGTTGATGAACAATTTGGTGGGGCCGGTAGATATCACCTGCAATCTACCGTGTGTCTTGGCGGTCAGGACCATATGAAGCCTCCGAGTGAAAAATGTGCCTGGTTTCAGAAGCAAAACAGGAGAGGCGGACCAGGCAGGCCGCACCAGACGATGATTCTAGGGTTGAGCCAGCCATGACGCCAGCAAAACGATACAGGCCGGGCCTTGTGAGCGGCCCGGCCTGCCTCGGAATCCGTTCCAGACGAAAAAATCAGGGCAGACGCTTGATCTTCACATTGCGGAAGGCCACCGAGTCGCCATGCCCGGCAAAGCCAAAGTAGCCGTCTTTGTTGCCCTTGCCAGGGTGCGGGCTGTCAGCCATGTACTTGGTGACCTTCGACAAGTCGGTGTCGAGGACACGCGACCCGTTCAGTTCGGCAGTGATGGCAGACCCCTTGACGGTGATCTCCGCATGGTTCCACTCGCCGACCGGGCGCAGATAGCCGCGCTTGACGGCTGTCATGCCGTAAGCCGACAGATTGTACTGGCGTGGGTCGAGGGTGGCGTACTTGTCGGAGGTATCGTCGAGGATCTGCAGTTCGCACATGCCCGTGTAGGCCGTGTCACCATTTCCGGGGTAGCGGATGGCCAGACCATTGTTGCCACCGGGGGGCAGCTTGTACTCGAGTTGCGCGATAAAGTCAGTGTACTTGTCTTTGGTATGCAGCACGCCGCCCTGGCCAGGCTTGCAGACAACAGCACCATCCTTGACCACATAATTGGCGACAGCGCCGCCCCATGAATCAAGCGAGGAACCATCAAAAAGGCTGGTGAAACCCTTCGCCTTGGCGCGAAGCATCTCGTTCGCCTCGCTGACAGGGATGTCGCGCACGAAGATATTGCGCCACCGGATCTCGCCGCCATGCGTCTGGAGCAGCATCTTGCCGGCGCGGGCCAGGGGAAATTTGCGATCCCAGAAATTTTCCATGCGGGCGCCGTCCACCACCAGCTTGCCATTCAGGTGCACCCAGGTGCGCTCACCCACCTGGCGGATGCGGAAACTATTCCACTCGCCCAGCGGGTTATCGGCCAATACCGAGGGATCCTTGCCAGGAGCGCCGGCGCTGTTGTTCCACAGGCCACCACTGCCCTTGTCGCCGCCGATGTTCCACTTGCCACCCGCTTCGGTGTAATCCCAGATCTGCACCTGGGGTGTGCCGCGAAGGTAGATGCCGCTGTCGGCCTTGGGGACGGTTTTGTAGTCGATGAGGATTTCCACATCGCCCAGCTCATCGCCAGTGGCAAGGTAAGCCCCATGCCCGTCGTTGACCAGCTCGCCCTTGTCAACCTTCCAATGCTTTTTGGCATCGGCGGTCCAGGCTTCGATCTTTTTCTTGCGTGCCTCGGGCGAGGCCAGAGCCAGCTCGGTGGGGTTGGCCCCGCTGTCATGGATCGCCCAGCCATGCCAACCGGAAAGGTCATTGCCGTTGAACAGGGGGCGGAAGCCTTCGGGGATCTTCAGGGTGGTATCCTGGCACCATGCTGGTGCCGCCATGACTGCCATCAGGCAGGCTGTGAGCAAACTCTTGCGCATTCGTCGAACTCCTCGTTGCTGGTTTGGCGATTCCGGTCGTTGGGCCACCTTATGCGGGACCATGCGGGGGGCACGGCTTAGGCGGATTGTGAGGCCGAGGCGGATTTTACCACAGCAACGGCGTCCAGGCGACAACCATCCTGCCCGTAATCGGTTTCATGGCCCAGCGAGGTGTCGGACGATAAGCTAGGAACCAGACAGTCTTCCCCAACAACCGGCCCCATCATGACCCAGAATCCTGCCCAATCTGCCCAGCCTTCTGGCCCCCAGGCCCGTCGCACGGCCATTTTGCTGATTGATTGCCCCGATCAAAAAGGGATCGTGGCTGCGGTTGCCGAGTTTCTGGTCCGCCACAATGCCAATATCCTCCATGCCGATCAGCACCAGGATGCTGAACGGGACCTGTTTCTGATGCGTGTGGAGTGGGACCTGGAGGGGTTCACGCTCGATCCCGAGGAATTTCCCCGGCGGTTTGCCCCCGTTGCCGACCGCTTTGGCATGCGCTGGCGCCTGGAAAGGTCTGATAAACCGCTGCGTGTGGCCCTGTTTTGCTCCCAGCATCTGCATTGTCTGGTGGATCTGCTGTATCGCCACCACTTTGGGGAATTTGCCTGCCAGATTCCCTTGATCATTGCCAACCACGATCACGGTCGCCGCTGGGCCGATTTTTACAATATCCCGTTCCACCTGGTACCGGTGGAGGCAGGGAAAAAGGCCATCGCCGAGGAAAAGCAGATGGCCCTGCTGGAAGAGCATCAGATCGATCTGGTGGTGCTGGCCCGCTACATGCAGGTGGTTTCACCTGATTTCGTCGCCCGTTTCCCCCGCCGCATCATCAATGTGCACCATTCATTCCTGCCAGCTTTCGTAGGTGCCAAACCCTATCACCGGGCCTTTGAGCGGGGTGTGAAACTGATTGGTGCCACCAGTCATTATGTGACCGACGAGCTGGATGAGGGGCCGATCATCGAGCAGGATGTGTCGCGTATCTCGCACCGCGACAATCTGCCCGATCTGCTGGAGAAGGGTCGTGATCTGGAAAAAATAGTGCTGTCGCGGGCCCTGCGCTGGCATTTGGGGCACCGAGTGCTGGTATACGACCGAAAAACAGTGGTTTTTGACTGACAAAGCCCGATCACCTGGAAGCAACCCACCCCGGCAGACTGCCGGGAGTGCGAAAGGCTGACTTTTCTCCCAGCACTCATGCACAATGGTGCGGCAGCAGCCAGACATTTCCTCCGTGCCGCAATCCCTCGCGGAAGCCAGAAAGTAACCCCAGGCATAACCGTCAGCCATGCTGGCGGTTTTTCCCCTGAAAAGAGGTTCCACCTCCGACAGATAGGGAGGGGAATGGGAACAACCAATGCCCAAATCGGCTTTCCCAGGCGGCTGCCCCCCTGAGACCGTCAGGGATTTGTTTGCTTGTACCCCCGGCTCCGGTAACATATCATCCTGTCTGAATCAGTTTTGTCCTCCCGCCTACCATCGTTTTTTCGTCGCTGGCACAACCACAGGAGCCACTATCATCATGCACCCTATCCCCTTCAATCGCCGTAGCTTTGTCATCAGTTCGGCCGCTGCGGGTGCAGCATTGCTGGGGGCACGCCGGCCCGTCTCTGCCGCTTTGGCCGACAAGGTGCGGGTGGGTGTTATTGGCATTGGCGGGCGTGGCATGGGCAGCCTGGTGGAAATCGAGCCCTCGGGTGGCTCGATTGTGGCCCTGTGCGATGTGGATGAGCGCCGGGGCGCCGAGGCCCGGAGCAAGTGGCCGACAGTCTCTTTTGAGAAAGATTTCCGCAAGCTGCTGGATCGCAAGGATATCGATGCCCTGCTGGTGGCCACCCCGGATCACACGCATTTTCCCGCCGCGGCCCTGGGCCTCGATGCCGGCAAGCATGTCTACTGCGAGAAGCCTCTGACCCACACGGTTGAGGAAGCGCGGATTTTGCGCAATCTCGCCGCCGCCAAGGGCCTGCAGACGCAGATGGGTACGCAGATCCATTCGGGTGACAACTACCGGCGGGTGGTGGAAATCATCCAGTCCGGCCTGCTGGGTGATATCAAGGATGCCCATGTGTGGTGTTCCAAGTCCTGGGGTGGCAATGGCCGCCAACCGGCCGCTGAGGTGGTTCCCGAGGGGCTGGATTATGACCTGTGGCTGGGGGCGATCCAGCCTGTGCCTTACAGCAAAGAATATGTGCCCTTCAACTGGCGCAAGTACTGGGCGTTTGGTGGTGGCACGCTGGCCGATATGGGTTGCCATTTTATCGACCTGGTATACTGGTCCCTCAATCTCGACCTGCCCACCCGTGTCGCAGCTGAAGGCACCCCGGTGAGCGAATTCACCGCCGCCACCGAACTGACCGCCCACTGGGACTTCGCCGCCCGTGATGGCCGCAAACCAGTGAAGCTGCATTGGTACGACGGTGGCCGCAAACCTCCCGTGGAGGGGATGCTGAAATGGGATAACGGGGTGCTCTTTGTGGGTGAGAAGGGGATGCTGCAGGCCGATTATGGCCGCTATGCGTTTTTGCCCCAGGACAAGTTCGCTGGTGTGAAGCTGCCAGAGCCCTCCATCGCCAGGTCAAAAGGCCACTGGAAAGAGTGGTTGCTGGCCATCAAGGGCGAGGGCAAGCCGCTTTGTTCGTTCGACTACAGCGCCCAGCTCACCGAGACCGTGCTGCTGGGCACGGTGGCTTATCGCGCTGGCACGGCTTTCAACTGGGACGCCAGGAATTTCCAGGCCAGCGAGCCTGCGGCGCAAGCCCTGATCGCCAAGACCTACCGTGAAGGCTGGAGCGAGAAGCTGAGCGGCTTCAAGCAGTACCTCAAGGCATGATGCAACCGGCTCTTTGGTCTTCCCTCTCACCTGTTTCAACCGGAGTCAAACTGATGCGCCTCTCTCGTCGCGGATTCCTGGCGGCCTCAGCCGCCGCTGCCTGCACTGTCCCCGCCTTGGCCAGCAGGGCAGCCGCCCCTGGATTCCTGTTGGGGTGTCAAACCTACACCTTCCGGGAGTTCGATCTCGAAGGTGCGCTGAAGCGGATGAAGGAGCTTGGCATCCAGCATGCGGAGTTCTATCAGAAGCATTTGCCGCTGGGGGCCACAGGCAGGCAGCTGGAAGCGTTCCGCAAGCTCTGTGCCGAGTACGGGGTTTCAGCGCGGGCCTGGGGGGTGCAGCGCTTCAGCAAAGACCACGCCGCCAACCAGAAGATTTTCGCTTTTGCCAAGGAAGCAGGCCTGAAGGTACTGACAGCCGATCCCGATCCGGACAGCTTCGACAGCCTCGACAAATGCTGCGAAGAAACCGGCATCGCCATCGCCATCCACCCCCATGGTCCGGTGGGGGGTGGCAAGCTGCATCGCTGGTTTGATGCGGACAGCATTCTGGCGGCGGTGAGCAGTCATCACCGCCTGATCGGTTCGTGCCTCGACACCGGGCACCTGATCCGTTCTGCCCAGGTAGGCAAAAAACTTGATCCGGCGGATCAGATCCGCAAAATGGGCAAGCGAAATTTCGCGGTGCATCTGAAAGATCACGACAACGCTACGAAGGAAGATGTGATTTTTGGCAAAGGTGTGCTGGATGTTCCCGGCGTGCTCAAAGCCTTGGTGGATGTGGGTTTCACCGAGATGGTGAGCATCGAATACGAGGCCAAACCACAGGACCCCACCGGTGATGTTCGGGAATGCGTTGCGATTTACAATAAGGCAGTCAAGCAACTGAGCTGAGCAAGCCGATTTGACACCATTGGCAGCGGGGTGTTAGGTTAATACCAGTGAGCTGGCAGACGAGGCGAATTTTCCGGGATGGTGTAACGGTAGCACGACTGGCTCTGAACCAGTTAGCCTAGGTTCGAATCCTAGTCCCGGAATTTTAGCTTGTCAGTTAGGTCTTGCTATGTTTTGCAGATTAACGGGGCGTAGCTCAGCTCGGTAGAGCGCTTGGTTTGGGACCAAGAAGTCGCAGGTTCAAATCCTGTCGCCCCGATTGTTTCTAAGTCCTTGAACTGAACCGGTTTGCGTTACCTGCCAAGAGGCTTGGCAGAGCAGTTCCAAAGCAGCTTTCATGGGTCA
>QWOS01000020.1 GCA_003669555.1 Planctomycetota bacterium
CTTACCGGCGATATCTTCTCGAGCAAGCTTTGCGACTGTGGGCAGCAATTAAAGCACGCAATGCAGCAAGTAGTGCAGGCCGGCAAGGGGGTTATCCTCTACATGCGCCAGGAAGGCCGTGGCATTGGGCTGCTGAAAAAGCTGGAAGCTTACAAGCTGCAGCAGGAGCAGGGGCTCGATACCGTGGAAGCGAACCAGGCACTGGGTTTTGCCCCTGATTTGCGGCAATACGGCATAGGTGCGCAGATTCTTTTCGAGCTTGGAGTGCGAAAAATACGGCTGCTGACCAATAACCCGCGCAAGGTAGTTGGCCTGGAGTCTTACGGGCTGAGCATTATCGAGCGTGTGCCGATCGAATTGCCCATCAATCAGTGCAACGCCCGCTACCTGCGCACCAAAAAGGACAAGCTGGGCCATCTGCTGGCCCTGACGCCAACCAGCGATGATTTGCCCCTCCCTGGCTGACTGATTCTGAATCAGTCGCCTTTCGGGCCAGCCCCGACCAGACTTCGCTTCATACCTGCGCTGGCATCTGGTCCTCCAGCCCCTGCCAGGCAGGCGTCAGCATGCGAATAACGGGGATATGCCCCCGGCAAATCATTCATTTCCCGGCCCATCAGCGGAATCTTCACAACCTCAATTGACACGATCCCGGCAGGGCCGATATGGCCCGCCCCGTTGACGCCGGAAGCCGAGCTGGCGGCAACAGGCCACCACCCCTGATTTCAGGGGCTGGTTGGCAATAGGGTCAGGGGATTGGTTGCATGAGTGAGGAAAACCAGGTCAGGCGGAATGGTGGCACCCCTTGGGGGGATGACCGCACCAGCGTCGCCGAACTGCGGGCCGCCTGGGCCCGGTTTGTCAGCGACAGGGCCTGGGAGCCTTTTCATTTCCCAAAAAACCTGGCGATGGCGGTCGCAGCCGAGAGTGGCGAACTGCTGGAGCCGTTCCTGTGGCTGAGCGGACCGGACAGCCTGGAACTGCTGCGCGATCCGGTCCAGCGTGAAGCGGTAGAGGACGAAGTGGCTGATGTGGCCGGCGCCCTTCTGGCACTGTGCAACACCTGCAACATCGACCTCTCCTCGGCCATGGCCCGGAAAATGGCGAAAAACGAGCAAAAATACCCGGCCGATGTTTACCGGGGCAAATACCGGCTGGAGCACTGATTCATGGGGGGGATGCGAGCAATGCAACCATATGCGTGGAGGTTCGGATGAGCTGATTGATCGCGAGGGGGGAGTTTTCATTTTCAAGTGGATTGGGGCATGCGCTGCTGGTTCGCCGGGGGGCAACCGGGCGCGGGTCACCAGTTTCGGGGGATTTTTTTCATGGAAGACCAAACCAACGAATTGACGGGCAAACCTGTGAACGAACGCATGCGAGACCGCCTCGGGGACGCCGAGGGAGCCGAGTCCTGGATGGCCCAGAAAGTATGGCAGGGACACAGCCGGACTACCGGTTCTGTTCAGGAGCTAGACCCTTCGCTACGGGTGCATATCCGCTGGATGATCCGCCGGGACATGCCTGAGGTGCTGGCAATTGAAGAGGGCAGTTTTGGCTGCCCCTGGACCGAGGAGGATTTCCTGCGTTGCCTGCGCCAGCGCAACTGCATTGGCATGGTTGCTGAGCATGGCGAAAGCATCGCCGGGTTCATGATCTACGAATTGCACAAGAACCGTCTGCACATTCTGGACTTTGCGGTAATGCCAGGATACCGGCGCAAAAGCATTGGCCTGCAAATGATTACCAAACTGCTCGCCAAGCTATCCAGCCACCGTAGAACCCGTGTCACCCTGGAAGTGCGGGAAACCAATCTGGGGGCGCAGGTATTCTTCGGCAAGCAGGGCTTTCGGGCAGTCAAGGTGCTGCGGTCGTATTTTGAGGATTCAGGCGAGGACGCCTACCAAATGCATTATCAGATTGAGCAGCCAACGGCACTGGCTGGCTTTGCGGAGAAGGTCGAAGACTGAGGCGGTCATCCCGCCAGGCATTATTTCCAGAAAGGCCTCTGCGGGTGGCTATGGCGCACCCGCAGAGGCCCCTTAATCGGTAACGATGGCAGCCCGAGCGGCTTCGGAGTGGGTAAAAACAGTCCGCCCCTGAAGATTCCTCCTTGCGACTCATGCCTTCCTCCCCTAGCCTGATCCTTGAGGATATCTGCGGGGGGAGCCATCCATGCGTACCTTGCTGGGCGTTTCAGCCCTAATGTTGTTCGGTTTATCGGCGATTGCCGAGGAAAAGCAGGTAGAGGCGAAGGTTTCGCCCGAAACTGTGCGCCTTGATGCCATTAGCAAGCAATTGGTCGAACTGAGCGCCGCCCTGCAATCGGCCGACGCTGTAAACCGTCTGCGCCGTCTGGAAAATGAGGTGCTCAACCTCAAAGATTCCATAGCCCGTCTGGAAAGTTCCTTCAACTCGATCAAGACAGATGACCGGCGGTCCTATTACAGTTCGTTGGCCCCGGCATCGGGTAGTGTGATCGCAGCCAAACCTGTGCCTGTGACGGGAATAGTAGGCACGCTGAAACTGGTCAACAGTTTCACCCAAAATGCCACTGTTTCGCTGAATGGTCGGCCTTATGCCTTGCTGGCCGGGCAAACTGTGACAGTACCGGGCATGCCAGCCGGTGATTTCACCTATGAAGTGTCTGTTGAGGGGTTAGGTGTCATCCAGCCAACCCTGGTACGGAAGCTGGCTGCATCTGAAATCTTCACGGTTTTTATTTACCCTCGTTGACTTCCCAGGCAAATATCCATCATTCAGGGCTTAGATGCCGGTGGCATGGTGATAACCATTGACGGTCCGGCTGGCGCCGGAAAAAGCACGGTAGCCCGCCTTTTGGCGGTTCGTCTTGGGTTTGAATACCTGGACACCGGTGCCATGTACCGTGCTGTCGCCTGGCTGGCCCTGCGTGAAGGCTTGCTTGACGATGTGGACAGCTTGTGCCGTCGCCTTGACAAGATCCAGCTGCATATTGCTGGGGCCACGGTGACAATCGACGGGCTGGATGCGACCCCTTTTTTGCGGGATCCTGAGGTGACCCGGGCCAGCACACGGGTGGCTGCCCATCCGGCTGTGAGGGTTTTCCTGGTGCGCCTGCAGAAAAAACTCGGCGAATCAGGTCGGATCGTCACCGAAGGGCGTGATCAGGGCACTGATGTTTTCCCCCAGGCATGTTGCAAATTTTATCTCACCGCCGAACCTGGTGAACGCGCCCGTCGCCGCCTGGCCGAGCTGACGGCTTCCGGGGTCAGCCCCCTGCCCACTCTGGCGGAACTGGAAGCCAGCATCGCCGACCGCGATAACCGGGACGCCACCCGTCCCACTGGGGCCCTGCGCGCCGCCCTGGACGCAAAATTGGTAGATACAACCGCCTTGTCAACGGACCAGGTGGTGGAATTGCTTGAGCGCGAGGCCCGCATCCGACTGGCTGCGGTTGGAGCCCCATGAACGCACCTCACAGACTACCCATTACCACCGAAGCAGAAGTGGACATCACCACAGAAGACATTCTGTGGTACAATATCTGCTACTATATCACAAAAGCATGCATGACGCTGCTTTACGATATCCGCAGTATCGATGCTTGGCAAGTGCCTGCCACCGGCCCAGTGCTGTTATTGCCCAATCACACCAGCTTTTATGATCCACCCGCCGTGGGTATTACTATGCAGCGGCGCAGTTTCTATCTTGCCCGCAAAACACTTTTCAAGAACCGCTTCTTTTCCAAACTCATCAAGAGCATCAACGCCATTCCGATCGATCAGCGGAGTGCCGGTATGGACGGCATCCGGCATTCCATTACTTTGCTGGAGAGTCAAAAAGCCCTGGTGATCTTCCCCGAAGGCACCCGCACCATGGATGGCGAGATGGTTGCCTTCCAGCCTGGCGTACACCTGCTGTTGCGCCGCTGCCCGGTGCCCGTTGTGCCAGTGGGTATTGCGGGAGCCCACGAGGCCCTGCCTATGGGATCTGGCCTGCCACGGTTTTCCCCTCTGGGCCTACGACATACCAAGGCCAATATCGTTGTTTCTTACGGCGCACCCGTCGATGGCGCCGAATTGGCCGCCATGCCACGCAAAGAGGCTCTGCGCCGTATGGAATCCCTGGTGGCTGCCCAGGTAACGCGGGCCCGCAAATTGCAACAGTCGCGGCGCAAGATCTGAAGTCCGCCGGCAAGTTGGTTTGCCCTGGCTGCCCGGGCAGGTTAAGCTAGGTTGGCCCCCTTTCGCCAGCCTGGTGTTCCATGGCTGCGATTTTCTCACCGACCTGGCCATCCAGGCCTGCCTCAGGGTAGGAAAACATGCTGGAGTTTCTCGACACTGCAAGCCGGACCACGCTGTGTGATCGACTGGATCGCCGGGTCTGGTTGCGTCTTGGAGCGTCTTTTGGCGGGGCCCTTTCCGGCTTCCCGGGCCTTGGCCTTGCTGCTAAAAAGCCAGCCGGACCCGCCAAAACGGTTATTGTGCTGTTTCATCTCGGTGGGCCGCCCCAACACGAAACCTGGGATCCCAAGCCGGATGCCCCCCTCGAAATCCGGGGCCCTTTCGGCACCCTGGCTACTGCCACGCCCGGCTACCGGGTAGGTGAACTCATGCCGCGCACGGCTGCACTCACCCGGCATATCGCCGTGCTGCGGGCTCTTTCCACCAACGACAACGCCCATTCCTCGAGTGGCTACTGGATGCTTACAGGCGTACCACATCAGCCCACCAATGTGGAAAATGCCAAGCTGGGGGCTCCCAATGATTCCCCAAGCATGGGTGCCTTGCTTCGCTCGGTGCGGCAGGGCCCAGGCGGCATGCCCGGTTCGGTTACCCTGCCTGAACATATCTGGAACACCGGTGGCATCCCCTGGCCGGGGCAAGATGGCGGCTTCATGGGGCGGGGGGTTGATCCCTGGCTGTTGCCCTGCATGCCGCATGACCCCAGCTTTGCCGTGGGTGGTGTGAGTTTACCCGCCGAGGTTCCGGTGGACCGGCTCGACAACCGGGCGGCTTTGGCGCGCTCCCTCGACCGTGTGGAGGGTAGCCTGGAGCGACTTGCCCCCGCCCTGTGGGGGGAGAGGGCAGCGCAGGTGGAAACCGCGCTCAACCTGGTCCGTTCAGGCGCCGCACGACAGGCTTTCCGCCTCGAAGAGGAACCCGAATCGTTACGGGATCGCTATGGCCGCAACCGCTTTGGCCAAAGTGTTTTACTGGCCCGTCGTCTGGCGCAGGCAGGTGTGCCGTTTGTCCAGGTGAACTGGTGCCGCATGCCTGGCGACACCGACGACAGCCCAGCCTGGGACACCCACAACAAAAATGCCCAGCGTCTGAAATCACCCCTCATGCCAATCATGGATGCGGCCTACTCGGCCCTGCTGGAAGACCTGGAGCAGCGTGGCATGCTGGATCAAACCCTGGTGGTTTGGTGTGGCGAGTTTGGTCGCACCCCCCGTCACAATCCGGGGGGAGGCCGCGATCATTGGGGCCATGTTTTTTCGGCAGCGCTGGCAGGTGGTGGCATCCGTGGTGGCGTAGTTCATGGCAGCTCGGACCGCCAGGGCGGACACCCCAAAGACGGCAGGGTGGAGCCCCAGGACATGTGGGCCACGGTCTGTCATTGCGTTGGGGTGGAGCCGGAAACAGAAATTCGTGATCCGCAAAACCGCCCTTTTCCGCTGTCACGCGGCTCGGTCATCTCCCCGGTGGTTGCATAGCGGCAACCGTCCGCAGCCACCGGGGTGTGGCTTGCCTCAGGCCGCCTGCCGGATTGTTTCGGCGGTTTCCGATTTTTTGGGCAACTTCAGGGTGAAGATGGACCCCTTTCCCGGTGCGCTTTGGACACGGATACGGCCCATGTGCTGCTCGATGATCTGACGGCACACTGACAGACCCAGGCCTGTTCCGCCCTGATTGTCCTCGTCAGGGGTCTTGGTGGTGAAATGCGGCTCAAAGATCTGGCCCAGGTCCTTGGGGCCCATGCCACAGCCAGTGTCGGCCACGCTGATTTCTGCCATCCCCTGCGCCTGATTCTCCAGCACTTCGATGCGGATGGTCCCCCCCTTGGGCATCGCCTGACGGGCGTTGATCAGCAAGTTCAGCAGCACCTGCTCGATCTGCGCCACCACCACCTCGGCATGAACCGGCCCGGCGTATTTTTTCTCCACCTGAACGCGGTATTTGGTCAGATCTTTCCCAGCGAGCAAGAGCACCTCGTCCACTACCTTGCACAGGTCGGCATTCTCACGCCGCAGGCTACCCCGCGCCATGCCCAGCATCCCATGGATGATTGCCGCGGCCCGTTGGGAAGCCACCACAATTTTCTCCAGGGAATAATCTTTGGAAGCTGCATTAGCGTTGGGCTTTTGCCCCAGCTTGGCATAATTGAGGATAGTGGTCAGGATATTGTTGAATTCGTGGGCCACACTGCTAGCTACGGTTCCCACGGTGGAAAGGCGCTGGGCCCGCACCAACTGGTCACGGAGCCAGGTCAGCTCTTCCTCAGTGGAAATTTCATTCCCCTCAACCATGGCGCGCATCAGGGCAAAACCTCAAGGGGGAGCGGGTGGGAGGCTAATGCGCCAGACAGCCATTCGCCAAGCCGTCTGGAAGATGTATCGGTCTTAGCGACCGGCACCTTCAATCGTCCCGGAAATAATCAAGAATGACCAAAACCCCGCAGCCGTTATTGCCGATCCAAACCCATTTGTTTGCCCGGGAATGCCACCAGCCGGGCGAATGCCCTATGGTCCCCCCTTGGCCAGCAGGCCGTGATGATCTATGCTGGCATCTTCCACGCGCCCGTAGCTCAATTGGATAGAGCGTTGGCCTCCGAAGCCAAAGGTTACAGGTTCAAGTCCTGTCGGGCGTAATCAAAGAAAAGGTCAAGAAATAGCAGAAACCCCAGGAAAAACCGGGGTTTCTGCTGTTTTTTGACCTTTTTTCCGGATCTTGCGCTATGCGCACCGAAATGGTGGGCCTCCTGTCAGGTGCAAACTTCAGAGCCGGGTTATACCTCCAAAGCCTGATCATCCGGAAAAAAACGCCCATACCCCTGCCAGCCCATGCTATCCTTATTGATTCCCAGCGGATGGAAGACACCCGGATCGGGCTGAAAAACTGGCAGATGTGGTTCGACACTGCAAAGTATCGATGAAGCTATAACAACGATGCCCCGGCTGCCGTTCAACTGGCAAATACATCTGGCATTTCGGCTGGTTCATGGATCAGGCACATCGAATCAGCCGGCGAAAGCGGACACCTTGGACAATCTTCCAATCCCAGGCTGCCGCGCTGATAAGGCCTCCCCTGCCCGACAACCAGCGCAAATCGACTTCCGGTTGTTGCGGGGCGAAAGCGGCAGACCCATAAAAAAACCTGCTCCGTCCATGGGGTGACGGGCAGGGCTCGTGGTTTCAGTCGACTGCGTGAAAGTTAAACTGGTTACTTTCTCTTCCAGCAATGGATCAGTTCGCCAGTGCCCGACTTGGTGGTGAATTCAGTAGGGCGGTCTTGGCCAGGGGGGGCAAAGCAGACTTTGAAAGTGGTGTCGTCGAGGGTATAGATCCCCTTGTAACTTTTCCCGGCATAAGGCCCTTCTGTGTCTTTCGAGTCGATTTCGCGCGGCTTTTTAGTTGGGTTCAGTTTGTGGGTGCCAATGATTTTTATCATACCAACTACCGCAGTGTGTTTGCCCGACTTGTTGGTAAGGGTGCTAACCTCGGTCAGGCTATCCGGCAGGTCATTACCTTTGAATTCACCTGAAACCAGGACAAAGGTCCCCTCGGCTTTCTTTACTTCGGCATCACTTGCTTCGTCAGCAGAAGCCATAAACTGCAATCCACCCAAGGCCAGTCCCAAAAGCCCCAATCCGGCAAACAAGAAAGTTCGCATTTTCTTTTCCTTCAAACTAGAGATAGCCAACCATGATCCCGCAAGAAACTGCTGGCGGCATGGCGCCTGTCCTGGAACAAAATGTAGCAATCTGATTGCCGCACAATCAAGATCGATCCCACCGGCCCTCTCTCAGTAATTGCCAAACGGTGGAGGGGTTGGGCTTTTTTTTTTCTTTTCGTCGGGCTATCGGCCCCGCAGGCCACATTTCAACAGGCCGGGAGATTTGTGCCATGCGCCGTCAAATTGCCACTGCCCTGGGAATGGGGATTTTCGCACTGGGGGCTGCTGCTCAGTACCGCTCACCTGGGCCCGCCGCACCGCCGCAGGGTCAGCCTGGGGTGCGGGGAACTCCCCCACCCACCCAGCAACTGCCAGCCGGCACCAGTGGTGCCACACCTGTGGCGGTCGTGAACGGCGAAACCATCACCGCTGCCGATTTGCAGCAAGCTTTGCGCTGGATTGGACCATCACCCGTGGCGGTACCCAGTACCAGAAAACGACAGCAAGACCTGGAAGCCCTGAGCCTGCTGATTGATGACCTGCTGATGGATCAGTTCCTGCGATCCAGCGGGCCGGCCATTCCCAAGGCCGAAATCGACCGGAAGCTGGAAGAACTGGCGACCGAGCTGAAGAAACAGGATCGTACCATCGACTCCATGTGCAAGGAGACAGGGATAACGCGCGAGCAGTTGCTGCGCAACATCCGCACCAAAATGTCGTGGGGTGCATACGCAACACCACGCATCACCGACAAACTGCTCCAGGACTATTACACTGGGTTCAAGGATTTTTTTGATGGCACCATGGTCCATGTGAGCCACTTGGCCCTGAAGGTGTCGCCGACGATGCCTCCACCCGAGAAGCAGGCCGTCATGGCGCGTATCCAGGCCATCCGCCAGGAGGTCACCAGCGGCAAGATCAGCTTTGAGGATGCCGCCAAGAAATACTCCCAGGAGGCAAACGGCCCCCAGGGAGGCGTGATTGGCTTTATTCCACGCAAGTTCGCGGTGGACGAAGAGTTCGCCCGAACTGCTTTCAGCCTGAAGGTGGGGGAATTGAGTCAGCCTGTCAGTGGCGAATTCGCTATCCATCTGGTGAGGGTGAACGAGCGTCGGCCGGGGCCCGGCTCGGACTTTGCCAAGGCCAGGAACGACGCCCAGGAGCTGTTCATAGAAGAGCTTTTCCAGGCAGTGCTGGGGCAGCAGCGCAAGGTGGCGAAGATTGAAGTGCTGCTGAAATAAGGCGCAGCCCGGAAAATGGATAAGCGACAGGCCAGCCGGGATCGGCTGGCCTGTCGGCATTGTCTGGGCAATGGACGGCGATCGAGAGTATTCTGGAGGGAGTGCATTCCCGGTAGGGGGCCATGGCCATGCTGATGAGCTGTTTATTCTTGTTGCTGGCGCCCCGCCAAAGCCTTCTTGAGGTGTTTCCCGAACCCAACCACGCAGCCCTGCGCAAGCAAGTAAGCCAATTGGGTGTGATCAGGGCCCGCCTGGCGGGAGGCTTGCCAGCCAAGGAGGCTACCCACTGGCGACAAGCAGATTTGACAATAAATGCCGAGGCCTTGCAGGAGGCGCTTGATCCTTTGGCCCTGCTCGAAGTGCGCGTGAATCCCGAGGGACGGGTGCGGGTAACCCGTGGGCCCGGTGGGCTGAGTCTGAGGGTGGGCCAGGCTACCCTCTGCCTGGTAAAGGTGGTGAATGGCAGTGGCGGTCAACAGCGGATGAAACCGATGGTCCACGCGCCTGGCGAAGTGACCCCGGTGGTGCTGGTTGACTGGGATCCAGGGCCACCCGGGGGGGACCTGACTGGCCTGCTGGTTGAGTATCGCCTGCTGCGCCTGACCGGGGTCCGGGCGGGGCTGTACGAAGTGGTTTTCTCGGTGGAAGCTGGGCAGGGCACGCAAGACCTGGGATTCCGCGGGGAGGCACCGGTACTGGCACGGATTCGCAAAAATGATTCAGAAAAGTAAGACCTGAAATCCTAGGATAGGGTTATGAAAATCGCCTACCTTACCGCCGGCGCGGCGGGCATGTTTTGCGGCTCGTGCCTGCGCGACAACACCCTGGTCACCCATTTGCGAAGGCAGGGACACGATGCCCTGCTGGTGCCGACCTACACACCCATCACCACGGACGAGGTTGACGCCTCGGAGAAACGGGTGTTTCTGGGTGGAATCAATGTGTATCTGCAAGACAAGTTTTCGTTGTTTCGCCATACACCCCGCTTTTTTGATCGCCTGCTCGACAGCCGCTGGTTGCTGCGGCTGGCAGGCAAGCAGGCTGGCAACACCCGGTATGAGGATCTGGCGGGCCTGACCCTCTCGCTGCTGAATGGGGCGAATGGGCATCAGAAAAAAGAGGTCCACCGGCTGGTGGACTGGCTCGTTGAATTGGCCCCGGAAGTGGTACACCTGAGCAATTCGCTGATTTGCGGCGTGCTGCCGGAGATTTCCCGCCGGTTGCCCACCGCCCAGGTGGTGGTGGAGCTGCAGGGTGATGACATTTTCCTCGATGCCATGCCGGCCTCTGCCCGCCGGGGAATTATCGCCCGGATTCGTCACAACACGCAGGGTGTTGCTGGCTTCCAGGCCACCAGCGCTGCTTATGCCGGGCACATGGCTGATTATTTCGGGATAGACCGCGGGCGGATCACCGTAGTGCTGCCGGGAATCGATCCGGCCGCGTTCAAGCCGCGCTCCGGCACACGCCTTGGCCCCCCCACTGTTGGCTATTTTGCCCGTATTTGTCCGCAAAAAGGTTTCCACCGGGCAGTAGCGGCCTGGCTGATGCTGCGCGAAAAACCGCAAACCCGGACAGTCCGGCTGGTGACCGGCGGCTGGCTGGGAGGCACCGACAAGGCCTTCTTCGAGGCCCAGTTGGTGAAGATCCGGCAGGCAGGCCATCTGGAAGGATTTGAATACCGTGATTGCCCGACTCATTCTGCCAAGGAAGCGCTTTTCCATGCGGTGGATGTCTTCACTTTGCCCACCGAGTACCGCGAGCCCAAAGGGTTGAGCGTCCTGGAGGCATGGGCGAGTGGCATACCGGCGGTGTTGCCTGCGCACGGATCGTTCCCCGAACTGACGGCGGTCTCCGGCGCGGCGGAGCTGGTGCCGCCACTGGACGATACCGCGCTGGCCCATGCCCTGGAACAATTGCTGCTCAACCCAGCCGAGGCGGCCAGGCTGGGCGGACTGGGCCGCAAGGCGGTGGAGATCTCGCTCAATGCGGAGCGCATGGCCCGGGAAACCGCAAACTGGTATGCCGGGCTGGTGGCAATGCGGCCATGAGACCCCAGCTTGCTGTTTTTTCAGGCAGGCTGGGATCGGCAAGGCTGGCTAGCAAATGATATTAACCAGCTTGCCGGGCACCACGATCACTTTCCGGGGGGCGCGACCTGCCAGGTTCTCGATGACCTTGGTATCGGCCAGGGCCAGCTGCTCGAGTTCATCCTTGCCGATGTCGGGCGCCACGCTCAGCCGGGCGCGGATCTTGCCGTTCACCTGCACCGGCACCTCGATGGTGCTGGCCACCAACAAGGCCGGATCAAAAACCGGCCAGGGTTCATAAGCCAGCGTGGAGCCATGGCCCAGGGCCTGCCATAGTTCCTCTGCCAGATGGGGTGCGAAGGGCGCGAGCAGCAGCACAAAAGGCTCAAGGGCTGTGCGAGGCCTGATAACCAGAGGGGTGAGGTGGTTGGTGTACTCCATCATCGCGGCGATGGCGGTGTTGAACCGCATGGCGTCGAGATCTTCCGTCACCCGCTTGATGGTGTGGTGCAGCAGGCGCAGGGTCTCGGCCTCAGGAGCTTCGGATGACACTTGCGGGCTCAGGCCTACCTCCTCGGCCCGGTCATCGATAAAGACCCGCCAGACCCGACTGAGGAAGCGGTAGACCCCCTCCACCCCACGCATGCTCCAGGGCTTGGTGGCTTCCAGCGGCCCCATGAACATTTCGTAGAGGCGCAGACTGTCGGCGCCATACTCGTTCACCACCGTGTCGGGGTTGATCACATTGCCGCGGGCTTTGCTCATCTTGTTAGCCCGGGCATCGACCCGGATGGAAGTATCGGCCTTCAACACGAAATGGTCGCCCTTCTTCTCCACCTGGTCCTCGGGCAGACGCACCGCCTCCAGGCCAGTTGCATCACGGGTGGCAGGCTGCACCCAGGCACCTGTGGCATCGCGAAAGGCGGTGTATTCCACATCCCCCAGGATCATCCCCTGGTTGACCAGCCGCTTGAATGGCTCGGCTGTGGTGACATGCCCATGGTCGAAAAGCACCTTGTGCCAGAACCGGCTGTAGAGCAGATGCAGCACAGCATGCTCGGCACCCCCCACATACAGGTCCACTGGCATCCAGTAATTTTCCTTGGCTGGATCGCAAAAGGCCTGGCTATTTTTTGGGTCAAGATAGCGCAGGTAATACCAGCAACTACCGGCCCACTGCGGCATGGTGTTCAGTTCGCGGCGCCAGAGCTTGCCATCGCGCTCCACCTCCACCCAGCCGGTGGCCTTCCCCAGGGGCGGTTCAGGGCGGCCTGAGGGCTTGTAGTCTTCCAGTTCGGGCAGCTTGAGTGGCAAGTCGGCGATATCGACCGGCTCGATGCGGCCCGTGGGCTCGCCATCGGTGCCGATCTCGTGCAGCAGGGGGAACGGTTCGCCCCAGTAGCGCTGGCGGCTGAAGAGCCAGTCGCGCAACTTGAAGTTCACCTTGCGGATGCCTTTTGATTCTTTCTCAAGCCAGTCAATCATCCGGGCCTTGGCTTCCAGGGTGGGCAGACCATCGAGGAAGCCTGAAGCCATGGCGACGCCGTGCTGGGTGAATGGCTCACCTTCCGGGGCCGCGCCGCCAGCGGTGGGGGCGACCACCAGGCGGATTGGCAAGCCGAACTGCACGGCAAAGGCGAAGTCACGCTCATCGTGGGCGGGCACCGCCATGATGGCGCCGGTGCCGTAACCGGCCAGCACATAATCGGCGATCCAGATGGGCACACGCTCGCCGTTGACCGGGTTGATGGCGAACGAGCCGGTAGCCACGCCGGTTTTCTCGTGGGCCAGCTCGGTGCGCTCGAAATCGCTTTTCCGCGAGGCTTGCTGACGGTAGGCCTCTACCTGGTCGGCCTGGGCGGGGATGGTGAGCGCCGGCACCAGCGGGTGCTCGGGCGACAGCACCATGTAAGTGGCGCCAAAGAGTGTGTCTGGCCGGGTGGTGAAGACACGCAGCAGGCTTTCGCCTCCCGCTGGCAACAGGGCCATGAAATCGAGCTCGGCACCCTCGCTGCGACCGATCCAGTTGCGCTGCATTTCCTGGATGCTGGGAGGCCAATCAACCGCGTCAAGATCCTCCAGCAGCCGGTCGGCATAGTCGGTGATGCGGAGCATCCACTGCCGCAAGGGCATTCGGATCACCGGATGGCCGCCGCGTTCGCTCTTGCCGTCGATAACCTCCTCGTTGGCCAGCACGGTACCCAGGGCGCCGCACCAGTTCACCGGCACCTCGGCCCGATAGGCCAGACGACGGTCATCCCGGTATTTCCTCACCGCGGCATCGCCCTGGGCGGCCACGTCGGGAGGGATGGGAAGTGCGGCAATGGGGCGGCCCTTTTTGGCAGTGGTGTCGTACCAGGTGCCATGCAGCAGCAGAAAAATCCACTGTGTCCAGCGGAAATAGTCAGGGTCGGTGGTGTCGACCTCCTGGTCCCAGTCGTAGCTGAAGCCCAGCATCCGGATCTGCCGGCGGAATGTGTTGATGTTCTGTTCGGTGGTGACACGGGGATGCGTGCCGGTTTCGATGGCATACTGCTCGGCTGGCAGGCCAAAGGCGTCCCACCCCATCGGATGCATCACCGCAAAGCCGCGCATGCGCTTGTGACGGGCCAGGATATCGGTAGCGGTGTAACCCTCGGGATGGCCCACATGCAAGCCGGCCCCCGAGGGGTAGGGGAACATATCCAGGATGTAGTACTTGGGCCGGGAGAA
>QWOS01000077.1 GCA_003669555.1 Planctomycetota bacterium
GCCCATGCGTCTGGCCTTTGTCCATGACCCCCTTCGCGGTGGTGCCCACCACCACTTTCGGGCGTTCTGGCCGTCATCGCGACATGCTGATCATCGACGAACACACCGGCACGCAATGGGATGCCCCCGCGCATTTTGTGCCGCCACCTGATTCCGGTTTGCCGGGTGCCGGGCCCACCGGGCTGATGACCAATGAAAAGGTACCAGCCTGGCAGTTCTGCGGCGAGGCCTGTGTGATTGATGTCACCGCCCGACGCGACCAGGCGGAGCCAGGCAGCTCCTTTCTGATCGGGCCCGATGTGGTGCGTGCCTGGGAGAAGAAAAACCGTCCCGTGGGCCCGGGCGATGTGGTGCTGTTCCGCAGTGATTACTCGGATACCTACTACAAGCCCTTCCCCGCCGGTGACCGGTTTGTCGCCACCGCCCTGCGGAAAGTGACACCCGGCTGGCCGGCTCCCCGGCCGGAAACGATGGAGTACCTGGCCGAACGGGGTGTGAAGACGCTGGGACTTGACGGCGCCAGCATGGGCCCGCTGCCCACCCTGGCGGCGGCCACGCATCAGGCAGGTGGCAAGCGGGGCATGATCTGGGTGGAGTGTGCCACCAATCTGGGCAGTCTGCCAGTCACAGGTTCCTTCTTTGTCATACTCGGGGCCAAGCACTCGGGTGGATCAGGCGGCGAATGCCGTTGTGTGGCCATCACTGATCCAGCCATCGCCGGCGAGCTGATCCTCCGGGCCAGAGGCAAGCAGGTGGCCGATCTGTCGGTGACCATGCAGGACGACCTCCCGGTGGTTTGGCCCGGTTGGAGTGCGGGCGAAGAAGGTGGCCGATATGTCAGCAAGGTGCTCAATGCTTTCTCACCGGCCCGTGGCCCGTATTTTGCGCAGACGCACATGCTCGACAGCCATGCGGGCACGCATGTCAACCTGCCAAGTTTCTCACTCCCAGCCGATCCGGACGAGATTGAAAAAGCGGAGCCGTTGGTCAAGGAGCGCCTGCGCGCGTTTGAGCAGCGTCATGGCAAGCTGAAGCCAGCCGGTGGCAACACCGAAACCATGGCGTTGAACCAGGCGATGGGCACCACCCATCTGGTGGATGTGCGCGGACTTCGCGGCAAAGCGGCTTTTTCGGAAATCAAGCCAGGTGGCCCGGCGATTTCGCGGGAATTTCTGGAGGAGCATGCCCGGGATAAACCATTCAGAAAGGGTGATGTGGTGGTGTTCTTTTCGGGTTATAGCGATGACAAGCTCAAGCCGTTGCCTGCCGCACCCGCCAAGGACGGGATGTTTGCGCTGCCTCTGGAAGGCAAGGCTGAAGGCTGGCCCGCACCCACGGCGGACGCGGTGGCCTGGCTTGCCGAGCAGGGTGTCAGTTGTCTGGGCACCGATGGCCCCACGCTGGGAGGTGTCGATCCCCTTCAGTCGCAGCATGTGGACTGGATGGCAGCCAGCAAGGGAATGCTGGTGGTGGAGTTTCTCACCAACCTGAAAGCCCTGGAAGGAAAAGAGTCGTTTTTCCTGTTCGCCCCGATCCGGATCGAGGGAACCCGCGGCGGGTACGGCCGGGCCCTGGCGGTTTTCAAATAAAGAACGGGTGACCAACGCCCACCAGCGCCTGGTTCTGTAGATCAAGCCGCTCTCAGACCGTTGGGGGCGGCTTTTTGTTTAGCCTGGTGCGCTGGAAGAACCCCGGCACCCCGATAGCCCATCCGGCTGGTGCTGCAACAGGTCGCCAGGGTGATTCTACCCAGTGGGCCGCCTACTCCAGAGTCAGCAGGAACTGTTGCACCTTGCCATCGGGTGTGCGATACAGGCTGCCCAGCAGGTTGACGCCGTTTTTGAAATGCAGCCGCAGCATCGAGACCTCCGTGCCGCCGCGCTCGTGCTGCGATGACACCAGCACTGCAGTGGGCTCGCCCAGTTCTGTCAGTTTTCGGGTGTAGGCCTGCATGCGCCCCGGATTCATGAACAGGGCGTACTCCTCACCCAGGTTGTCAGGTTCGAGCATGCCCCGGGCCAATTGGGCCACCAGTGATTTTGCCTGGTCTACCGCCTTGGGACCGTTGACCCTGGGCAGGTTGGCAGGCTCTTTTTGCAGCAAGGTCACGATGTCGCGGTGGAGCTTGCCATCATCGAGGTGCTCGGCGTTGGCCAGCGTGATCACCACGGTTTTGGTGCGCGGCATCATGGTGAGATTGGCATGGAAGCCACTGATCGAGCCAGTATGGCCCCAAACCGGTTCGCCACCCGATTCGCGGACCGTCAGGCCGCAGCCGTAATAGGATTTTTTGCCGTTGTTGAGCAGTCTGGGCCGGGTCATGATCTCCAGGGATGGGGGGGCGAGCGCCTTGCCCCCCATCAGGGCTGACGCCCACTTGGCCAGGTCGGTGGCCGAAGCCCACACGCCGCCCGCGCCGTTCAGCCAGCCATCCCCCTCGGGCGGGGCCGGTTCACTGCCATCGATGCCCAGGGCCCGGTATCCGGTGGCCAGGCCCGTTGCATCGTGGGGTGGTTCGTAGCGGGCGGTGGCCATGTCGAGCGGCTTGAAGATCCGTTCTCTCAGGAAATCCCCCAGCGGTTGGCCGGAAACACGCTCCACCACCCGTCCCAGGATTGTGTAGCCGGTGTTGGAGTAAGAGTATTTGGCGCCGGGCTCGAAATCGAGCTTGCCGCCGGCGTACCGCTGGATCAGGGCGTCGGTGCCAGTCGGTTTGGCCATCCGGCGATCAACGAAATCGAGCGGATAATAATCGGTGTAGCCCGAGGTGTGGTTCATCAGGTCGAGCAGGGTCACCCGGTCCGCCTGGGTCGCTTGCGGATACCAGCGAGAAACCTTGTCGGTTGGGGACAATTTGCCATCCTGGGCCAGCAGCAGAATGGCCGCGCAGGTGAACTGCTTGCTGACCGAGCCGATTGCCAGCGGGATTTCCGGGGTGATGGGCCGGCCACCTTGCAGGGCGGTGGCGCCGCAGCCCACCGCCAGCGAGGGTTTTCCCTGGTGGACGACTACCACTTCCAGGCCGATGAAACCCTTGGCCTGGGCGGTGTCGCGGACAAACCCGGCCACCTGGTCAGGATGGTATTCCGCTGGGGCTTTTGGCGCGGATTTTTCCGCGGGTTGCGCCGGGGCCGGGGGCTGGGCGATGGAAACCAGAACCAGGAACCCACCCATGAGCACATCCATAGCCGCGCCTCCAGGAAGATCCAGCAAGGCTCACCATGCTTCCAGCGGTGAAATGTCTGGGGAGCCTTACCGCCCCATGGTACGGGATTGCCACGCCTCTGATCAAACCGGTTTTTCTCCCGGTTTGCTTTCGCCAGGGCTACGGACACGGACCAGACCCAGGCATCTCGGCGTGGGTCTGGCCCCGCTGGGGGGTGACTGGGACGGTAGCCTGGCCCGTGCCGGCTTACCGGTGCGGCACTGGTGTGCCAAATCGTGTCGCCAGGTAATCGCCAATGTCCATCGCACCGGCGACAAACTGGCGACCGGTGATGGACCGGCGCACGGGAAGAGCTGCCGGCGGTGCTTCCTCGGGCAAAACCAGCACTGGGCAACCCTGGTGGTCAGGGCCCAGCAAGGCAATCACCTCGGGACGGGGACGGGCAAAGGGGGCCACCTTCACCTCCAGCTTTTCAAGCAGGTCGGGGTGGTAGGCCAGCAGGCCCTGCATGGTCACGCAGTCGGGGCAGAAAAAGTTGCCCGTGCCTTGCTTGGCATCGGGAAAAGCAGCAGGCAACAAAAACAGGACTTCTTTTTCAGTCGGCATCCAGCTTCTCCTTTTTCATGAACTAGGGACCAACCGGCTCGAGGACAGCAAAAACCGGCCGATGGTCGGAAGCCACCGGCTCATCCAGCACCAGCACCTGCAGCACCTGAAAGCCAGCCCGGGGTTTGAACAGGATATAGTCAATCTGGTTGGCTGGCTGATCGGAGGGAAAAGTGGGCAGCACCTGACCGGCAGTCGCGTTCCCCCAATCCGCCTGGAAGATCCTCAGCGGCTTGCTCCGGGGATAGGCATTCAAATCGCCCACCACCAGCACCGGTCGATTTGCCTGGGCAAAGATCTCCCGGATTTTTTCAGCCTGCAGCACCCGGAAGTCGTTGCTCTGGTGGTGGAGGTGCGTGCTGACAAAGGAATGCTCTTTTCCAAAGAGGCTCATCCTGGTTTCAAAGGCGATCCGGGTCTCGCGGTTGGGCTCGCCGGGCAGCACATGGATGTTGCTGGCAGTGATGGGGAACCGGCTCAGCACCGCCTGGCCGTAAAGCCCCCCCTCAAAATCGATCTGCCGGCCAAAGAGGCCATGCAGGCCAGTCAGTCTGGCCAGTTCCGCCGTCTGGTCCACGCCCCCGGTGCGCCGGGTTTTGTTGTCTACCTCCTGGAGGGCCACCAGATCGGGATCGACGCTCCGGATCACCCGGGCCAGGCGGGGCAGGTCCACCTTGTTGTCAGTGCCACGGCCATGGTGGATGTTGTAACACAGGACCCGGAGGGTCTTTTTCTGGCTGGTTTTGGCCTGAGCCCGCAGGACGGCAGTCACCGGGAAATGATCGGAGGGGGTGCTGCCGTTTTTCTGGGTGCGGTCGATACCGGCGGTGCGCACCTCGAAATGGGGTGAGCAGCCAATCCAGTCGATCCGTTCTCCCCCGGTGCTGGTGGCTTTGAATTCGGTGAAAGTGCCCTCTTCCTTTTGGCGCGCGGGCTGGTAGACGCGCAAGGTGTCCATAACCGGACTGGCGGCTTTTCCATCGTTTGCAAACAGGGCCTGGTAGGGTCCGCTACCCTCCCCCGCATTGAAATCACCGGTCACCACCACCCGGCAGCCCTGGCCCAGTTCGCTGATTTTTTTGCGGATCAGTTGGGCCGATTCCGCACGGGCCTTCACCCCCATGTGGTCGAAATGGGTGTTGAGGAACAACAGGGGCGGTTCATCGGGGGCTTTGGGCTCTTTGAGTTTCACCCAGCTGACCAGACGGGGCAGCGCGGCATCCCAGCCTTTTTTGCCAACGGCGTCGGGCGTGTCACTCAGCCAGAAGTGACCCCCCGCGAGTTTCTCAAAGCGGTCCTTTTTGAAAAACAGGGCCGCCATCTCGCCCTTTTTCTGGCCATCATCGCGGCCCACGCCGTGGGATTCGTAGCCGGGCAATTTTTCCGCCAGAAAATCGCGTTGATCGGCCAGAGTCTCCTGGGTGCCCAGCAGGTCTGGACCAAACGACTGGATGGTTTCCACCAGGAAATCGCGACGCCTGGTCCAGGAGTTTTCGCCATCCCGGGCGGTGCCGTAGCGGATATTGAAACTCATTACCCGGATAGGGGGCAGGTCTTCCGCGCGGGATTGGCTGAACCCTCCGCAAGCTGCAACGGCCAAACCCACCACCATCAGGCGCCCAAGGCGTGCCATATGCCAGTCCTCATCTTATGTGCCGGCGGAACCCCCTTAGCCTGCGGTATTTTCTGGAGTTTGCAAGGGATTATGGAAATCCGGACTATGCCTGGCAAGGCATTTGACCATGAAAATGTGATAGCCCAGGGTAGAGCGAAGCGCCACCCTGGGTCAGAAGCCGTTACCGGCCTTCCACGAGCCTCAGCACTGCCAGGGCGCATTCCTCGGGGCTTTGGCTACTGGTGTCGATCACCAGTTCGGCGGCATCAGGCAACTCGTAGGGGCTGTCGATGCCCGTGAAGTTTTTCAGCTCGCCACGCCGGGCCTTGGCATACAGACCTTTCACATCGCGCTTTTCGCACTCGGCCAGAGGGGTGCTGACATGGATCTCGATGAATTCGCCCGCTGCAAACAGCTCGCGGGCCATGCGCCGCTCGGCCCGGAAGGGCGAGATGAAGCTCACCAGCACCACCAGGCCGGCATCGACCATCAGTTTCGCCACCTCGCCGACGCGCCGCAGATTCTCCACCCGGTCCTCCTCGGTGAAGCCCAGGTCGCGGTTGAGGCCGTGGCGGATATTGTCACCATCCAGCAGATAGGTGTGGCGGCCATCGGCGTGCAGCCGCTTTTCCAGCAGGTTGGCGACAGTTGACTTGCCCGAGCCGGACAGGCCGGTGAACCAGATGCAGCGCGGCGTCTGGTGCTTCTGCAAGGCCCGCTGGGCCTTGCCCACCTCCAGGGCCTGCCAATGGATGTTGCTGGAGCGCCTGAGGGCGAACTCGATCATCCCCGCGCCCACGGTGGCGAAGCTGAGCCTGTCGATGAGGATGAAACCACCCAAAGTGCGGTTGGTGGTGTAGGGTTCGAACACCACCGGCTGGCTGGTGGTGAGTGTGACAACAGCGATCTCGTTCAGGTTCAGAACCTTACCGGCAAGATGGGCGCCCGTGTTCACATCTTCCCGGTAGCGGATTTCCATCACCGTGGCGGTGACTTCCTTGGTGTGCAGCTTCAGCAGGTACGACCGGCCTGGCACCAGCACCTCTTCCGCCATCCACAACAGCTTCACCTGGAATTGATCGGCCACTTCGGGCGGGGCGTCAACCGCCACGATCATGTCGCCGCGGCTCACATCCACCTCGTCGGCGAGCGTCAGCGTCACCGAGGCGCCGGCATGCGCCTCGGGCAACTGATCCTGCCAGAAGTCGATGCTTCCCACCGTGGTGGTCCGGCCTGAGGGCAGGATGCGTACCGCGTCGCCGGGCCGCACGCTACCCTCGGCGATCCGGCCGCAAAAACCGCGATAGTTCAGGTGTGGCCGGTTGACCCACTGCACCGGCAGGCGGAAGGCCTGGCGACCCGCCGCGTCAGTCACATTCACTGTGTCGAGGTGGTCGAACAGGGTGGGCCCTTGATACCAGGGTGTCTTGTCGCTGCGTCGCAGCACATTGTCGCCATACACCGCCGAAAGGGGGATGGCCTGCAGGCTGACCAGCCCGGCATCGCCGGCAAAAGCCGTGTAGTCGGCCTCGATGCGCTGGAAAACCCCGGCATCGTAGTTCACCAGGTCCATCTTGTTCACGGCCAGCACAATGTGACGGATGCCCATCATGGTGACGATGCGGTGGTGGCGGCGGGTTTGTGGCAGGATGCCCTTGCGGGCGTCGATCAGCAGGATCGCCAGTTGCGCCGTGGAGGCCCCGGTGGCCATGTTGCGGGTGTATTGCTCGTGGCCGGGTGTGTCTGCCACGATATAGCGTCTGCGGTCGGTGGCGAAGAAGCGGTAGGCGACATCGATGGTGATGCCCTGCTCGCGCTCGGCCTCCAGCCCGTCCACCAGCAGGGCGAAGTCAATCTTCTCGCCCTGGGTACCGTACCGTTTCGAGTCGCTTTCCAGCGCTTTCAACTGGTCGTCGAAGATGCACTTCGACTCGAACAGCAGCCGGCCGATCAGCGAGCTTTTGCCGTCGTCGACACTGCCGCAGGTGATGAAACGCAGGGTTTCCTTGCCCCGCTGCTCTTCCAGATAGTCGGAAATGTTCGTGGCGTGCAACTGGCCCATCAGAAATACCCTTCCTGCTTTTTCTTTTCCATCGAGCCGGGCTGGTCGCTGTCGATCAGGCGCCCCTCCCGCTCGGAACTAACGGTGTTGAAGGTCTCGGCAATGATCTCTTCCATCGTCGTCGCCGGGCTTTCGATGGCGGCGGTGAGCGGGTAGCAACCCAGCGTGCGGAAACGCACCAGACGCATCTCGGGCTGCTCACCCGGCTGTAGCGGCATGCGCTCGTCATCCACCATAATCCACAGGCCACCCCGTTTCACCACCGGCCGTTGCGCGGCGAAATAGAGCGGCACGATGGGGATCTTCTCCACATGCAGGTACTGCCAGATGTCGAGTTCGGTCCAGTTGGAGAGCGGGAAAACCCGGATGGTCTCGTCTGGCCGGGTGCGCGTGTTGTACAGGTTCCATAGCTCAGGGCGCTGGGCCTTGGGATCCCAGCGGTGGCCCGCCGAACGGAACGAAAAAATACGCTCCTTGGCGCGCGACTTCTCCTCGTCGCGGCGGGCGCCGCCAAAGACCACATCGAAGCCGTGCTGGTCCAGCGCCTGGCGCAGCCCCTGCGTCTTCATCACATCGGTGTGGTAGCTGGAGCCGTGGGTGAACGGGTTGACACCCGCCTTCAACCCCTCGGGGTTGGTGTGCGACAGCAGTTCCATGCCCGATTCGCGCACCATGCGCTCACGGTGCTTGTACATGTCGCGGAACTTCCAGGTGGTGTCCACATGCAGCAACGGGAAGGGCGGCGGGGCGGGATAAAACGCCTTGCGCGCCAGGTGCAACATCACCGACGAATCCTTGCCGATCGAGTACATCATCACCGGTTTGCGCGCGCCGGCCACCGCCTCGCGGATGATCTCGATCCCTTCGGCCTCGAGTTGCTGGTAATGGTTCATGGTTGCCTTCATAAGACGGGACAGACTGTTCTGCCTTCATTTCTATCCAATATTACCAATTACATCAAGATGATGATCATCCGGGCCGGGGCCGATGCGTCCACTCGCTGCGGGTTCCCTCCAGCTGACTGTGGGTCTCAGGGGTTGCCGTGTGGCGGCACCCATAACCAGCGCCACAACCAGCCTTTGAAATCGCCGCCAAATGCCGGTTGATTCAACCCGGGCCTCCAATCCGCCCACCTTCGGCAGAAAAAAAACCGGTTCCCGCCATCGGCTGAATCTTTTCACCAGGAACCGGCGGCGTGGTGGCGGGCCGGGTGTCCGGGGCTGGAGGTGTGGTCGCTGATTTCGGCCAGGAGTCTTGTGAGCCGGGGGATCAGCCCCGGCCCTGACGCCGGCACATTCCTGGGGTGTATGGCCCGCCTGGTGCGCGCTGCCTGGTGGGGGTGGATCGGCGTCAATCCAGCGGGGTGGTGGCAGCCGGCAGCTACCATGCGGCAGAGTCGCAGCTGTCTTCAACCGCAACCGCCTGTGGTGGCTGTGCGATGCGTGGATAGGGGACTTGAATGCCGGCGTTTCCATCAGGGTGCTCGCGATTATCAGGCATTGCACCGCTTCGCAATGCCTCGGGCCGGCGTGGCCGGATAGCGTATCTTTGTGGGTGGGAATAAGTTCCACGCAGTGCCGGGGTGACCCTGCCGGCTGAAAAGTCATATCATTAAAGGGTACATGACCTCACAGACCATGCGAAGCAGCAAGGTTGGTGCATCGGCAAGGTCTGGACTGATGAACAAGGCTACTTCGCGGGGCTGAGCCTGACCGTCATGGAAGACCGTCATCCCCAAGCACCGGGTATTCAGGGAGCCAGGTAAACATGTCAATGATCAAGGCCATCTGGAACGGCACTGTAGTTGCCGAATCTGAAGAGACTATTGTGCTGGACGGGAATCATTATTTCCCCATCACTGCCATCCACAAACAGTTTTTCCTGAACAGCAACACGCACACCACCTGTTCGATGAAGGGTGTGGCCAGCTACTACCACCTGGAGGTGGAGGGCAAGAAAAACACCGACTCCGCCTTTTATTATCCCACCCCCAAAGACTCGGCCAAAAAAATCGCCGGCTATGTCGCCTTCTGGAAGGGCGTCAAGGTCGGCTGAGTGACTGGTGTCTGGCCTGCGTCTGCCGGTAGCCTGCTGTTCATCTTTCCCCCGGCCTCCGTGCCGCCTCGTGTTGATGCCCCGCCTGGGTAGCCAGTGCCGTGGCGCAGTTTCCGGACCCTTCTCTCTGGCCGCGGTAGGCGGCGGGAGATCCGCGCCCTGTTTTTTTTGACTTTTCCCGATGGGCCGGTTAGACTCGCCCCACCTGCCGAACCCCGGCGCGCCGTCATCAGGGGCCATCCGGCCCTTCAGCACGACCCAGCCGCCCGACATTGCCACCCAAGGTGCCTCATGAGCAACCGGCGAAGCCCAGTTTTAGCGGCGACACCCTTGCCCCACCGTTTCGATCTTTCCAGGCGCGCCCTGCTGCAGGTGGGCTACTCCGGCCTGCTGGGGCTGGGCCTGCCCACCCTGATGCGTGGCCGGGCCGTCGCCGCCGGGAAGGCCGCACCGGCTTCCAGGACCTCTCCCAGGAGCGTCATCCTGGTCTTCCTCACGGGTGCGCCCAGCCATCTCGACATGTTCGACCTCAAGCCGGATGCGCCGGTGGAGGTGCGTGGCGAGTTCAAGCCCATCGCCAGCCGCACGGTGGGGTTGCAGATTTGCGAGCATCTGCCGCGTCTGGCCGGGCGCTCTGACAAGTACGCCATCGTCCGCTCTATGACCCATGGCCTGCCCAGTCACGAGCACGCCACCCACATGGTGCTGACGGGCATTGACAAGATGCCGCCCGGCTCCAGCCACATGGCCTCCCGGCACGATTGGCCCTGCTACGCCTCGGGCCTGGATGTGGTCATGCCCCGGCAGGACGGTATCCCCAATGGCGTCATGCTGCCCACCTATCTCAATAACGGCTACGGTTTCTCGGGTCAGAACGCCGGCTTCCTGGGCTCGCGGCATGACCCCCTGCAGATCAAGGACGATCCCAACGCCCCTCATTTCCGGGTGGAGAACCTCAGCCTGCCTATCGGCCTGTCGGTCAGCGATCTGGAAAACCGCACCGGCCTGCTGGCCAGTATCGATCAGCAGCGGGTCGCGCTCGAAACCTCCGGCACTCTGGCTGGCTTCCAGGACCTGCGCGAGCGGGCCATTTCCACCCTCAGCGCCAGCCGCATCGGCCAGGCGTTTTCACTCGACCGCGAGCCGGTGAGCTTGCGCGAGGCCTATGGGCGCCACCCCTTTGGCCAGTCGTTATTGCTGGCGCGGCGGCTGGTCGAGGCTGGCGTGCCGATTGTGCAGGCCAACATGGGCACCATGAACAACTGGGATACCCACAACAGCAACTGCAAGCAGCTCAAGGACCGGCTGCTGCCGCCGCTCGACCGTGGCATGTCGGCCCTGCTCGATGATCTGGGCGCGCGCGGCCTGCTCGATGAAACCCTGGTGGTGATGGTGGGTGAGTTTGGCCGCACCCCCAAACTGGGTGGCAACCTTGGCACCCCCAGTTATGTGCCCGATGGCCGGGATCACTGGGCCGGCGTCTTCTTCGCCCTGTTCGCGGGTGCGGGTGTGCGCGGTGGCCAGGTGATTGGCCGGTCGGACAAGATCGCCGCCTACCCTGCCGCCAACCCCTACTACCCCTCCAACCTTGGGGCCACTATCTACAAAACCCTCGGCATCGATCCCGACACCCTCGTCACCGACCGCCTCAACCGCCCCCTCCGCCTTAACGAAGGCGACCGCATCGAAACCCTCTACACGGGGTGACCGGCAGATCCAGACTGGCTTGGCGAGCCGGGCACGGTAGTGCTCGGGCTCTGGCGCAGGGGGTGATCTATCCGGCTGAGCGGTAGCCGAGCTGTGGATGGTGTGTTTTTTGGTCAACTCCTTCCAACTCCGCAACTCCGCAACCCCCTGGGGGGGTGTTGCGGAGTTGCGGAGTTGGCTGGTTACTGGCTGGGGAGAAAGGAGGCAGCAAAGCGGCAGGAAGCGGTGGACAAGTCAAAAGCCTCCGGGAGTTATCCCCGACCATACACAGGCAGCAAGGACTGGCGCATACTGGGAGCCGTTATCAAGGGGGATGATGTTGATGGGGCTAGAGCAAGTTTCACATTTGTGGAGTTACTCTGGAATGAAAAAATGGCAAAACACAAAGTGTTTTTTGGCAAATCTCTGTGCACCTTTATTAGAAGTTTGCTCTAAGAAGGCATATTATGGTGAAAAGCAATACCTTGCGGCTTTATAAAAAATTCATCGCTATGCAACGCGATGAATACATTCCAAAATAGCTAATTGGCATTATCAAAGAGATACAGGTAATTAACTACTTAGCTTTTAACGGTAATTATCCCAGCAAACAAAGGTGTAATAGCGTGCCGGATGCCGTTTTTTTGTTCCTCGGAATTAGGCCGGCGAAGCTCAGCGAATAATTGCTTTTCGGTTGCAATAATTTCTGGAAATAAAAGATTACTGTCGTCTACTTTAATACGAACGATGGCTTCAAATAGCCCGCGAAAAAGCTGACCTTTGGAAACGCCATCCAAAAGCTGTGGCTTTTTACCAGGCTCAATAATATAGCTGTAGATATTGTTGGAGTGTTCAGCCCAACCACTTTGGTCTGGCTTGATTGTCTGTCGAAGATAGACCAGAGAAGCAAACAAATTTGTGCTAACCTCAGCCGGCAATGCAAAATTATGGTTCCATCGAAGACAAGCAGCACCAGTTGGGAAATCAGGAAAAGCTTGTTGCTGCAAAGATTTTGCGATTACATTTAAATTCAATCCAAGTTTTGGCAATGGTTTGCCATCCTGTCCTGTTACAAATTGACTGCCTGGATCACCACACAAATATGGTTTTTTGTCATCCAAGGTAAGGACTGAATAATCTTGGGCTCTAGATGTGGCAGTGTCCGCTACTTTTGCCACGTTAAAAAGAGTTTCAACCTGAGCCTTGGCATGAGTTTCCAAAAAATTGCGAACATCATTCCATGTAGCCAAACCTGGATCTAGCTGCTGGATATGGTGCTGATGTGCCCCATACCGAGTGTGAAAATCGTTCCAGTTCTTGAATCCTTGCTGAACCATGTTGGCAATTTTTTGCTGGTCTTCATTACTAAAAGGGGACTGCATACCCTGAATTAATACATTTTGCAAATCTTCAGGCGGCAGGAGGGACATTACCCTGGAGAAGATCGCTTCAAACCGTTCTGGTTCAACCATAGTGGACGTAATTAACTTGAGTTTTTCACGAGCGATTTTGTAAGCATCAGCTTCTCGACTTTCCTTGACAATGACTGTATCAACAAGAATTGTTTCTGTTGATCCGAAACGATGAACACGCCCCACCCGTTGTTCCATGTCCATGGGGTTCCACGGAACATCGATATGAATCAGTCGTCTGGCAATTTGCAAGTTAATACCTTCGCCGCCCGCTCTGGAAGAGATAAGGTATTGGGGACCATTAGGCCGCCAAAATGCATCAACCTGCTGCTGTCGTTCTGTGTCCGTTTGGCCACCTACTATCAAAGCAGGCTTTCGGTCTGTAGTTTTTTCAAGAAATTGGCAGATAGCAATAACTGTCTCAATTGGCTGGGCAAAAAGGACCACTTTTTCTTTGCCAGCAGGGTCAAGAAGAAGATTCTTTATTATCTGCCATTTTTCGTCACCAGAAGTTTGAAGAATTTCAATGCC
>QWOS01000027.1 GCA_003669555.1 Planctomycetota bacterium
CGCCGGTTGGCAGCAAGGAAGACCTGCAGGATACTCTCCGGGAGATTCGCCGGCTGTCCCCTGCAGCGGTGGTGGTGGATTCCCCTAATGCGGGTGAAGATTATCTCCGTAGTTTGGAGAAGGCCGCGCCGCTGGTGGTTTCTCTGGACCATCATGCCGCCCACCGGTTCCCCAGCCGCATGGTGATCAATCCCCTGCTTGGGCCGGGGCGCGAGGAATATTCTCACGGCGAGAAGACGCAACTGTTGTTGGGTGAACGCTATGCGCTGGTCCGTAGTGAGGTCCGCCGGCTAAGGCAGATGCGCTCCCAGGAGCCCCAGGGCCCTCTCCGGGTGGCAGTAGCTCTCTCCGAGCACGACCCGCTGGGGCAAACGGCCAGGGTGGTGCAGGAGCTGTTGCAGTGCAAGGGCGTGGAGAAGGTGGATGTGTTGGCCCGTGCCCACCATATGGGGATTGATTTGCTGCGCGAGATGGCAGCCGAGGGGGGTTGTGGCGCCGGTAAGCTGGAAGTGGCTGTCGAGACCAATGAGGTGTCGCAGAAACTGGTTCGCTGCCATGCGGCGATCACCTGCGGCTCGGCGTGGTCTCTCGAGCTGGCCTGCATCGGCGTGCCACAACTGTTGCTGGTGCAGGATGAGGCTTTCTGGCCCACGGCTCGACGGCTAGAGGAAGAAGGGGCCGCCACTTGTCTCGGTTCGATGGAGACCATCAATTTCCAGGTGTTCCGGAAGGCTGTAACCGATCTTCTGGAGGATCCCATGGAGCGTCAGGCAATGGCCCGCTACGGTCGTCAGCTTATCGACGGTCGCGGTCCTGACCGGGTGATTTTGGCTCTGGAGGTTCTTCTGCACCCATATCGTCAGATCCTGTCCCTGGCCGATGCCGCCTGAGCCGGCATCGCAAGAAAAAACCAGTAGCCCCCGGGAAGTATTTTCCGGGGGCTTTTTTTATGTGGCCGGGAACGATTTTCCGCAAATTTTCCGGGAATTCTTCGGTAGAATCCCGTACTGTCAGGGGCGGATGGTGCGGTCGGGTTCATCCGACATGGCCAACCCCTTGCACGCCGGCTGCACATACCCGATGCTAGGAAGTATCTCAGGGGTTTATCCCGGGGTGGTTGGTCATTCAGGGGAGTGCTGTCATGCTGAAGGGGTTGATGCTGGGACTTGCCGCTATGGTGCTGGGTGGCGATCCATGGGTGGTCTACCCTGGGCAGGGGGCTGACAAGGCGGGTGCCGGCAAGAAAATTGTGCTGGTTAGCGGTGACGAGGAATATCGCTCCGAAGAGGCCCTGCCTCAATTGGGGCGCATGCTGGCCAGGCATCATGGCTTCCAATGCGTGGTACTCTTCGCAATCGACCCGAAAACGGGTGAGATCAACCCGAACGTGAACAACAACATCCCGGGGCTGGAAAATCTGGCCGATGCCGACCTGATGATTATCGCCACCCGCTTCCGCGACTTGCCACCCCAACAGATGGCCCATATTGATGCTTTCCTGAAACTGGGCAAGCCTGTGATCGGCCTGCGTACCGCCACCCATGCCTTCAATATGGGCAAGGACCACCCCTATGCCCGCTACGGCAATGGCTACAACGGGCCCGACAAGGCCTGGGCAGACGGAGGCTTTGGCCGTATGGTTCTAGGTGAAAAATGGATCAGCCATCATGGTGACCACGGTTCACAAGCCACCCGCGGTCGCACCGCTCCCGGGGCTGACGAGCACCCCATTCTGATCGGTATCAAAGACGGTGCGGTTTTTGGCCCCACCGATGTTTACGGGGTGCGCCTGCCGCTCCCTGGTGATTCCAGGCCGTTGTTGCTGGGAGAGGTGGTGGCTGGCATGAAAGCCGGAGACCCTCCCCTGGCAGGAAAACGGAACGAGCCCATGATGCCTGTCGCCTGGTCGAAAACCTACCAGGCCCCGGGTGGCACTGCCAAGGGGCGGGTTTTCAATACCACCATGGGTGCCTCGCAAGACATGGAAAACGAAGCCTTTCGCAGACTGCTGGTCAATGCCACCTACTGGGCAGTGGGCCTGGAGGGGAAGATTACGCCAGCCGCCGAGGTGGGGATTGTAGGCAAATTCAAACCCACCCGGTTTTCCTTCAACGGCTACACCAAGGGCGTCAAGCCAGCCGACCTGGCTGGTTGGGAATGATCCGTTCAAAAGTTTCAGGGTGATTGAAAACGACCAATGCAGGAGGACGACCGATGGCTCGATGGGGTATTAGCGGATTGGCTTTGGGGATGGCCGCGCTGGCCATGGGACAGGCGGCTGCGGCTGAGCATGACCTGTATGTGGGAACCTACACGGGCAAGGTGTCGAAAGGCATCTACCGCTTGCGTTTCAATGATGCCACCGGCAAGCTGGGCGCACCGGAACTGGCGGCGGAAATGGGCAACCCGTCCTTTCTGGCAATTGATCCGGCCCGGAAACTGCTGGTGGCCGTGGGGGAGATGGACCGGCCCCGGCTGGGGGGTGGCGTTCGCTCTTACAGCATTGGCGCGGAGGGCAAGCTGACAGCCATCAACGAACAGCCCACCCAGGGGGGCGGGCCGTGCCATGTGAGCATCCATCCCTCCGGAAAAGTGGTGCTGGTAGCCAACTACGGGGGCGGAAGCGTGGCTTCCTTCCCGCTCGATGCCGATGGCAAGCTGGGACCGGCGGGAAGCTTTATCCAGCATGAGGGGTCAGGCCCCAACAAGGACCGGCAGGAAAAGGCCCACGCCCACTCCATCAATGTCGATCCCTCCGGCAAGTATGCGCTGGCGGCCGACCTGGGAGCGGACAAGGTGTTCGTTTACAAAATAGATCTGGATAACGCAAAACTGATTCCCGCGGGCTCGGTGGACATTGCCCCGGGTTCCGGTCCCAGGCACCTTTGTTTCGACCCTGATGGCAAGACTGCCCGGGTGATCAACGAGCTGAAAAACACCATCACCAGCCTGCGCTGGGATGCTGCTGCCGGCAAGCTCGAGGCTTTCCAGACAACTTCCACGCTGCCAAAAGGCTTTCAGCGGGAAAGCTACACCGCCGAGGTGGTGGCGCACCCGACTGGCAAGTTCATCTACGGCTCCAATCGCCGGGGAGACAGTATCGCCGCGCTCACCGTCGGTGAGGACGGCAAGCTTACCCTGGCCGGGTTCGCCAGTGATGGGGTGAAGGAGCCGCGCAACTTCATCGTCGATTCAACGGGCAAATGGCTGCTGGTGGGGAGCCAGAATGGTGACACTATTGTGGTTTTTCCGATTGATGCAACCACTGGGGTTCCAGGACCTGACGGGGTGCAGGTGAAGGTGCCATCGCCTGTGTGTCTGCGGCTGCTGCCTGTCGGTCGTTGACCGGGGGCGTAAGAATGGGAATGACAGGAATAAGCCTGCTGATTCTTGCCTGCCTGGGTTGGGTAGTCCTTCCTTTTGCCTATATGGTCTGGCGGCTGATCGCCTTTGGAGGTTGAATCATGCTGATAATGGGAGCCTTGCTGATGATCGCTCAGCCTGTGGGAGGCGAAGCGGTCGAGTTACGATTGCAAAGCCGCGGGCCCGATGGCAAAGCCGGTGACCGCCCCTCGGCGTGGGATCCGAAAAAAACCGCGGTCATCGTGTGTGACATGTGGGACCTGCACCACTGCCTCAACGCGGTGCGCCGCGAAACCGAGATGGCTCCCCGGGCCGAAGCCTTCCTGAAGGCTGCCCGCGCCCGGGGCATGCTGATCATCCATGCCCCCAGCGACTGCATGAAGCCCTATGAGGGCACCCCCGGCCGCAAGCGTGCCCAGGCCGCGCCCAGGGCGACCGATCTGCCCGACGGAATTGGCGAGTGGTGCAGCAAAATTCCCCCCGAGGAGAAGGGGGTTTACCCGATCGATCAGTCCGACGGCGGCGAGGATGATGATCCCGCCGAGCACGCTGCCTGGGCCGTTGAGCTCAAGGGCAAGGGTTTGAATCCGCGCGCTCCTTGGACCCGCCAGACCGATCTGCTCACCATCGATCAGGAAAAAGACGCCATCACTGACTCTGGCGTGGAGGTCTGGAACCTGTTGCAGGCAAGAGGTATCGAACAGGTGCTCTTGCTGGGGGTCCATGTGAACATGTGCGTGGCCGGCCGCCCTTTTGGCTTGCGGCAAATGGTGAAAAACGGAAAAACCGTGGCGCTGGTGCGGGACCTGACTGACAGCATGTACAACCCGGGTTGCTGGCCCCATGTGCCGCATCAGCAGGGTACGGCGCTTTTCATTGCGCATCTGGAAAGGTATGTCTGCCCGACCATCACTTCCGACCAGATCCTGGGTGGCAAGCCTTTCACTTTCAAACCGGTGACGGGCAAGGACTGAATTCTGATTCCCGCCCGTATAATTGCGGGTTTCAGGATGGCTCTGGCTGACAGACCCCGGAGCGGGTCGAAAACCTTCCGCTCCGGGGCTGACACTTGGCGGCGAATCCCTAGATGAACAGTGGGTGGTGATGTTGCGCGCGGCCTCGCAAAGGCTTTGCCGCGCATTTCTGGATTTTCAGGGAGACAAGTCATGGCAAAAGCACGCAAGACTCCGGCCAAGAAACCCGCCCCGTTCCGCGGGCGGGTGGGGATGCGCACCGCCGAGGCGCTGGTGGAGGGGGAACTCGACTATCTGTGCGCGGAGCCAGAAATCGTCATTGGCGAGCTCGATGGCCCGGTGGGCCAGGCCATGGCCATGCTGGTGGGTAACCAGGTACAGGGGCACACCAAGGTGTTCGCCATCCTCAACTCGGATGCCCAGGTGAAGCCGGCTACCCTCATGGTGAGCAAGGTCACGGTCACCGGGGGGCGTTACACCAATATCCTCATGGGCACAGTGCAGGCGGGTATTGCCCATGGGGTGCTCGATGCGGTGCGGGCTGGCGACATTCCCAAAGCCATGGCCGAAAAGCTGGGCATTATCTACTCTGTCTGGCTTGACCCGGCCATTTTGAAGGTGCCTGTCGGCAAGGTCGACCACGAGGCGCTGTTTCAGGTACACCGTGAGGCAACCACCAAAGTCATTCGCAAGGCAATGCGTGGCGAACCCTCCATCGATTGGCTACTAGCCAACCAGGGCAAGGTAGAGCACTATTTCCATCAACTGGGTAAAGAGGGCAGTTTCTAGCCAGCCAAAAAAGTCCCCGCTTGATCCAGCCAAGGTGCCCGGGGTATGCAGACAACAGGATATTTCCTGGAGGTTGCGACCATGGTTCTCCCGGTGCTTGTCTGGTGCTGTTTGACAGGCTCGGGCCAGGTTCCCGGGCAGGTGCAGCGGCAGCCGGTGGCAGGCGAGGCTGTTTTGGCGCTTTCCAAGGTGGTCAAAGTAGTCTTTCAGGCGCGAGGCCCGGTGCATGAGGCCTATGCCTCGGCGGGTGGTCAGGCTCTGGCCAACCCGGAAACGCCTGGGGAACCCCCCGCTCCTCTGGTGGAGTTGCCACCCGGTCCGGGGGCGAGTCCCACACAGGCATGGATCCCAGGCTATTGGGAAATGGATGCCGAAACGAACAACTGGTTATGGGTGACCGGGTGCTGGCGGGAGGCACCCATCGGCTATGCCTGGCTACCCGGCTACTGGATCGCTACCCGGGGCGGGCGATGGCGGCGCGTGAGTGGCTGCTGGTTGCGTGGTGTTGGTGATTCCTTCCAGGTGGAATACACGACACCACAGCCATCGATGCCGAGGATGAGCCCGCCTCCCCAACTGGACCTGCGTGATCCGCGCAACAAAAACCTGGTGTATGTGCCGGGAGCCTGGGATTGGCTGGGCACCTCGTACCAATGGCGGGCGGGGCGCCTTGAGCGCTTCAGTCCGGGCCAGGTATGGCAGGGGCCGCGGCAGATCTGGACGCCTGGCGGTGTCCTGGCGGTGCCCGGACATCTGGATCATGCGCTCGCGGCACGGGGTGTGGCTTACGCGCCAGCGTTGCTGGTGCCTGAGACAAACCCCTCTGCGGGTAGCAAGACCGCAGCTCGGGGGGCGGCTCCGGTGGAAATAGTGGTGGAGCCTGCCGGGGTGTGGAATGCCAACGCCTGGATGGAGTCTTCATGGAGGGACAAACGGGGAAATTATTTATTTGGCGACTATTATAACCCGGTTTGGGTTAAAAACGGTCTGGCCACGGCCCGGGACGCCCGCAGGCGGTATGGCGACCCCTGGCTGCAATTGATCGAGGAGGAGGCAGGCCTGGATGCCACCACATTGCGGCGGTTGACTCTGGAGCATAACGAGCGCATCCAGGGCAGACTCAAGCCACCCTCCCGGCTATTCACCGGGAAACAACCGGCGGAAGGCGAAGTGTCCCTGGTGTTGCCAGTCAGCCAACTCAGTCAGGCGGACCCGGTTCGGATTGCATGTGTCGCCAGTGCCCGGCAGCAGACTATCCGGCTCAGTCGTTTGGCCGATGCCCGGGCACTGGCGGAAAAACAACACCTGGAAGGGAAGCGTATCCAGTTGCAAACCCCTCCTGAAACAGTACGGCAGGACAGCACCCCGTAAAATTGATGCAATCGATAGTCTCGCTAAAGATTTTACCAGCATACCCTGCCTTTGCTATTGTCTCTGTTTTTTCGATTTTATCCAGCCTTCTTATTTAAACTCTGAGGCATAATGGCGTGGCGATGACTTGACTGGTGACGGGGGTGGAACCGTCCTGGTGCAGTCTCCAAGCCATTTTCCGGAGAGTTTTTTATGATGTGGAAATATTCCCTGGCTTATGTGGCCGGGTTGGGTCTGGCAGGAATGGCCATGGCTGACCAGGCAGCCGCCGCTGGGAAAGGCCAGGCAGCAGCCCAGGTTCCCGCCCAGGCAGCACAAGCACCCGCTCAGGCACCGCAGGCACCTCAGGCACCCAGAACCCGCCGCATCATTGTCAAAGAATGTGTGCCTGAAACCTATGAGGCCAAAGTCATCTCCTACCAGAACGAGATGGTTGACCAGAATGTCCGCGTGCCACGCAAGGTGATGGTGGAGGAAACCCGCCAGCGTCCGGTGGTTGATACCGAATGGGTCACCGAGATGCGCGATTGTCGGCGCACGGTGGTTGATTGCGTTCCCACCGAGGAAACGCGTACCGTCTATCGCAAAGTGACCACTTGCCAGCCGGTAACCACCATCAAGCGGACGGTGGTGGATAACGGTCAGTGGGAATGCATGGAAGTGCCCACCCTGTGCCATCAACTCAAAGAGGCCTTCCGTTCCAAGCACGGTTGCCGCAAATGCGATTCCAGCATCTACCAGCCCATGATCGACACCTGCTGGGATAGCGGTTACGCCCCCTACTCCGGCAAGGGTTCCTACTCCTCGGTCAAGGGTGGCTCCATCAAGGGCGGTTCCGTCTCGATGAAAGGCTGCGACCCTGTCCAGGCCCCATGCGAGTGCGAGAAGCCGGTGCCAACCCGCACCGTCAAGGTTTGGAAGCCATGCCCCCAGGTGGTTGAAACCCCTTGCACCAAAATGGTGCGTGTGACCGAGTGTGTGCCCGAGACGGTGACGGTGTGTGTGAACAAAAAGGTTTATCGCACCGAGATTGATCAGAAGCCTGTCAAGGTCTGCAAGAAGTCGATGCGCATGGAATCGTATTGCGTGCAAGTCTGCAAAACGGAATGGACCACTGAGACACGCCAGGTGTGTCGCAAGGTGCCAGTTGAGTCTTACGAGACCCGTACCCGCTATGTGGTGCGCTGCACCGAGCAGGAAGTTGCGATCGAAGATTGCCAGCCCTGCGACAATCTGTGCGACCTGGGTTGTGATCTGGGTTGTGGCAAACTGGCCCGCCTGGCCAGCCGCGTCAAGGCCCACAAGATTCACAGCTTCCCTGTGGCCAGCAGCTATGTGCCGTCCGCCCAGGGTTGCGGCTGCAAATAATTGTACCGCACTGGCGGAATAGATAATGGAAGCGGGCGGTGGAGTTCTCCACCGCCCGCTTCCATTTTATTCGGGTGGTCCAAAGATGCAGGCCACCTGCAAGGTCTTGGTGTTGATGGTTTGTAGGGGAGTCGTCCGGCAGGGTGCGTGATGGTCTGGACTTTGGGGGCCTTCAAGATGGATTATCTGGATTCAGAACGCAAGGGACACTACCCCCAAGCCATTTTTCTGGCCACGGGCGGAACCCCCTGAGCGCTTTGGAATCCCTCCATTATGCGGGCACTGATGGGGGAAGAAGTCATCTTTCCCTGGCATGGCTTTATCCAGCGGGTGCCAGCGATGCAACAACTCCGCGCCAATCGCATGGGGAACGGTTCGGTCATCCTGGGTGGCTATTTTTCTGATCCAGATACGGTCATGGCGACACGGAAACCAAGAAAACCACGGTCGGTTGGCTGGATCCAGTACCGTTCGGCGGATCGGCAGAGGTCCGGACCACTGAACCAGTCGCCTCCACGCAGCACACGGAGCGAACCTTCCCGCTGGCCCTGCGGGTCAATTGCTTCGCCTCGGGGATTCGGCTCGTACCAGTCGGCGCACCACTCCCACACATTGCCGTGCATGTCGTACAAACCCCAGGCATTGGCTTTCTTCAGCCCAACCGGATGCGTTTGCTTATCTGAATTTCCCTTGTGCCAGGCATAAATCCCAAGACTGGCCTCATCGTCCCCAAAATGAAATCGGGTGGTGCTACCCGCCCGACAGCAATACTCCCACTCCGCTTCCGTGGGCAAACGGTACATCCTTCCCGCCGCTTTTTCAGCCGGGAGACCGGAAAGCCGTTCGCAATATCTTTTCGCATCCGCATGGCTGACGGTATCCACCGGGTATCGGCTGGTGCCGGTATCCTTGCCCAATTGCCCGAACAGGGTTTTTCCCTTGAAATAGCTTGGACTATCTCCGCCCATGATCAGAGCGTACTGCGCCTGGGTCACCTCGTGTGAACCCAGGTGAAACGGTTTGGTCAGCGTCACCGTCCGCAGGTCTTCATCTTCTTCCCTGCCTGGTTCATTCGTCGGGGAACCCATCAGGAACTTCCCGGATGGTATGGGAGCAAACTCCATCCCGATGGAGTTGATAACCTTGCCACCTTGCCCGGCAGCCTGGTAAGCCGGACCAGCCAGGGTGAGACAGACAACACCCAACCAACCTGAAATTCCCAGTACATTTCGCATAAAATCCTGCCTCAAAAAAAGAAAACACCGTTCAACTGATTGGCGATCGGAAAACTTCAGGCGTCCTGCACCGGAACATGCCGGCAGTGTACTCCTGAGTAATTAAAAGGCCTTTGATGTCCGTTGATTATTTTCCGGGTGGGATACACGATCATGTGTTTTCGCAGGTGCCACGCTCCAGATGGAAATGGTGCAACATCCGATGATAAAAAGGGGCCATCAGGATGCCCATCACTGCCAGATAGACAATGCCGCAATAAAGGGCGTAAATGGTGGAGAAGAGCTTGCCGGCCCCGGTTTTTATCTCGATCACCGGCCCCATGCCTGCCAGGATCATGGCTGCATTGTGCAGGGCATCCAGCCATAAGCAAGGCGCAAGATAACCGTAGCCAAGTGTGCCAATACCAAGCGATACCAGAGTGATCCCCAAAGCAATCAGGCAAGAAATAACGACCAGGACGGCGAATTTGCGTAAACCCAATAGAGGAGCGCCATTGCGTTCATAGGTATGAAACAACATTCAGGCAACCTTTCCAATGCGGGTTGACGAGCCTTGAAGCTGGCCACTTGAATGCCATCCACCAAGCCAACCAAAATCAGGAAAAAAAACTGCGGATAGCCCATTTTTCATCCCAATCTGGCAGCCTCACCGCCCGCCAGCATGGGTTTTCACAAACCGGACGAGCTCCTCGCACTGGAAAAACCCGGTCCACATGTTGTGGCCCTGCCCTTTGGGGACAAGCATTTCCATCGACCCGCCCAGCGCGGTGTAGCGTTCTTTCATGCGACCCGAGTTGGCCTCGAGGGGTACCACCTGGTCGATATCACCATGGATGGCGAAGAGAGGCACCCTGGCCTTGGCAAGCCCGGCCAGCCGGTCAGTCGGATCGTATTCCTTCAGACGGTTTTGCAGCTCCGCGGCTGTCAGGCCGTAGGCGCCTGCCGCATTCGCCACCCCTGGGTAGCTGGCGATGCTGCACACCGGGTAGATCCCGGCGAATCCACCCACCTTGTCAGGATTTTCGGCTGCCCACGAAAGGGTCATCAAGCCGCCGCGACTGCGCCCGAGCAGGACAGGCCTGGTCGAATATCCACGGGGGCCAGTCATCTCGGCATACAAGGCGCTGAACAGTGACCGGCCAGCCGGACTGCCAAACGATTCGCCCACATCGATACCCGCGATGGAAATTCCCGCCGCAATAAATCGCTCAAACATCCACTTTTCTTCCGGGCCAGGCAGGTTGGGCAGTGTTGGTGCGTACCATACCCAGCCTTTGGTCTTGCCCGGTTGGCCCGGGGCGGGGATCAGGAATGCCGTGCGCCCGGCAACTTGAAAAACCTCTCCCGACAAAGGGAGGTTTTTTGAGGGCGGGGGCTGTTTTTTTGCCTCGTCCGCCACCACGACAGAAGACCAGGCCAGCATGAGTGCGGTGATTTTCAGCCAACTCGTTTTCATGAAAAAGTTCCAGCAGATAAGGCCAGGGAAAGCATCTGCAACTGATTGTCAGGCCATTCAGGACGACAAGCAATACCCGGGTCACAGGGATTTTTTGTGGGTGGCCCAATCAGATCCCGGGCTGGATCAACCACGGATCAGGCTGGCACTTTTCCCTAATAAGCCAAGAAAAACAAACACACCCGGATCGAAGCCCGAGTCAGAAGCTTCCGTGTTTCCGGCCTAAAATCCAGAGGGTACTCACACGCCCAGCTCCGCTTTTGCCTCACGGAAAGCTTTCACCGCGAAGGCCAGTTCGTCGGGCGTGTGCGCCGCGCAGACCTGGGTGCGGATGCGGGCCTTGCCCATCGGCACCACGGGGTAGGAGAAACCAATCACATAGAGCCCCTTGGTCAGCAGTTTTTCGGCCATGCTGGCCGCCAGAACCGCATCACCCAGCATCACCGGCGTGATCGGGTGAATGCCTGGCACGATATGGAAACCCGCGGCGGTCATATGATGGCGGAACCAGGCGGTGTTCTCCTCCAGACGGTCTCGCAATGCCGTTGATTCGCTGAGCAATGTCAATGATTCGAGCGAGGCCGCAACGATGGGCGGTGGTAGCGAGTTGGAGAAAAGGTAGGGCCTCGACCGCTGCCTGAGCATCTGCACCAGATCGGTCGAACCGCAAGTGTAGCCGCCCGAACCGCCGCCCAGGGCTTTGCCCAAAGTACCGGTGAGGATGTCCACCCGGTCGATGCAGCCATGGTGTTCAGGCGTGCCGCGGCCGGTTTTTCCCACGAAGCCAGTGGCATGCGAATCGTCCACCATGATCATGGCATCATGCTTGTCGGCCAGTTCGCAAATGGCGGGCAAATTGGCGAGAGTGCCGTCCATCGAGAAGACGCCGTCAGTCGCAATGAGTCGGAAGCGGCAGTCTGCCGCCTCTTTCAGCCTCTCCTCCAGATCGGCCATGTCGTTGTTCTTGTAGCGTAGCCGCCGGGCTTTGCAGAGGCGGATACCATCGATGATGGAGGCGTGGTTGAGTTCGTCAGAGATGACAGCATCTTCCTGTCCGAGGATGGTCTCGAACAATCCGCCATTGGCATCCCAGCACGATGAATACAGGATCGTGTCGGCCTTGCCAAGAAAGATCGCCAGGGCCGCCTCGAGATCCTTGTGGAGCTGCTGGGTGCCACAGATGAAGCGAACGCTGGCCATGCCATAGCCCCAGCGGTCGATAGCGTTCTGGGCCGCCTGGCGGATGCGCGGGTGATTGGCCAGGCCCAGGTAATTGTTGGCACACAAGTTCAGGACGCCCTGCCCACCCCGCACGGTGGTCTCAGGCTGCTGCGGTGAGATGAGGACGCGCTCACCCTTGAACAAGCCACTGGCGCGGATATCGCCGAGTTGCTTTTGCAAGTGCCCCGTGAAACGGGCGGCTGGTTTGCTGGTGGTCATGGATCAGCCCTCTTTCCAGGTGAGGATCACCTTGCCGGATTTTCCGGAGTGCATTGCTTCAAAGCCAGCCTCGAAGTCGGTGTAAGGGAACCGATGGGTGATGACCGGGCTGATGTCGAGGCCCGATTGCACCAGCACGCTCATTTTATACCAGGTCTCGTACATCTCGCGGCCATAGATGCCACGGATGGTGAGCATGTTGAAGATGACAGTATTCCAGTTGATATCCATCTCGCCACCTGACGGGATGCCCAGCATGGCAATTTTGCCACCGTGGCACATGTTGGCCAGCATGTCGCGGAAGGCCTGCGGGTTGCCAGACATCTCCAGGCCCACATCGAACCCCTCACGCATACCCAGTTCTTTTTGCACACTGGCCAGGTCGCGCTCCTTCACATTCACCGCCATCGTCGCCCCCATTTTGCGCGCCAGTTCAAGGCGGTAGGGGTTCACATCGGTGACCACTACATGGCGGGCCCCGGCATGGCTGACAACTGCGGCTGCCATCACGCCGATGGGCCCAGCTCCCGTGATCAGCACATCTTCCCCAAGCACCGGAAACTGCAGGGCGGTATGGACCGCATTGCCCAGTGGATCGAAGATCGACTGCACATCACGGGATATCATGCCATCGTGATGCCAGACATTGGTGAGCGGCAGTGCGAGGTATTCGGCAAATGCCCCTGGGCGGTTGACGCCCACCCCGGAGGTGTCTTTGCAGAGATGGCGGCGCCCAGCCAGGCAGTTGCGGCATCGTCCGCAGACCACATGGCCTTCGCCGCTGACAATATCGCCGACATGAAAGCCGATGGCGTTGGAACCGCACTCGACAATGCGGCCGACAAACTCATGCCCCACCACCATCGGCACCGGGATGGTCTTTTGCGCCCAGGCGTCCCAATCGTAAATATGCAGGTCGGTGCCGCAGATTCCGGTGCGCAGCACCTCGATCAGCACCTCGTTGATGGTGATGACAGGTACCGGGGCGTCTTCCAGCCACAGGCCCCGCTCGGCCTTGCGCTTTACCAATGCCTTCATGGTTTTCATGCCGTTCCCTTTTTTTGTAAGCCCCAGATCATCGTAGGGGTTGGACCGGTAGGGGACACCACCGGGGGCGATCAGTGCGTGTGGGGATGGCTATGTGGATGAGGGTGTGGATGGTCATGGGAATGGCCGGTATGGCTGGCACCAGCAACTACCAGAGTGGCCTGCTGAATGCCTTTGAGGCCTTTCAGGGCAGTTGCGAAGGCGCGCAAATCGGGGGCCATGCCGCGCAACAGGATCACTTCAAGGCACAGATCGTGATCCAGGTGCACATGGGTGGTGGCGGCGACCAGGGCGGTGTGTTCATGTTGCAGGTGTGTGAGTTGCTCAGTGAGGCGGTTTTTGTGATGATCATACACCAGGGTGAGGGTGGCTGCCACCGGCCCAGTCCCTTCCAGCCAGGCCTGCTGGGCAAGCTTTTCATGGAGCAGATGGCGGACAGCCTCGCTCCGTGTCGGGTATGCCTCGCGGGCACACCAGGCATCGAAACGCCCCAGGAGTTCTTCCTCGAGCGACACGGAAAAGCGGGCTATCTCAGACATGAGCTCTCCAGGAGCAAGGAAGCCAGGGCCAATAGGCCCGGTATCATTTCATCAATTCTTCCAATGCGGGGCTGACTGCGTCGGCCCAGATACGATAGCCCTTGCCACTGAGATGCAACTGATCCGGCATGATTTCCTTGGGGATCGAGCCGTCTTCTGCCAGGAATTTTTTGCCGATATTCAAGAATTTCACCTTCTTGCCGCCATCATCGATTTTGGCGATGCGGGCATTGACGGCGTTGATCTTGGCGGTTTGCGCCTCCAGTGCGGCACCCTTGGCTGTGGCCCGGGGGAAAATCGCCAGGAGCAGCACTTTGGTTTTGGGTGAGCGCTTGTTGATTTCGGCCACAATAGCTTCGATACCGTCAGCGATCTCGTCGGCGGTGTTGCCCCCGATGTTGTTGGTGCCGATCATCAGCATCAGGGCCTTGGGCTGGATGGAGTCGAATTCTCCATTTTGCAGCCGCCAGAGCACATGCTGGGTGCGGTCGCCACCGATACCGAAATTGGCGGCCTTTTTGGGCTTGAACTCCTTTTCAAAGATGTCGGCACCGCCCCCCTTGCCATGTCCCTCGCCGCCCCAGGCATCCGTGATGCTGTCGCCCACAAACAACACCTCGATATCGCCGCGCTTGGCGATCTCCACAAACTTGTCGTGCCGTTTCATCCAGCCGGCATCACGCGGGGCAGGCTGGACGGCGGAGTGGTTTTTCGGATTGTCTTTTTGGTCGGCGCGGAGCGACCCAGCATCAAAACCCGGCAGGAACAAAGCGAAAACCAGGACAACCAACGAAAGGCTGCGGAGCATGGGGGAGATTCCTGACAAAGTGCGGGGCCAGGCCTGGACCCCCAACCCGGGAATCCACTCTTGCCAAAGCTACCCTGCCAGACAAGGTAACCGCAGGGCGACCCATATGCCAGCTTTGCGGATTCCGGGCTGACTCACTTTCCCTGCATGAGGCGAAGAAAATCTTTCGGGCTGAACAACTGCAAAAAAACCGCAGACCGCACCTTTTGCAGCTGTTGCGGACTGTCTGCCACAATGGAAATGAAGCAGAGGCACATCTCGTCGACGGTCTGCTCGCCCCAGGTGACCCGCTGTGGCGGACTCGATGGATTCAGCGGGTTGCCGGCGCTGTTGTCATACCAGGCATCAAGAACCAACTTGCTACCGGCGGGGATATCGAGAGGCCGTACCAGGCTGTAGGAATCCTGCCAATTGAATTCCCAGTGGCGGATCCAGATCAGGGGAATCTCCTTTCCCTGGGGAGTGATTGCCCGCACCTTCATTTCCTGCCCCAGCAAGTGCATGTGGGGGGTGACAGTCACCACACGAAGATGCTCGGGGGTGGTGAACTCCACATGGCGGTTGTAACGCTTTTCCCCCGGGGGGATATCTATTTTTCGGGTTGCCAGAGGCATCATGGCAACCATTTGCACTGCAGGTTCCGGAGTGAAATAGATGGCCACTTTCGAACGATCCTTTTCCATCTTGCCAGTGGGATGGTAGTGGACCTGGATGACGATATCGCTATCTTTTTTCAGCAGCCTGCCCATGCCCTCAGGTAGCCGCCTGGGTTTATTGCCCGGGGCCCAGCCACCCAGGGTGCCCGATGGCAGAAATCCCGGGCCTCCAAAGGTACCAAACCCGTGGGCGGGATCCGCTGCATCCTTGCGCCGGGCTTCACCACTGGAATCCAGAAAGAGCATGGCATGATGGACCGTGCGGTGATTGCCTGGCTTGAACTCAATGGCCGCTACTGTCTGGTCTGTTTTCAAGCGGGTTGGCATGACAAAGCTTCTGTATATATCTGGGCCGTCGGCTGGGATATCGAAGTCTCCGGGCATCTCCAGCACGAGATCCGGCTTCCCCAACTGCCATCCCTCGGTGAACACAGGCAAGGGAGGGACCCTGGCGGGGTCACCCAGTGGCGCCCCGGCATCCGCCCAGGCTTTTAGGGTAACGATCTCCTCGCCGGTCAGGATTCGCGTGTCATGGAATTCGCCAAAGCCAGGTTCGGCTTTCCAGGGCGGCATGCGTTTTTCTTCAGCCATTTTGGCAAGGAAACCAGCGCGTTTGCGGGCATCCTCGAAACTGGTGAGAGGGAATGGAGCCACCTCACCCGAGTGATGGCAGATCACGCAGTGCTTGTTGAGCAAAGGTGCCACTACGCTGGCGTAAGTGGGGGCTGGTATCTCGACAACTTCAGGCATAGCCAAACAAAAAAGGATCACAAACATGGCAACAGCCTTCTTTTGGCGAATTTGTTCAAGCAATAGCAGGAAAGCTACCTTGGAATGGAAGTGAATTAGCCGAGCATTATTATATTGTAGTGTACCTGCAGAATTGATGGTAGCCAGCCATCCTGACTGCGTCAACAATGCTTTTAGGATATGGGGTCCATCATTGCAGGCTGAGCATCAATAGCTGGAATCTATTTATTAACCATGGGCACCTATACTGGCAACCATTTGGACTTGATTTCACTCGATTAGTTGGGGCATGGGGCCGCAGTATGCGGTTTTTCATGGTGCAAGAAGTCATTTTCGGAGTGGAAAAGCCATGGGTACAGTAAATTACATCCCGCTTTTTGTTGTTTTGGGAAGCGCCCTGATGTGTGGCTGTCAGGGATCGCCCTCCTCAACAGCGGCTTCGCCGTCGCCAGGTTCGTTCCAGTTCGGTCAGCAGACCACGCAGGCATTCAACAAATTCAAGGGCCAGCTTCAGGGCACGACCCAGACGGGCAACACCGTGCTGCAATCGGGGGCGCAGGATGCGCAGCAAACCGTCAATACGCAGGTGGCGAATATCGATGCCCAGCGCCAACAGCTTGTCAATCAGATTCAGACCAGCCAGGGCGAGACGAAGCAGGCGCTTCAGAATCAAATGACCGCCCTCGATGCCCAGCGGGCCCAATTGGCCAGCCAATTGCAGCAATCCGGCCAATCTGCCACGCAAGGTTTGCAGCAAACACGCACTGCGGTCAACCAGGCTGGGCAAGCAATCCAGCAAGGGTTCACCACGGCGGTGCCACCACCGCCTGCCCTTGCCGCGCCAGTACGGTGAAAGGCACCTCTGCAAGGCATGCGGAAGTGTGTTGTTTGCTTTGGGCCAGAATGAATAGATCGGGTTTCCAGATTTGTGGTCGCGATGTGGACGGCGATGGATTGACCGACATCATCATCTGGGTAATGGGCCCGGCTACGGCCTCTACTGGCTGAAACAGACTGTCGGCGCCCCGGGAACAAGAATGGTGACAAGATCGGTCATTGATGACAGCTTTTCGCAGGTTCTTACCCTTTTGCTTGCAAACCTGAATGGAAAAGGCGAGCCCGGGTTAGTGACCGGGAAACGGGTTTACGCGCACGAATCCGAACCGGCGCCACAGATTCATTGGTAATTTTTAATAGTAATTGAATAGCAAAAGCAGACAATCTTCCAGGGTGCGCCTGCTTCCCAAGACTCTGCGGTTGCAAAAAATCGATGGGCCTGAAAGATTTATTCCCCAGAAGCGCCGGCGCCGGCTTGGCCGTTACTAACCTTCCGTGGGCTCCTAAAAGTCTTCTGAATCTTCTTCTGCCGCAACCAACGCCATGGGTGCACTTGTCGTGGGCAAATGGCGCGTCTCCTCAAACCTGAAGCCAAATAATCAGGCGTGTATCCAGCATTCAAAATGCGATTAGTTTCTTCAGTTTGGCCTAATCGACTGCTCTACCAATCAGCATGTTGACTTTTGCCAGATATAGGTTAAAGTATTACGCTAGTATTTTTGCGGCGCAATTGCTCAGGAGTATGCCGATGAAAGCGCGCGCTTCTTTGCCAAAATCCTCCTTTGCCAGCCGTTTCTGGGCCAAGCGCCCCCTTTCCAGTTGGGCCCAGTTGCGACTTGAGGGCTTGGAAAATCGCCTGGTTCCTTCTGGCGACCTCGATCCGATGATTGGGTTTCAAAATATTCAGTCAATGGGACAGGCCGTTGCTGCAGAACAATCAGCGTTCATTTCTCCAACCGAAGCTGAAATCCTTGGATTATTCCAGCGCTGGAGTTCTGCAGTCCAAACCGGTAATCCCGATATCGTCACCGCACTCTATGCCCCCGATGCGATCCTCGTTCCAACGCTTTCCAATGTAATCCGTAATACGCCGGAGGCAATCCACGAGTACTTTGTTGAATTTCTTGCCAAAAATCCTGTCCCCAGGCTGGATAGCTACAACATCGTATCCAACGGGCAAATAGCGGATAATTCAGGCCTTTATACTTTTGGATTTTCCCCTCAAAATCGTGCGTTCTTTGCGGTTGCAGCCCGTTACACTTTTTCATACCAAAAAACCGACGGTGAATGGTTGATTATTCAGCACCATTCTTCCCAACTGCCATTCCCTGACAAATCGGTCACCGGCCAGATTCAGGTTTCTGCTCTTTACGGGGAAATACTCCAAAGAACCCCGGACAAGTCTGGCCTTGAGTTTTTTAGCCAGAGTATAGCCAATGGATTGTCGCCCACGGTGGTAGCCCAAGCCATCTGGAACTCCCCAGAACATCGGGCCAAGCAAGTGGATGCATACTTTCAGGATTTTCTTGATAGACAGCCAGAACCTTCCGCCAAAGCCGCTTTTTTTAATGCTTTCGCCCAGGGTAATACATCTTCGGGAATTCAGGTCGCAATACTCACTTCAGAAGAGTTTATCAACCATTCAAAAACCCAGGAAGAATACATCAAGGACCTTTATCTGACTCTGCTTGATCGCGAATCTGACCCCGCCGGATTGGCCAGTCATCGCGAATCTCTCAACCGGTTTGGCCCTGTTGCTGTCGTTGAAAGTTTTTTCAGGGCCGATGAATATCTCCGCTTGCAGGTCAATGGCTACTACCACAAATTCCTGCGCAGGGACGGTATTGACGATCCGGCAGGGCTGCAAAATTGGGTAAGCGCCGCCCGGGCAGGCTGGTCTCTTGACCAGATTGGCCAGCTGATCTCCAGCTCGCCCGAGGTTTGGCCAAAATGGATCAACAGTAGTGCTAATTTTTCCCCCGATTCTCCTGAAATGCCCTATGTGACCACTATCAATGGCATGCCCCCACCGTATTCCCCCCGGGACGTTTTTTTTCAAACAGTACTTTTTCATGAAACGGCTGAAAATGGTGACGAATTATTCGCCATATATGGTGTCAGGTCCCCTCAGACAAGGGCCCGTATCCATTATCACGACTATGGTGGTACAGCGTTTATCCTCGAGGGGAAAATGACTCTTTATCATGAGGGGATGGAGCCCATAACTGCCTCTGCGGGGCAAAGCTATTACATGGGCTCTAGTTCACCCATGGCAGGTGTGAATTCAGGCGATGTCGATGCTGTGTTCCTCGATTGTTTTCGATTGCCCATTGGCAGGGTTTTATGGCGTCCTGTTGAACCGTATCCATCTCATTGACTGGGCAATGGCAGTACAAAAGCTCCTGGGCGGGATCCGCAAACCTGGCAGGCAGTGTTTGGTTTGAGTGAGGCACCGTCTGGCGGAACCGCCGTGCGCTACCGAACCATCCTGCGAAGGCCGGTAGCCATCAACGGTCCTGCGAATACAAGGCAAAAAAAGTCTACAATCAGGTTATCTACCAGGCGCCAGGAAGGCACGGAAAACAGGTACCTTCTCCCGATCAATTTTCAGGCATCCCGCAGAACCTATTGGGGAATTGCGCCAGATTCGCCCGCCCGTCTAGTGCGACGGCATGGCGATCCATGGAGGTATCACCGAAGCCGGACCCCAGCGATTGAGTTCCCGGATACGCACATCGCTATTTTTTGGATCCTTCAAATAAAAATAGTAGTCGTCTGTTCGTTCGAACAGGTCGCTGGAAGGGTTGGGGCTGGACCCCACAACCATGGCGCCTGTGATCCGCATATGGAGGTAGCCAACCATCAATTCATCGTAAGATCCACCAGGCAAGGTGAATTCAAAAGAAAAACGACTCTTCTCGTTGCTTATCGCATGCAGTTCAGTTGCGAATTCACCCACAGACTGGATGGGGACAGGTTCCCATTTGCGTCCCATCTGGTAGTGGAGGCCCAAAGCGGGACCAAGAACAAACATTTTTCCCTGCCCATAGTTTTCCAAAAACAGGGTAACCCGGTGCTTGCCTTCCCCCAGGGAGAGCACCTCCAGAATGTCAGCCCGCAGAGATTCCATCGCCAATGTTTCCGACAGACGCCTTTTGGCGGTTTCCTCAACCAGCATGTGGCCCTGCCATAGCGCTACCCCTTGATCCAAAGCGAATAGACCACCCGCTCCCAGGCAAAGCCAGCCCGCCATCATTCCCAACCAGCTCATCCAGCCAGCGGCCGGAGCCATTTCTACTGGCCCTGACAGGCTGGATGGGGAGTAGCCGAAAGCACCGACTGGCCCGACTCCCGGCTGGGAGGGGCTCCCTGCCAACCCTGAACCAGCCAAATCCAGGTCGGCGGTCTGTTTGTCAGCCGTGATTTTTCCCGCTGATAAAGTGACAACCCGTCGCATACGGTTGGCCACAGCCAAGTCGTGGGTCACCAAAAGGAGGGTGGTACCGGCCTCCTGTGCCAATTGGAGCATCAGGTCCAGGATCGCAGCCGCCGCAGGTCCATCCAGATCATTAGTCGGTTCATCAGCCAGTAAAAGTGCAGGCTTGTTCACCAGGGCCCGTGCCAACGCTGCCCGGCGTTGCTGGCCACCAGACAATTCGCCGGGATAAGCATCCAGGCGGTGTTGGAAGAACGGCCGTGCCGAGACCCGGGGGGCAAAAAATTTACCAGGGGTCAGGAGCGTCGTACCCAAGCAGGATGTAATACCGATGGCGGGGCCAAGTGGGCACCAGGGCAAAACCCGGGGTCCTGCCGACCGATGAAACTTCTTAACCTCGAAAAGTGGCGGCCAAGCCTCAGTCGCGCTTTGGAACCGGTTCCGTGTAACCCACCCCGCGCATCACCACCGCCAATTCGGCCCCCAGCCTCGCGGATAGCTCCCGGTCGGAGGCGAGGTTCCTGGTCTCGTAGGGATCGGATTGCAGGTCGAAAAGCTCCGTCCATTCCGGGTGGCCCGGGTATTTGACCAGCTTGTGCGTGGTCGTCCTCAGGCAGTAGGTGGTGGGAACGTTGCCCAGCTCCTTGTAATACTCGCCCAGGAAGGACTTCCGCCAATTGGCAGCCCCGCGTCCGGCCGCCAAGCCCCGCCAGCTCGCCCCCTGCATCTCAGCCGGGGCGGCGATTCCCGCCAGGTCCAGCAGGGTCGGCGCCAGGTCGATGTTCAGGACCATCTCATCCACCCGTTTTCCCCTGGCGAATTCGCGCGGATAACGCACCAGCATCGGCACACGGAGGGATTCCTCGTACAGGGAACGCTTGTCCCCGGAACAGTGCTCGCCCAGGTAATACCCGTTGTCGCTCGTGTAGACCACCACGGTGTCTTCCGCCAGCCGCAGTTCATCCAGGGCCGCGAGGATTTTGCCGACGCAATCGTCCACACCGGCGATGTGCCGCAGGTAGTCCAGATGCGCGTCGTTGGAGGAAATGCCGGTGGGGAACATCGCAGTCTTGGGATCCCGCGTGTGAAAAATCGCCGGCGAACCGCAGTTGGGAGCCGGACGGGTTGTCTCATTGGCGTACAGGCCGCGCAGCCTCTCGGGCAGGTTGTTCCCCCCGCGGGGCCCGTGCGGACTCTTCAGGCCGACCACCATCGAGAACGGCTTGTCACGGTTCTGACGCATCCAGTCGATGGCGAAGCCGGTGCTTACCTCATCCACCCACCCCTTGGTCGGCGTCGGCACCCCGTTGATCTCGAACGGGCAATCCTGGTACCGTCCCTGCCCGACGAAGCTGGCCGAGTGGTCGAAGCCGGGACGCTGGCCCTTTTGGTTGCCCATGTGCCATTTGCCCACATAGGCCGTCCGGTAACCGGCTTGGCGCAGCAACGTGGCGTGCGTGACGCCAGTGGCGGGGAACGGTTTGCTGTTGTTGGTGATGCCGTTGGCGTGGTTATAGCGCCCGGTCAAAAACGCCGCCCGGCTGGGGGCGCATAGCGACAGCGTCACGAAGGCGCTGCGGAACCGGACACCCTCCGCCGCCAACCGGTCCAGGTGGGGCGATTGAAACCAAGGGAAACGCCCGGCATCCCCCTGTTCGCGCTGCACCACGCCCACCGCGTCCCAGCGGTGGTCATCCGAGTAGATGAACACAAAGTTGGGCCGTTGGTCGGCCGCCCCGGCCTGGAAACCGACCGCGAGCGACAGCACCACCGCCCATAGTGGCCCAAGCCCCGCCATCCGGAAACATGCTCTATTCATCTGTATCCGCACTCCGCTCAAACCAGGCACCACCGGCCGTCACGGTTTCATCCCGCCATCACTCCTTCGGGAGCTCGTAGACGAAGGCGTTTGAATCGGCCGGTACCACCCAGACATTACGGAACTTCACCGGGTTGCCGTGGTCCTGAAGGAAGACCGGACCGGTCATGGTCTTCTTCTGCCGGTCGCGGATCTTTTCCAGGTACGGCGTGGTCCCGTAGCGGAACGGGTGGAAGGCGGACTTGGGCTCGCCGAACTCGGTCCCTTGCTGGACTTTTTTCCCGTTGAACCAGATGGTGACCCTGCCCTTCTCGGTGATCTTGCCGGCCTCGTCCCGCCGGGGGGCCCGGTAACGGATATCAAACACCTGCCACTCCCCGGGTTTCCGGCAGGCGTTCTCCAGCGGCGCGGCGAACCCGTACAGCGCCCCGGCGTCATCCTGCGTCACCTTCTCCTTGCCGGAGGAGTTCAGGATCTGGATCTCGTAGTTGCCATGGATGTAGACCCCGCTGTTGGCCGGCCCCTTGGGTGGCAGCAGGAACTCGACATGGATGTCGGCGTCCTTGAAATGCTGCCGTGACACGATGTGGTTCTGGTTTTTCTTGGGTGTGGAGGTCATCACCCCCTCCTCGCAAGGCCAGTCCGTCTTCTCCCCGGCCATGCTCAGGAAGGATTGGTTCCCCCGCTCGTCCAAAAGCCGGATCGCGCCGGCAGGAGCCGGGGCCGGCAATACCGACTGGTCCGGCTTGAATTCCGGCTGGGCCTGCGCGAGCGCCCATGCCACCATCCACAAGTTCATCATACCGCCTTCCTCCTTCGGGCTATCCGGGTCTACCCCAGCCCGGTCCTATTTCTGCTCCACCTTGCCCAGCAGCCGGGCCATCGCCCGCCCCATGGCCTCGCCCACATCCATGTACACCTCGGCCTTGCCGCCATAGTGCCCGTTGCCGCTGCCCCCCTGGGCCATCGGATGGGTGTAGACCGTGGCGACATTCCCCTTGAATTCCGGGTACTTGCCGGTCTCGCCATCCACCGCGAGTTGGGCGTCCAGCACCAGGCCGCCAGGGCCCTTGGATCCCTTCTGGGATTCTCCGAGGGTCGCCAGCACGAACCTGGCGCCGGGCGCGTTGAATTCCCGGCGCAGGGTCTTTATGAAGTGAACCAAGTTTTTATCATAGCGTTCGGCGTGCCCGGGATTGCCGCAGTCCTTCTCCCCCTGCCAGAAGAAGAAGCCGGCCACCTCATAGGATTTCGCGCCGGGATAGTGCTTTTCCAGCTCACCAAGCACCATCTTGGCCTTGGCGATGTCGGCATCGTACTGCTTACCGGCATACCAGTCGATCGGCTTGCCCGCCTTGTCCAGCCACGGGGGCGGTTCGGTCGCCGTGCCCCTGGCCTTGTCCATCTCCCAGGATTCCGGGCGGTCCTTGTAGCCGGCATAGACCAGAGCCTTCTCCAGCCCCTGCTTGTCCCGGCTGACGAAGGTGTAACGCTCGCTGCCGGGCGGCAGCAGGTCCCAGCCCAGGCTCCGGTTGCCGATGCAGCTTTTCAACAGCAACACCGGATCATCGACGGCATCGCCCAAGATATGGCCGATGCCGAACTCCGGCCCGATGGTCTTACAGGTTTTCACGGTTAGCCACTCGTTGTTGAGCCGCTGCACGCCTCCGCCCCGTCCATCCATGACGCGCGCGTACCGCACATCGCGCCGCTCGCCCCACTGGCCGGCCGCATCCACCAGGTACTTGTACTTGCCCCTCTCCTTGACGGCGCTCTCCAGGGACACCACGGGGCCGGACACTTTGCCAAGGCCCACCATGTTCGACTGGCCCAGCAGCAGGTACACCTGCACCGGCTTGGCAAGGTCGGCCGGCTTGACCCCACCTTTGTCCGTTTGGCCATCCTGGCCATGACAACGGCCGACCCATGCCAACCCGGCCAGCACCATCACCACGGTCCTAGAACGGAATGACAGCATGGAAGCCTCCTTGGTGGTTGATCAACGACAAAGCCGGCAAGCCGCGCAACGGCGGATTCCGAAAGTACTGATACGACCGGTCAAAATCATTGTCACCGGTGGGCGGCGCGGCTGAAGCCAAGACCTATAATCGCCGATGCTCATCCAATCCGCCAACAGAAAAGCGGCGACTGACCGGTTGCCACGGTTCGCCGACTACTTGGCGCAGCTAGCAAGCCTGCCCGCACCTTGTCACTCTCAAGCGCCCATTCACTTACACCTGCAGCGTGGCGGGAACGAACCACCATGCCAAGCATCACCAAAAGCAATCCGAAAACTGCCGGCAACAGAACCCAGACTTGAAAAGATTTCCGCCCCAAAGGATACCCCTTCAATTCCAGATAACAGCCTTCCATTTGAACTACATGATGCGCAGTACAACAAGAAGATGAAGAAACTATTGCTACAGCGGCCAGGAGGCAGGCAGGGGAATCACAGCCCCTAATCGCGGAATGCCGCTATATGGAAAGGACGCGGTGCAGGCTTGCCACTGGGCTCATAGGTGTTGACCCGCATTTTGTTGGGCTCCTGGCACAAGCTGACAGTAATCAGGCCTGGTTGCACTACTTCGTACAGGGCGCTGCCAATGGTTGCCGAGAAATTGGTTTTGACCCCCCCCTGAAGAGGCAGCTTCCAGGTAATGATATACTCGTTGACCCCGGTCAGTTAGCAACTTTCGATCATGTAGCCGCGGGCAATCGAACCATCGGCCTGGATAACGCAGGCAAGACGGTTGATAAAAGTTGCCTGGTCGCTTTGGGTGCGAATTTCAGACATAGCCCTCGCCTTGGCAGGTAGAAAGTGTGATCATGATAGGCTGATGGATATGATTAGCATGGCTTTTGAAAAATGCAACTCCTGTGACTAAATCTTTTTCTTGCTGGAAGAGTCGCCTAATTTGCGGCATAGGTGCCGTCCAGGGAAGTCGCATGGTCGACCCTGTTGGGGTTGAGAAATGAGGGTGGTTCGCTTCGATTTTGATGCAGTTCTTAGACCAGATTTCCAGTGGAAATGAACAGGGCGTTACCAATCAACACTTGGTTTTTGCCAGGTGTTGATTCCAGAGCAACTGCAAACATTTTAAACTTGCTCCAGTCAAGTATTCGCAATGCTTTTTTCATCATTTCCAGGCGACAAAAAACCAGTGTTTCATCCCGGGATTTAATCTGCATTCATGCTGAAAAAGAGACAAATGAAGGTTGGGTTCCTTGAGCAAATCAAGGCACCATGCCATTCGATAGAATTACCCAGCAGCGACGGATTGGTCCGGTTACCAACAATCTGCAGGTTTTATCCCGGAAGACTTCGGGAGGAAATGGATGGCGATGGGCTGGATCCGACTTGTTTGCCTGTTGGGTGCCATTCAGTGGCTGGGTTCGGCTGCCAGTGCAGCGGAGGAGCGTTGGTGGCCGGTGCAGGCTTTGCCGAAAGCTCTTGTGCGGACCAGGGAGCATGGAGATCTGGCTCATCAGATGATGGTGCAATCGGTCGCTGGGCTGGCTGCCAAAGCCGTCAATCGGGGCCAGGGCGATGAGCTGGTCTGGATCTTCAACGATAACCACGATGTGGAAAAATGGCACACGGCTTTTCTCAAGCGACAGGCAGGCATCGAAAGTCGCGGCGAGTTCAGTCCGTGGGACCTTGTCGACCGGTTTGTCAGGCGCGGCGTGGTCAAGGGCTACATCCTGTATGCGCCGGACCAGTCCAGCGGGCGGATCAATGAGCACCGCACAGCCATGGACAGGTCGGTCAATGTCGCCACCAGCCTTGCCGGGCTGATGGATGGTGTGATCATCACCACGGCCCTGGAAGGCCAGGCGCAAGCCTGCGGGTTGAAAATGCTGATCGATGTCCGGGGCAAATCACAGGCCTGGTGCTTCGAAAACTATCGAGAAAAATTCAATCGTCGGCTGCTTTGCACCCAGGATCCACGGAAATCGAACCTGCGTGACCTGGCGATTGCCCAGCAGTCTTTTGTGCTTTATGGGCCGGATGATCCTCTGGAGTTGGCGATGAAGTGGCTGGAGCCGCTGTCGCCCATCGCCGGGTGGAACGGTGGCGACGAGTATCAGACCACCCAGCTGTCCAGCCGCTATGGGCACCTCCAGACCGCCACCGACTGGTGCATGAACCTGCCAGTGCTAATGGCCGGCAGTGAGCGTATCCGGCCTCATGTGGCCAACCAGTTTGATCCGCGCGGTATTGATTGGGGCGATCTGCGGCAGTGCATCAGCTTCGTCATGACTGATGGCGATAATGTTCAGTGGTTTCAGTCAGATTTTTTCCATGGGCAAGGCAGTTTCTGGGACAATCCCTCGCGTGGAAAAATCCCCTTTGGCTGGTCATGTTGCTTCGCTCAATTGGCCCAGCTTTGCCCGGTGGTGATCGAGAATACCCTTGCCTCAAGGACCGGGAATGATCGGTTCATCGAGTGGGGCGGTGGTTACTATTATCCCGACCTATTCGGGCAAGCCAGGCCCGATCGGGAAGCTCTTTTGGCCCGCCATGCCCAGCGGACCTGGAAATTCATGCGGCAAACCGGCACGCGGGTTGTTGCCTTCAATGTTGCGAAGCTGGGCTCACCCGATGCTCTCGGGGCTTATGCGGCCTTCGCCCGCGAAACTGATGACCTGTCAGCGATACTCGCATTCCAGTATGACCCCTATGAGGCCGGGGCCGGCCAGACTTTCTGGGTGAAGGATCGTCGCGGGGTGGAAATCCCGGTGATCACCTCCAGGTACTCGATCTGGGAGCACACCAACCGTCGCCCCCGCAGCGGCACACCCGCCAAAGTGGCCAGGGAAATCAGCCAGCATCTGGCCAGGCAAGGCCCGCGCCATGGGTGGGTGCAGGTGCATGCCTGGTCTTATTTCCGCCTGGCTCCTGGCAAGAATGAAACAGATGAAAACATGTCCCAGGAGAATGCACCAGCCCGGGGCGGTGTCAGGGGTTACACGCCGGCCTTGTGGTGCGCCAACCGGCTGCCGGCCACCATCCGTGTGGTCAGTCCGGAAGAAATGATCTGGCGCATTCGCCATGAACATGATGCCGAGGCAACAAAAAGACTGCTGGAAGTACCCGAAGCACCTTGAATGGGCGCACCCCGCTCAGCCTTCTGGCTGATCAGGCCTTGTCAAAATGGGCGAGGTAGTCGCTCATGCCCGGGTAGGCGGGGTCCATGTCGGCCACTTGCCTCAGGGTGTCGCGTCGTAGTTCGCCTTCCTGGGCCTCCTTGATGTATCCTTGCATGCGCTGGCTGCGCAAAAAGACAAAGTAGGTGTCGAGGGTGTCAGCCATGCAATAGCCATTGACCCGGTCGAGCCGGCCGGCCTGCACCAGACCCAGTACATCTTCGCCGGTGGTGCCCTGTTTGCCGGGCAGGCCGATGCGCTTGGCCAGCAGGTTGAGGCCCCCGGTAAAGAAGCGCAGTGCCCCCTGGTTGCTAAAAAAATCTTGCAGGTCGAGGTGGAGATGGGCGCCCTTGAAACGCTCGCGTCTGGGCCAGTAGGCACTGATATCCAGGCCCAGGTCGTAGGCGGCGAGTTCCATCACCGGCAGGTCAAAGCCCCGGCCGTTGAAACTCACCAGGGGGGCCATGGCGTGCGAGCAGACCCCTTTCCAGAACTGCTCGACCACCTGCTGCTGGCGGAATTGGGGTGCATCGAGACAGACGATTTTTTCCACCGAATAGTCCCTGCGGACCCGGATGACACAGGCCGCCACCACCTTCTGGAAAGTGGGAGGCACAAAAGACGAGTCCCCCCTGCCCCTTGAAAGAGCGTCTTCCATGGACCGGCGGATCGCTTCACCGGGGTCATCGGTCAGGCCAGGATGCTTGACCTGGGCCAATAAGTCGCCATCGGGTATGGTTTCGATATCAAAGACTAGCCAGCCGGGGCTGCGGTTCTGCTGCTCAGTGCTCATGTTTTTCCCCGGGAATGGTTTTCTGCCATTGAACATGCGATCTGGTCAGTCGGCAAGGAAAAGAATCAGGCTTTATCTACAAAACGATTATGATGGTGCAGGAAACCAAAAGGAGCTTTTGAACTTTATGGCCGCTTTGTCCGATGCTAACCGATCCACTACCACATCCGAACCGGGGAGCGGTGACCAAAAAGCTGCCCGCCTGCTGATGTTTGTGATTGTTTTCATTGATTTACTGGGCTTTGGCATTGTCCTGCCTTTGCTGCCCGCCTATGCCGACCGCTATCTTGACCCATTGCTGGGCAAAGACAACCACCTGACAGGGCTGGTTCTTGGCCTGTTGATGTCATCGTTTTCCCTCATGCAATTCCTTTTCGCTCCCGCCTGGGGGCGGCTGTCCGACCGAATCGGGCGTCGGCCAGTATTGCTGGTGGGTTTGGCTGGCTCGGTGGTGGCTTACGCCCTGTTTGGCATTGCTTCAGACCTGCCTGGAGATCAGGCGGCCCTCGCCCTTGCCCTGTTGTTTGCTTCGCGAGCTGGTGCCGGCATCGCCGGGGCCACCATCAGCACGGCCCAGGCGGTGATCGCCGACTGCACCCCTCCCGAGAAGCGCAAGCTGGGTATGGCGCTTATTGGCGCAGCCTTCGGTATTGGCTTCACCTTTGGGCCGATCATGGGCTTTCTGGCGCTACTGATGTTTCCCCTCCAGTTGGGGATTACCGGATGGCTGGCCAGTACCCTCAGCTTGTTGGCTTTTGTGCTGGCTATGGTCAGGCTCCCTGAGACCCGCAAACCTGGCGGTTCTCCTTCTTCCCGCAAGCTGTTTGATGGTGCGGCTTTCGCGAAGGTGCTGCGTGACCCGGCTTTGGGCCCCGTGGTGCTGGTCTCTTTTCTCGCAACCCTGGGTTTTGGTGGCTTCGAATCCACCCTGGCCCTGCTCAACAAGGATGTGATGGGCCTGATTGAAAAATATAATTTTCTGGTGTTTGCGAGCATTGGCCTGGTGCTGGCTTTTACCAATGGAGCCTACCGCGGGTTGGCCAAAAGGGTGCCGGAAGAAAAAGCGATGGGCCTGGGAATCGTCTTGATGGGCCTGGGTGTGGCCTTGTTGGCTCTGGTGGTGGGCATGGATCGCGCGGAACAGTCGTGGGGTCTTAAAATGGCCGTATTGGCACCCAGCCTGGTGCTGGCGGTGGTGGGCTATGCACTGCTCACGCCCAGCGTGCAGTCACTGGTCAGCAGGCGTACCGATGAACACCGCCAGGGCGAGGTGCTGGGGGTGAATCAGTCGTGTTCAGCCCTGGCCCGTATTTTGGGGCCTCTGGCCGCGCTCAGCCTGTACAAACTGGATCCACTTTTACCATTCCTTCTGGGAGGTGGCGTGGTGTTTTGCATGCTGCCATTGATGCCCAGTATCCGCCGGGGTGCCCAGTTGGTCCCCCATGGCGCAACGGGTGAAAAAACAGGAGCAGGCCATGGCGGGGGCACTTGAGCCGGCTCCGGTTGGCCCCAGGCCAACCGGGGTGCAGATTTATCCACCGGTAGCCCCCAGGCTGCGCCATCCAGTCATTCTGGCCCATGGGTTATTTGGCTTTGACCATGTGAATGTGCTGGGGAAACCAGTGGTCTATTACTTCGCCGGGGTGCCAGCGTGGCTCAGGGCTGCCGGCAACACGGTCCATGTGTCTCGGGTTGCCCCGATGGGGTCAATCCGGCACAGGGCCGAACAGCTGGCCGCATTTGTGCAAGGGCAACTGGCGGGGGCAAAGGCCCACCTGATTGCCCATAGCATGGGTGGTCTGGATGCGCGCTATGCCATCCAGGAACTGGGACTGGGAAACCAGGTGCTAAGCCTCACCACCCTGGGTACCCCGCACCGTGGCACCGTCATCGCGGACAAAGTGGTGGGCTGGACCCGCCTGCCAGCGGGTTTGGAACTATGGCTGCGGAGCTTTGGAGCAGATCTTGAAGCCCTGCGGGACCTCGCACGGCCTGCCATGGCCGAATTCAACCGGCGGATTGTAGATGATCCACGGGTGCGCTATGCCTCGGTGGCGGGTGAGTTTTCCCCCACCTGGAGTTGGCGGATGGGTCTTTTTCCTCACCGATTGATCACCAGCCCCATTTTGCAAAGTGCGGAAGGGCCCAACGATGGCATAGTGTCGGTGGCCTCGGCTGAGTGGGGGACGCATAGCGAAGTCTGGCGTGGCGACCATTTCAATCTGGTGAACTGGCATCTGCCGGGTAGCCAGTCGGAAGCCGAGAACGGACCGCGTTGGGAGCATTGGGCTGCGATGCTACGGCGATTGGGCCCTGTAGAAGCGCCAGGTGGCATCGCGAAGCGGGTGGATGATTGACAGGCGGAAATAACTGGGCAATAAAAGAGCCTGGTGGAAAATGTCAGGTCTGGAAAGGCACGCCTGAAGATGTCCGACAGGTGGGATTGTTCCGGCAAAAGAAAAGGCGGATTGGAATGAAGATTTGGGCCATCTGCCGGGCTGTGGGTATAATCAAGTGTGCGGTGGCAGCCCGGGCCAGATGATGGCAAGGAGCCCTGCACATGGCAACCATATCTGATTTGGGGACTCTCAAGCTGCTAGTGGCGAACACAACCACAGACATGCTGGTCGCCGGCATTTCCTTGGCGGTGTTGCTACTTTTGGCGGTTCAGGTTTTACGCCTGGCCGAACGGTGGCGTCGCCAACCCAGCCGCCCGAGCCTGACAGCTCAGGAGGAGTTGGCGGAGTACCGGCGCTGGGTCGATGAGGGGTTGGTAAGTCGGGAGGAATTCGAGCGGCTCAAACGGAAGCTGGAACCCGCGCTGCGGGCAGAATTGGACGCACATTCCGGGAAGGCCTTGGCCAGCCCGGAGGAATTGGGCAAGCAACTGGTGCCCGTGCCGTCCACCGAAGCTCAGGAGCCTGCCCCGGAAGGGGAAGGCCCGCAGTCGAAAGGGCCGGTCTGAAGTCTGGACTGCTTTCCGACACCCATCTTGCGCTGTTTGCCCTACCGACTTTAGAATCGGTGCCGGCAAGCGGACGAACCTCAGAGACCCATCGGGAGCTTCCCAGGTGATGGTTCCAGGTGTGTGCTTGAACCAACCACGGCACCCGGCCAGGTTTCGGGTCCCGATGCTCGGGAGAACGCATGGCGACCAAGGATCTTCCACCAGGCGGCTCACGCAAGCCCACCAGCGGCTCCAGCAGGGCGCGTAATGCCTCATGCTCTTTTTGCAGGAAGAGCTATAGAGATGTGGGCCCGCTCGTCGAGGGACCGGGCGATGTCTTCATCTGCGGAGAATGCGTGGACTTATGCGAGTCCATCATCGAGCAGGAGAAGCGTCGACGCGGCCCGAACAAAACTTCGGGGTCTGACACTCCCAGCCCGCGTTCCATCACGGGCAAGATGGACCAGTATGTGATTGGGCAGCAGCGCGCCAAGAAGGTGCTGTCCGTGGCCCTGCACAACCATTACAAGCGACTTTCCCTGGTTGGGCAGCCACTTGGGGGCGATGTGGAGCTGGAAAAGAGCAACATTCTGCTCATCGGCCCCACGGGTTCGGGCAAGACGCTGCTGGCCCGTACCATGGCCAAGATTCTTGATGTGCCCTTCGCCATCGGCGACGCCACCACCCTCACCGAGGCAGGGTATGTGGGTGAGGATGTCGAGAATCTGCTGCTGAAGTTGCTCCATGCCGCCGATTTCGATGTGGAAGCCGCCCAGAAGGGCATCATCTACATCGACGAAGTCGACAAGATTGGCAAAACCCAGCAGAATGTCTCGATCACCCGCGATGTTTCGGGCGAGGGCGTGCAGCAGGCCTTGCTGAAAATGCTGGAGGGCACGGTTGCCAATGTGCCCCCGCAAGGTGGCCGCAAGCATCCCGAGCAGCAATACATCCAGCTCGACACCACCAATATCTTATTCATCTGCGGCGGCACCTTTGTTGGGTTGGAGAAAATTATCTCCAGGCGCATCGGCGCCAAGTCGTTCGGTTTCGGCTCCACTTCGAAGGAGAGCGAAAAAGATGTGGGCAAGCTGCTGGCAAATGTCACCAGCGATGACCTGGTCGAGTTTGGCATGATTCCCGAGTTTGTCGGACGGTTGCCGGTGCTGGCGCCCCTGAATCCCCTCGATGAAGAGACGCTGGTCAATATCCTCACCGAACCACGCAATGCTTTGGTGAAGCAGTACCAGAAGTTCTTTGAAATGGAGGGCGCGGAGCTGGAATTTGCTCCGTCAGCGCTGTCGGCAATCGCCAAACTGGCCTTGCAGCGTGACACGGGTGCCCGCGGCCTCCGCAGTATCATCGAGTCAGTGATGCTGGATATCCAGTACGAGTTGCCCGATCTGGAGCAGAAGGGCAAGTTTTTGGTCACTGAAGAGGTGGTCATGGGGCTGAAGCCACTGTTTGAGAAGAGCGAACATATCGAGAAGCTGGAATTACCCAATGAAACCAAGCTGAGTGCCTGAGTGGGACTCGCACATGGATTGTGAATCAGGTCGCCCCGGGATAAACTCCGGGGCGGCTGTGTTATGGGAGCTGAAGAATGGGTAGCTGGCGCAAGAGGGGGCTGGTGGTTCTGGCTGTGCTGGCGGCGGGGGCTAGTTGTCTGAGCCTGGTGGTTGCCTTGCAGCCGGGCCAATACCAGGTGGAACGCTCGCTCACCATTCAGGTGCCCAGTGCGGCGGTCTTCGTCCATGTCCAGGATCTGAAGTCCTGGGACAACTGGTCTCCCTGGACCAAACTCGACCCCGATGCCCAGGTGACTTTCTCCAACCCTTCAGCCGGAAAAGGTGCCAGCATTGCCTGGGTGGGTAACGATCAGATTGGCGAAGGCAAAATGACCATCCTGGAGTGTAAGCCCACCGAGTTGGTTGTGCTTGAACAAGAATTTTTCAGACCGATGGCTGGCAAGGCGCGCATCCAGGTCATTCTGGCCCCCCATGGCACTGATGGCGGTTCTACCCATGTGACCATGCGGATGGATGGCAGCAACAATTTCATGGCCAAGGCGGTCTGTCTGGTGATGGACATGGACGGCCTGATTGGTGATGCATTCGCCCAGGGCCTGTTCAACATGAAGGCGCTGGCGGAGCGGAAAAAGGGTCGGTGAATGGCGGGCAGGGGCAGAGTGATCGTGATATTCGACCGGTGGCAGGCTGGTTCGTTCGGGAGTAAACTCCATCGATCCGGGTTGACTGGTCGTGGAGATTGGCAGAGTGCCAGCCTTCAGTAATCACACGCGACAACCGAGGAGCTTGCACGCATGGCCTCCCCCTTTCCTCCCGTTGCTTTGGTCACCGGTGCCGGCACAGGTATTGGCAAAGCAGCTGCCAAAGCCCTTTTGCAGGGTGGCTATCGCCTGGTTCTGACTGGCCGTAACATTGGGAAATTGCAGCAAGCCATCCTGGATCTCGGTGGCACGGATTCCAATTGCCTGGCTGTCGCTTGCGATGTGGGTAAACCAGATGAGGTGAAGGGTTTATTCGCCGCCCTGAAAACGCGTTTTGGCCGGATTGATGTGCTGTTCAACAATGCTGGGGTGGGATCCCCGGCCATACCCATGGAAGAGCTGGATCACGAGCAGTTCATGGGCGTGGTCAGCACCAATTTATGCGGCGCTTTTTTCTGTTCCCAGGAGGCGATACTCCTGATGAAAGCGCAAACACCCCAGGGTGGCCGCATCATCAACAATGGTTCGATCTCGGCCAATACTCCCCGCCCATTTTCCGCACCCTACACCATGACCAAACACGCCATCACCGGGTTAACCAAGTCTATCGCCCTGGATGGAAGGCCCTTCAACATCGTCTGTGGACAAATTGACATTGGCAATGCCGCCACCGAAATGACCGAAAAAATGGCCAAAGGGATCGTGCAAGCCGATGGCACGACGAAGGTGGAGCCCCGCATGGATGTGGATCATGTTGGCCAGGCGGTGCTTCATATGGCGCAACTGCCTCTCGAAAGCAATATCCTCTTCATGACAATCATGGCCAGTACTATGCCATTGGTTGGCCGTGGTTAAACCTGATTGATTTTACCACTGTGCATTCGGCGCATGGTTGTAAAACCAGCTAGCCTTGGCTTTCCCGGCGGGGCAGGCCTATCAATAGCTGTGAGGCGATACCTCCGCACCCATTTGGCCTTCTTCTCCCGGAGAGATCATGTCAAAAAACGCATTTTTTACCCACGCCTGGACCAGTTGCGCGGCAATGTGTCTTGCCGGCGCGCTATGCGCCCAGGAACGGGCGACTGAAAAGGGCAAGCCCGAGGGGGCGGATAAATGCCCGGTCATCGGCGGCACCATGCGCCCCGCATCCGAACGCCCCACCGCCGAGGGTGGAATGTCCAACCGGGACTGGTGGCCCAATCAGTTGAACCTGCAGATCCTGCACCAGAATTCCCCCCTGAGCAATCCGATGGGGCCCGATTTCAACTACGCCGCAGAATTCAAGAAGCTGGACCTCGATGCCCTGAAAAAGGACATCGTGGCGGCGATGAAAACATCGCAGGAATGGTGGCCCGCCGACTATGGCCACTATGGCCCCCTATTCATCCGCATGGCCTGGCACAGTGCCGGCACCTACCGAATATCCGATGGCCGGGGCGGGGCCTCGTACGGACTGCAGAGGTTTGCGCCCCTGAACAGCTGGCCGGACAATACCAACCTCGACAAGGCGCGCCGCCTCCTCTTGCCGATCAAGCAGAAGTACGGGCGTAAAATCTCCTGGGCGGACCTGATGGTGCTCACCGGGAATGTGGCCCTCGAATCGATGGGTTTCATGCCCATCGGCTTCGCCGGGGGCCGAGAGGATGTGTGGGTTCCCCAGCAGGATATCTACTGGGGACCAGAGAGCGAATGGCTGGGCGACAAGCGCTACAGCGGTGACCGGAAGCTGGAAAACCCTCTTGCCGCCGTGCAGATGGGGCTGATTTATGTGAACCCGGAAGGGCCCAACGGCAAACCCGATCCTCTTGCGGCAGCCCGCGACATTCGCGAGACATTCAGGCGGATGGCCATGAATGATGAGGAAACGGTGGCCCTGATTGCCGGCGGCCATACCTTTGGCAAGGCGCATGGCGCGGCCAACCCCAAAGGTCTCGTGGGCCCTGAACCAGAGGGGGCCCGCATGGAGGAACAGGGCCTCGGCTGGAAAAACAAGCTGGGCAAAGGGAACGGCGCCGACACCATCACCAGCGGGCTCGAGGGAGCATGGACCTCCACGCCCACCCAATGGTCAAACGGCTATTTTGAGAACCTTTTCGGCTACGAGTGGAAACTGGTGAAGAGCCCGGCAGGTGCGTGGCAGTGGACACCCAATGATCCTGCCGCGGAAGGCACCGTTCCGGATGCCAGCGACCGGAAAAAAGCCCACGCCCCGATGATGTTCACCACGGATATGGCCCTGCGGAAGGATCTGGCGTACGAGAAGATTTCACGCCGGTTCCTCAAAAATCCCAAGGAATTCGCTGAAAGCTTCGCCAAGGCCTGGTACAAGCTGACGCACCGGGACATGGGGCCCGTCACCAGGTGCCTTGGGCCCTTGGTGCCCAAGCCGTTTTTGTGGCAGGACCCGGTGCCCCCAGTGGACCACAAACTCGTCAACCAGCAGGACATTGACGCGTTGAAAGGCGCCATACTGGAATCGGGGCTCTCTGTTTCCCAGCTGGCTACAACAGCCTGGGCGTCGGCTTCCACCTTCCGTGGCACGGACAAGAGGGGAGGCGCCAATGGGGCGCGCATCCGGCTGGCACCGCAAAAGGACTGGGATGTGAACCAGCCGGCCGGGTTGGCCAAGGTGCTGCAGGTCCTCGGAAAGATCCAGGAGGACTTCAACGGCAGGCAAGCCGACGGCAAGAAGGTCTCCCTGGCGGACCTGATCGTGCTGGGTGGCAGCGCCGCGGTGGAGGCGGCGGCAAAAAAGGGTGGTCACCCTGTGCGGGTTCCGTTCCATCCCGGCCGGACCGATGCCACCCAGGAAATGACCGATGTGGAATCATTCGCCGTACTGGAGCCGTTGTCGGACGGTTTCCGTAATCACTTTGCAAAAAAGCAGGACCGGCCCGCGGAGGAGCTTCTGGTGGACCGCGCCCAACTGCTCAACCTCACGGCACCCGAGATGGCGGTGCTGGTCGGCGGCATGCGGGTGATGAACACCACTAGCAGCTATCCCCAGCTGGGCCTTTTGACCAACCGTCCGGAAGTCCTGACCAATGATTTCTTCGTGAATCTTCTGGACATGGGCACCGAATGGAAGACATCAAAGGTGTGCGAGCACTTCTACGAGGGCCTGGACCGCAAGACTGGCAAGGTCAAGTGGACCGGTAGCCGTGTGGATCTGGTGTTCGGCTCCAACTCGCAGCTTCGTGGCATCGCCGAGGTCTACGCCTCGGACGATGCCAAGGGAAAATTTGTCGAGGATTTCGCGGCGGCCTGGACCAAGGTCATGAATCTGGACCGGTTCGACTTGCCGCCGGCTGAGCGCCTGGGTCTGAAGCAGGTGCCCCAGTCTTAGGCCAGACTTCCAGTTGCAATGCATGGAGTGTTGCAAAAAACGCTCTGTTTTTGCCGGTTTTTGACGCCAGATGCATTCCACCAATGCGCAACTTGCGCCATGGAATTCATCTGGCTCACCTCCGGACAACCCGGCGCTCCATGCGGGCTGAGGACCGCTGGTTGGGGCACCACCGCGGGCGCCCCATGGCGCCAGGCTGGTTGGACTGGATCATGAGCCGTTCATGGGCGTGGTCAGCACCCATTTATGCGGCGCTTTTTTCTGTTCCCAGGAGGCGGTACGCCTAAGGAAAGCGCAAACACCCCAGGGTGGCCGCATCATCAACAATGGTTCGATCTCGGCCAATATTCCCCGACCATTTTCCGCACCCTGCACCATGACCAAACAGGCCATCACCGGGTTAACCAAGTCCATAACCCTGGATGGAAGGCCCTTCAACATCGTTTGTGGATAAATTGACATTGGCAATGCCGCCTCCGAAATGACCGAGAAAATGGTCCAGGGGATCGCGCAGGCCGATGGCACGACGAAAGTGGAGCCCCGCATGGATGTGGATCATCTGGGCCAGGCGGTGCTTTATATGGCGCAACTTCCTCGTGAAAGCAATATCCTCTTCATGACAACCATGGCCAGCACCATGCCATTGGTTGGCCGTGGGTAAAGGGCTGCCCTGCAATTCATTTTTTACGCGGTATGCAAGGTGCTTTCGCCGCGGATGTTTCCCTAGCGGAGCGGTGCATTGCCCGGACCGGCCATGGTGTGGATAGTAATGCACCGCAAATAGCCTGTTATTTTGATATGAGCGGACCTTTTGCGGTAGACCTGCGGGCGTTCTGTCCTGACGGCGGGCCGCCCCAAGGGTGCCTGGAGGTTGGGTACGGCATCACCCCGAGCAGCCATTAAGCATTGGAAACCGCGCCTGGTAGCAGGGGATTTTCAGCTTTTATTGCGCTAAAATACAGTCAATGGCCAGTGAGTAGAATAGGCCGACACCAGCCTGGAGCATGAAACGATGGATAATTCCCAATTGGCCTCGGCCCTCAATGAAATCGCCATCCTGATGGAGTTGCAGGGCGAAGACAGCTTTCGCAGCGGTTCGTATAGCCGGGCAGCCCGCACCCTCGAAACCCTTGCCTACAGCGCGGCACTGCGCCTGCAGGAAGGCACGCTGGGCCAGGTGGCCGGCATGGGAAAAAGCATGCAGGAAACCATCGGCCACCTGGTAAGAACCGGTACCACGCCCCAGTTGGACGAACTGCGGGCGAAAACCCCTCCCGGGTTGATCCTGATGCTGCGCATCCCGGGGATAGGGCCCAAGAAAGTGCGTATCCTGTTCACGGTGCTGGGAATCGACACGCTCGACAAGCTGCGCGCCGCCTGCCAATCCGGGAAAGTGGCCGAATTGAAGGGATTTGGGGTGAAGACACAGACCAAGATCCTGGAGGGTTTGGCTTTTGTGGAGGTTTCCAACGAGCGGGTGCGTCTGGATCAGGCCCTGGCGGTGGCGGAAACGCTCCTCGAAGCCGTGAAGGCTTTGCCGGGGGTTGAAAAGGTGGAATTGGCGGGCAGTATCCGCCGTCGGCGTGAGACCGTCAAAGATATCGATATTGTTGCTACGGTGGGTGATTCCGCTGGAGCACCAGGTGTTCTTGAGGCATTCGCCAGGCTTCCCTGGGTGGAGCGCGTGGTAGGTCAGGGGGATACCAAAGCCAGCGTGGTGGCGCGGCTGGGCGAGGGGGCCAGGGCGATCCGGCTCAACGCGGATTTGCGGGTGGTTCCGGCCGCTGCTTTTGCCTATGCCCTGAACTATTTCACCGGCAGCAAGGAACACAATGTCGCGCTGCGGCAGCGGGCCCAGGCTTTGGGCCTGAAACTGAATGAATATGGCCTGGAAGGAGAGGCTGGGGCCCCCGTCTGCACAGAAGAGCGCGATATTTACCGGGCTCTGGGGATGGATTATGTGGAGCCGGAACTGCGTGAGAACACCTCGGAAGTGGCGGCGGCCCGCGAAAGCAAGTTGCCAGAGTTGGTGCGTCTGGAACATGTCCACGGCGTTTTCCACAACCACACCACCGCCAGCGACGGGGCCAATAGCCTGAAGGAAATGGCGGAGGCGGCCCGTGCATTGGGATACCGCTGGCTGGGTATTGCTGATCATTCGCAATCGCTCACCATTGCCAACGGGCTCACGCCAGATCGGGTACGCGAACAATGGCGGGAAATTGACCGGCTCAATCAATCGTGGAATGATTTCCGCATCCTCAAGGGATCGGAAGTGGATATTTTAGCGGATGGTTCGCTCGACTTCGATGATGATCTGCTAGCTGGCTTCGACTATGTGGTGGCCAGCGTACACACCCACTTCAGCCAGCCCCGCGAGGAGATGACCGCGCGCATTGTCCGGGCGCTCTCCAACCCCTATGTGACCATGCTGGGGCATCCTACTGGCCGGTTGCTGCTACGCCGCGAGGCCTATGCGGTGGATCTGGAGGCGGTGCTACAAGCCGCCAGGAAGCACGATAAATGGGTGGAAATCAACGCCAACCCCATGCGGCTCGATCTCGATTGGGTGCATTGCCGCCGGGCTGGCGAGCTGGGCGTGAAGCTGGTGATCAACCCGGATGCCCACGCCACAGACGAGCTGGCGCATACCGCACGGGGTGTGGAAGTGGCGCGGCGGGGCTGGATCGGCCCATCGCAACTCGCCAACACACTTGACCTGGAACAGGTGCAAGCCGAACTGGAAAAACGGCGGAAGCGGGCCTGATGCGGAAGCCGGTCTGGGGGCCAGCCGCTAATCTCCCCAGCCCAGCGGAGCTTCGCGGCTGGTGTCTTGCACTCGCAGGGCCAGTCGCCCCTGCATGGCTTCCTGTAGTAGAGGCAAAACATGGTCGCGGCGCCAACCGGTGGCCAGCAGTCCCTCGGTGGGTGAGGTCTGACCTGCCAGATGTTGACGGACAAGATTCTTCAGCTCGGCCTGGGTGGCCGCCAAAGGCTGGGCCAGATTGATTGCCGCGCAGTGGTGTTGCAGCACCAGTTGCAGAAAGCTCACCAAGGCCTGGGCCTGGGGTGCCTCCAGATCGCGTGAGGAGGCCTCCGGCCATTCGCTACGCGGCAAACGCAGCGCCTGCTCAATCACCTCCACCAGTATGGGGGCCTCGCGATGTGAGATGCCACGGGTTCGCTCCAGCTCATCCACCGTGTTGGGGGTGCGCCTTGCCAGCTCTACCAGCAGGTCGTCGCGCAAGAGTACCCGCAATGGCCGGTTCAACTCGCCGGCGCGTTCCTCCCGCCAGGCGAAGAGGGCGCGGAGCACCGCCAGCCTGCGGGGATCGAGGCTACTCGCACCCTTCAGCCGGCGCCAGCGTTCCTCTTCCTGGTTGCGCACCGGGTCGGTGCTTGCCACTTGCCGGGCGGTTTCCTCGGTCATCCAGGTTTCGCGGCCGGTTTCCACCAGCCGCGAGTTGAGGCGTTGCTCCAAATGCAGCAGGTGGCGAACATCGTCATAGGCGTAGGTGATCTGCTCGGGGGTCAGGGGCCGTGACCGCCATTCGGTGAGCGTCTCACCCTTGCGCAGGCGCACGCCGAGTTCCTGCTCGGCCAGGTTTCCCATTCCCAAAGGGAAAACAGGCCCGGTGAGTCCGGCTGCCACCTGCACATCGAACAAACCGGCGGGCGGTTGCCCGGCCCATTCGCGGCAAAGGCGGATTTCTTCACGGCCACCATGCACCACCACTCGCTTGCCCGGTTTTGCCACCAGCTTCCAGAAAGCCTGAATATCTTCGATGGTCAGGGGGTCAATCAGATAAAGGGCTTGCGGAGTGGCCACCTGCACGAGGCATAGCTTGGGTACATAGGTGTCTTCGCCAACAAACTCGGTATCGAAGGCCCAGACCGGCAATTCCTGAAGGTGGTTCAGCACCCTGGTGAAGTCTGGGCTGGTGTGGATGTATTCTTCACGAATGGGCTGCGCGGCAGGAAGGGCTGCCGGGTCTGATAACTGCATGAGGGCCTCGATCAGGATCCGTGCCAGGGAAGGCTCGCGGCCAGTAGGTCCGTTGAAGAATGGACCTGCCTGCCCCGGGCGCGGGGTTTCAACCGCTATTGCACAGGGTACAATGTGCAATCAATGGATGGGAGAGGGAGTATGCTGGAAAGCTTGCTGAATGCGAAAGTTGTGATCGATCTGGCTAGCGAGTATGTGTGCCTGGGCACCCTTTTGGGGATTCACGATGGTTTTCTTGAGCTGAAAAACGCTGATCTGCATGACCTGCGCGATACCGACACCACTCGTGAAAATTATGTGGCGTCGAGCATCATCACAGGTATCAAGCGGAACCGGAAACGGCTTTTTTTGTCGCGGTCCCAGGTGGTTGGCATTGCCCGCCTGGAGGATGTGGCCGGGTTGTGAGTGGTCCGGAGCGTAACGGAATAGCCGGATCCTGAGGAACTCAGGGCCACTTTTTCATACAAATGGAACATGGCGCAGCAGGTATCCGGCATGACTTTGGCCCCCTATTTCGATCATGGTTCCCGTCGTGAGCGGCTGCGTGGCCTGCTGGGCCAGCAAGGTCTGGAATGGCTGGTGGTGAGCCGCCCCGTGCATGTTGGCTATCTCACCGGATTTACTGGTGATAGCACGGTATTTATTATGGGGCTACGGCGCGATCTTCTGGTAAGTGATGGCCGTTACACTGAGCAGCTGGCGCGCGAATGCCCTGGCCTGGAAACACACATCCGCACGCCCAGCCAGAAGCTGGTGGACATTGTGCCCCAGGTCCTGGGCCAGCTGGGTGCCAGTGCGGTGGGTGTGGAGGCTGCTGGTATCACACTGGCCGAGATGGAGCGTTGGCGTGAGTTGCAGCCCGGGTTGGCCTGGAAATCCACCCAAGGTTTGGTGGAAGGGCTACGCCGGGTAAAGGATGCCGGAGAGTTGGCCGAGCTGCGCCTGGCGGTGCGCCAGGCGCAGGCCGGTTATCTGGCCTGGACACATGGCAAAAGTGCCAGCCAATTTCCCCGGCAAACCGAGAAGCAGGCGGCCAACAGCCTGGAATGGGCGCTCCGTGAGGCTGGGGCCGAGGAGTCGGCCTTTCCCTTGATAGTAGCTGGCAACGATGGGGCAGCCCTGCCTCACTACCACCCCGGGGATATTCCCATGCCTGAAAGCGGGGTGCTACTGGTGGACTGGGGGGCCCGCACGGCCCGGGGCTATCGCAGCGACCTCACTCGCACAGTCCGTGTGGGGCCTGGTCCCCGATCAGGCGAACCCGGGCTGGAAGTGGCCCATGAGGCAGTTTGCCGGGCCCAACAGGCGGCGTTGCCGTGGTTACGGCCCGGGGTGCAGGCGGGGCAGGTCGATTTGGCAATCCGGTCCGAACTTGCCAAAGCCGGGCTGGATAGTTACTTCGTTCATGGCAGTGGCCATGGGATAGGTCTGGAAATCCACGAATCTCCGTGGTTTAGGGCCAACAACACGGAGTTGCTGGAAGCCGGCATGGTGGTGACGATAGAACCGGGGGTATATTTTCCAGGAAGGTGGGGTATCCGGGTAGAGGATGACTTCCTGGTGACCCCGGATGGTGGTGTTTATCTGAGTGACTTGCCCCGTGGGCTGGAGCCGCAGGCGGGCAGTTGATACATAAGTTGGTAAGGTATTAAGAAATGGAGGCGGTTGTGGCAGAAGAATCGCCGCAGTCTGGCGGACCCGGGCCCTTCGAAATGCGGACCATCCGCGATCTGGTGGGGCTGATGGGCCGTCATGATCTTGCGGAGCTGGAATTGAAAGACGGCGAGCGCAGCATTCGCCTGAAGCGTAATGTGCCGGTGCTGACCGCCGTGCCTATGACCGCTCCGCCTGTCAGCGCACCTGCGGTGGTAGCCCCGGTTGCCGCTGCGGTGCCTGTTGTGGCGGCCAAACCCGTCCGGCATTTGCTGGAGATCAAGAGCCCCACGCCTGGCACCTTCTATGCCCAGGACAAACCCGGTTCGCCGGCTTTCGTCCAGGTGGGCACCAAGGTGAACGCCACCACAGTGGTCTGTGTGATCGAGGCGATGAAGATCTTCAACGAGATCCCCTCCGAGGTGACCGGCACCATCGTGGAGATCTGCATCGAGAACAAACAACCGGTGGAGTATGGCCAGGTGTTGTTCCGGGTTGACCCCGCGGCCTGAGTCCAGCAAACCCCACGGCAGGTGATCCCAGGATGTTTCAGCGCATATTGGTGGCCAATCGGGGCGAGATCGCCCTGCGGGTGATTCGTGCTTGCAGGGATATGGGTATCGAATCGGTTGCCGTTTTTTCGGAAGCCGATCGAGGTGCCCCGTACCTGTCGTTGGCCGATCAGGCTATCTGCATCGGTCCGGGGACAGCCTCGGAGAGCTATCTCAACATTCCGCGTATCATCTCGGCAGCCGAGATTGGTGATGTGCAGGCAATCCATCCAGGCTACGGATTCCTGTCGGAGAACGCCCACTTTGCGGAAGTGTGCCGAAGCTGCAAGATCGAGTTTATTGGCCCGCCTGAGCAGGCGATGCGTCGGTTGGGCAACAAGAACGCAGCCCGCAAGCTGGCTATGGAAGCCAAGGTTCGGGTGGTGCCTGGCAGCGAGGGGCTGATCACCGAAGAGGAAGATGCCCTCAAGCTGGCCCATGAGATGGGCTACCCGGTGCTCATCAAGGCGGCAGCGGGCGGCGGTGGGCGTGGCATGCGGGTGGCGCACAACGACATCAGCCTGAAGACCGGTCTGGCCAGCGCCAGCCAGGAGGCGGAAAGCGCTTTCAAGGACGGCAGCGTCTACCTGGAAAAATACATCGAGAATCCCCGCCATGTGGAGGTGCAAGTGTTGGGCGACCACTACGGCAATGTGGTGCACCTGTTTGAGCGGGATTGCTCTTTGCAACGCCGTCACCAGAAGCTGGTGGAGGAGTCCCCCGCCCCCAACCTGCCAGAGTCTGTCCGTGAGGATCTATGCACCTCGGCGGTGCGGCTGGTGAAGACGGCCGGTTACTACTCGGCCGGTACGGTTGAATTCCTCCTCGACAAGAACAACGATTTTTACTTCATCGAGGTGAACGCCCGTATCCAGGTGGAGCATCCGGTCACCGAGCTGGTTACCGGTATCGATCTGGTGCAGCAGCAGATCCGCGTGGCGGCCGGCGAAAAGCTGGCCTTCACCCAGGACCAGATCCAGACCCGGGGAGCATCCATCGAGGTCCGTATCAACGCCGAGGATCCGGCCGCTGGTTTCCGCCCGTCACCCGGGCTGATTACCAAGTGGCAGGCGCCTGGTGGCCCTGGTGTGCGTCTCGATACGCATGTCTCCGCTGGCTACCGCGTACCGCCCAATTACGATTCGCTGGTGGCCAAGCTGCTGGTGCATCGTCCCAGCCGTAACGAAGCTATCGCCGCCATGCGCCGGGCCCTGGCCGAGTTTCATGTGGAGGGGATCAAGACCACCATCCCCATCCTGCGGGAACTGATTGCCGACAAGGCCTTCCAGCAAGGTAAAGTCGACACGACCTACATCGAACGCGAATACCTCAAGAAAGAGACCTGATTCAGGCGAATGCGCGGGGGACCGTCACCAACCGGACCGGCAGGGTTTTCCCCGTGCCTTCCGGTTTTTTTTCCTGCCGTGATTGCTGGCACAATGCCACCTGGTTGCCGTGGTTCAGCCATCTTTCGGTTCTGCTTTGGGCTGTGAGGCAGTTGGGTTATTTGTCTGACAGTTTGACTTGCCCAGCGGAAGAGTTTACTTTCAGGCTGAATTGATACCCCTGAACCGATCCTGCCGTTTTCAGCCAACCTCTCCCGCTTCGGGTTTTTCACCACCAGGCAGGTTTGATTGCGAGTTGAGCCATGCAGCCTACGCGCCGCGAGGTGGTAACCGGTCTGGGTGCGTCGCTGGTTTGCGGGGCCGTTACCGGTTCGGGTCGCTCCAAAAAGATCAAAATCGGCCAGATAGGTGTGGGGCACGCCCACGCCAGCAAGCTTTCGGTTTATCGTCAGTCAGCTGACTATGAAGTGGTGGGCATTGTCGAGGCGGATGAGAAGCTCCGGCGTCAGGCCAAAGCATCTCCCACCTATCAGGGGCTGCAATGGCTGGATCGGCAGCAGCTTCTCAACACGCCGGGCTTGCAGGCGGTGCTGGTGGAAACCCGCGTGCGCGACCTGCTCGAAAACGCCGAAACTTGTGTGGCCGCTGGCATGCATGTGCATATTGACAAGCCGGCTGGAGAGTCGTTGCCACACTTGGCCCGGATTCTTGATCTGGCAAGTCGGCGGAACCTGCTGGTGCAGATGGGGTATATGTATCGGTACAACCCGGCGGTGATGCTGCTCCGCGAATTTCTGAAAAAAGACTGGCTCGGTGAGGTTTTCGAAGTGCATGCCGTCATGAGCAAAGTGGTGGACCCGGCTGGTCGGCGGGGGTTGGCCGATTACCGGGGAGGCATGATGTTCGAGCTGGGCTGCCATGTGCTCGATCTGGTTATTGCCGTGCTGGGCAAGCCGGCGGAAGTAACCGGCTTCAATCGGCATGCATCCGCCCAGGACGATCGGCTCCTGGACAACATGCTGGCGGTGCTGGCATATCCGCGGGCACTGGCAACGGTGAAGTCGAGCGCGCTGGAGGTGGAGGGTTTCGGGCGAAGGCATCTGGTGGTCTGTGGCACGGAGGGTACTTTCCAGATCCAGCCCCTGGATAACCCCACGGCGCGCATTTCCTTGTCGAAGGCAAGGGGAGACCATCGGGAAGGGCCAAGTGAGGTCCGCTTTGCGCAGTATACGCGCTTTGGAGATGATGCCGCCGACATGGCCAGGGTGATACGCGGTGAAAAGGTCGCTGATTTCTCCGCCGGGCATGATCTGGCGGTGCAGGAAACCCTGCTACGGGCCTGTGGCCTGTCGGTAAAAGAGTAGCACCGGGGAAAACCCGGAAAAGCATTTCGGGGAGGGGGATTGTGGCATGGGGAGGTCGGCGGTAACAGTGGACGCGCGCCGGCGGGCATTCCTGCTTCAGGGGATGTGTGGTATCGGTTCGCTCAGCCTGCCGAAAATCCTGCAACTCCGCGCATTGGCCTCCCCTGGGGGGGCGGCGCTTGGCCGTCGTGACACCTCGCTGATCTTTCTTTGGCAAGACGGTGGGCCCAGTCAGTTTGAGACCTTTGACCCGAAGCCGAACGCGCCAGTGGAATTTCGCGGCGAACTGAGGGCAATCCAGACGGCCTTGCCTGGCGTGGGATTTTGCGAGATTTTGCCCCGCCTGGCCGGGCTGGCTGGCAAGCTGGCAATTGTCCGATCCTTGCACCAGCCGTTTTCCGGTCATCCTGACGGATCCCGCTATTTCCTCACCGGCTATGTTGATGCCAGCCAGACCGGTGCCAGCGCCTACCCTGATTTGGGCTCGGTGATTCATCGGCTACGGAGCGGGCGGGAGGTGGCGATGCCCGGCTATGTGGCCATGGGTTCCTACGCCGTCGGCTTGCACCGTGGCGGCCCTGCCTACCTTGGTGCCACCCACAAGCCTTTCGTGGCGGCAGGTGATCCGGCCAGGGCCGATTTCCGCGTCGATCATTTTCGGCCTCACTCTACCAATTCCGGAGTGCGCCTGCTGGACCGCCAAGGCCTGTTGGGCAGTTTTGACGCATCAGCCAACGCCAGTGCGGATGCCTCGGGGCAGACCGATGCCATGGGGCGTTTTCGCCAGCGTTCTTTCGACCTGCTAACCAGCCCGGCAGCGACGGCCGCCTTTGACCTGAAGCGCGAGCCCGCCGCACTGCGTGAACGGTATGGGCTACACACCGCCGGTCAGCAGGCACTCCTGGCCCGTCGCCTGGTAGAGGCGGGGGTAAGCGTGGTGGCGGTCCGTTTTTCGCCAGATGGGCGCGGCGATGATGACAAGAGTGGCGTTGGTTGGGACGACCACGCTGTGCATGGCAATATCTTTACCGTGATGCGCCGGCGAGGGCCCCAATTCGATCAGGCAGTGTCGGCACTGATTGAAGATCTGGCCCAGCGGGGCCTGGATCAGCAGGTGTTGCTGGTGGTAGTGGGGGAGTTTGGCCGCACACCCCGGATTTCCCATGCGGTGGGTGAGACTTTCAACACCGGGCACGGGCCGGGCCGCGACCATTGGGGCGCTGCTGGCTGCGCCCTGGTGTATGGCGGTGGCATGCCGATGGGGCAGGTCATTGGTGCGACCAACCATC
>QWOS01000026.1:49-13034 GCA_003669555.1 Planctomycetota bacterium
AAAAAATGAGGCGTTGACCTCATAGACTTGCACGAGGAGTTTTGGCACATTCTTCACGACGAGATCGAGGCCCACGGGTGATTCTGGCGCGAAGTTCAGGCTGCTGTTGGGTGCAAAGTCGATATCGACGCGGTCGCGCAGGGCTCTGTAGACCTCGGGGCTGACCAGGCTGGCCCAGCGTTCCGGGTCGCCGAGTCCGCGTGTGATCTTGGCCTCGGCAAAAAGGTTTTTGAGATAATTCTCTTCAAGGTAAGGGGAGAACTCGGCGTAGCCATCGGCTGCCGCGAGGATGTCGAGGAGAAGGGAGCGCACGAGTGGCTCATCGTCGAAGACGGGGGGGAGGGTGGTTGCGGGTGAGTAGTCGTTGCCGAGTGGTGCCGGGTAGCGGCGAGCGTTGTCGCTGTCGAGGAGCCTGGGCGCCATATAGGGACGCTGGCGGGGCAGAGTCAGGTATTCGAGCAAGAGGGCGCGGTCGTTTTGGCCGGTGAGGCGGTTGTGCTGCAACTTATGGAACAGGGCGTTTGCCTTGAGGGGGTTCATCACCGGGTCAAGCGGCCTGACGAACGCGACCAGCCGGTCGAGGTACTCGCCCATGACCTTGAGGTCATCCGGGAAGTTGGCGTCGGCCCCTGGCAGAAGGCGGGCGGAGCGGGGCAGGACCCAGTTGAGTTGCTGCTGGAGCGCCGGCCTGAGTCGGGCGAGTTCGTCGAGTTGTACGGCGGTGAGGTTGCGATGAATGGCAAGGCTACCGAAGCCGCCAGAGTTCTGAAAGTCGAGGTCAGCAAGGATAAGTTCGACCAGATTGGGGAGATCGGGTCTTTGCAGGCGATTGAGGAGTGAGCGCCGCTGCTCGGGTGAGAGTTTTTCAGCGGCCAGCCAACGCAGGGCCTGTTCTTCGGCCAGATCAACATGGGGTTGTGGAGTGATGAACTGCTGTCGGAGGGTGTCGCGGCTGATGGCCTTGGTATCGAGTGTGGTGGGAAGCGTGGTCTTGGCACCCGGAACCTGTCGCTGCTGGTCGAAGTTCAGGCCAAGATGCTTGATGAGGTAATCGAGGCTGGGGCGAGGTGCCTTGCGGTAGCTGAGAAAGGTGTGACGGTGCTGGATCTGCCGCCAGAGTGGGGTCTCGCCGAGGCGTTCACGCCAGATCCTGGCCAGATCGGCACACTTGTCGAGCTGCTCAATTTGAATCAGATGCAAGCAATTGTAATAATAATAATTCTCGGTACCAGGAATCAACTGCTTCAACACCTGGGCCCGATCGGCCGCCAGAGCGTAACTCTCCACAAAGTCGATTTCGCCGGCCCGGGAGGTGCTGGCAGCGGCCAACCAGGCGACTGGCAGCAGGCCAACCAGGCAAAACAGGCGGGAATTGAACAAGCGGGGGAGTGGCGCAGTGCGGCGCATGGAACACCTGCAGGATGAAGGGAGAGATTTCCAGCCGGATAAAACGGAACCTGATGCAAGCTTAACCCAAAAGGCCCAGCCTGCCCTACGGGTATCAACGGAAAAAGAGTCTCGGGCGTTGGTGTCAGAATAAAAAGCCGTCACAATGCTACCCGAAGCCTCTCGCATGACTTCGGCGGCCTGTTGGCCCACCTCGGTTTCCTTCAGACAATCTGCCCCTGGCCGTTACAGGCATCTCGACAAAATCCGGCATCTGCTGGCTTCCGGGCCCAAACCAGGCCCGGGTTTTCTCATGCTTTGCAGTACCTTGGACCTTTTCCGGGAGTTGCGATCCCATTCAGATCTGTCGCTAGCCGGGTACTATCCGGAGTCGAGCGCTGGTAGGGGGCGGAAACCCTGAAGCCTACCAGCAGCTGGGGCCTAGGGTCTGGGGGATACCACCAGCCGGGGCCGCATGGCGGGCGGCCGGTGAGTGGCAAGGAAGGCAAGTCTGGGAAAATTCAGCGGTGGCGACGGTTGATCGGTGGTGCCTCGGTTGAGTACTATACAAATGTACACTACAAGCGAGGGATGGCAGATGGAGGGAATGATTCATGACCATGACAACACACGACAAGACACCCGCCGGCACCGAGTTGGGAGTGGCGGCGGTGCGACTGCTGGGCGCTGGGGAAGGCCGCCTGGGGGCCGACCGTCTATTGGTCCTGCGGCTGGTGGCCCGGCATGGGCAGACGGGGCTACCTGTGCGGCTGGACCTGGGGTTGCCCGCCGCCGACGCTTCACAACTGGCCGGGGTGCTGCGGCGGCTACGCCTGACGCGCCGCCGGGCGATGGCGGCAGATTTGCCAGTCTCCGACTCGGCCTTGCGGACCTGTGGGAATCAGGCCGAATGCCAGTCAGGCGACGACGCTCTTTCAGCTCAAAACGGATCGGTAAAGGCTTGCTGAGTGATCTACCTTTGCCGGCCCGCTGTCTGCACTGCGGCAAAACGCCACCGGCCAGCGCCCTGGGTGTATGCGCGGCGTGTTGGTCGAGTCGCGGAGTGCGGCAGCTTTTTGGGCGCAGACGAGGCTGGTCAGTCCCCTGGGAGATGCATCTGCGGGGAATGGCGAACCGGGCTGGCAGTCAGACACCCCTTTTCGCGGCCGAGGGGGTGGCGCCATGAAGGGCCGCGCCAAACAGGTGGCCCGATACGGTTTGCCGCCGCTCATGCCCTCGTTCGCCCGGCACACTGGCTCCCTACCCGGGTTGCCACCCAACTACGGTGCAGAACAGGTGCCGACCCTCGATTGTCCTGACCAGCCTGACAGACTGGGGGAGTGGGCCCTGGGGGAGCAACTGGAGGTGGGCCGTTGCCCGGCTTGCCGGGTGGTGATCCACTTCCATATCGATACCAGAGGGGTGTACTTTCGCTGCCATTGCACCGGAGTCAGGCAGCGTCTGACGCCGGGCTGAATGGGCCCTGTCAGCGACCGGGGCAAGGCCGGGTGGCGAGATCAAGACGCTGCATGGCCTGTCGGTAGCCCACCCGCAGCTTCAACTCCTCGTGTCGGGCACTTTCCATGGCACGCAAGGCTTCGAGCTGCTCGCGGGGCCCCAGCTCGGGTCTGCGCTCCTTGACAAAGCGTTCCACCACCTCGGCGCTGGCAATTGCCTGTCGCAAAGCTTCCTTCGAAAACTGATGCTGATCGTACAGGGGGCGGAGCGAAGCCAGGGCCTCGGCCGCTCCCTGGCGCAGTGTGGCCCGCAGTTCGTGTTGCCTGCCGGTGGCAATCTCGGCCTGCTGGCTTAAATCAAGGCGGAGTTTGTCGAAATCGCGCCCACCCACGCCCGGCTTGTTCTGGCAGAGACGCACGACGGAAGACTCCAGCGTTGCCACCAGAATGGAAATTTCGGACATGCCAGGCCCGTTGGCGGCTGCAGCCGATAGCGATTCCTCCAGTGTCGGCAGGCCACCCATCTGTGGGTCATCCAGCTTGTCTCCCGGGATCTGCAGGCTGGTATCCTCGGGCATACCGCACAGGTGGCGTAGCCGGACCAGGCCCTGCTCCTGCCGTCGCTCGATCTCAAGACGCTTCATGCGCCGGGCAGACCGCTCACCCTCCAGGGCTTCCACCAGGGCGAGCAACTCGGGTTTGCGTTCCATTGCCAGGTCGCGGGCGTACTTCAGAATGGTTTCCAGGCGCTTTTGCGATTGTTCCAGCAGGTCGAGCGATTCCCGCACGGCGCGCAGTTCCACCCACAACTCGCTTGCTTCCCGTTGTGCTTTGGCCACCTCGACTACCGATTCGGCGGCGGATTGGGCCAGCAGACAATCACCCATGACACGCAGCAAGACGCTTTCCCGGCTGAAACAGTCGCGGAAAGACGGAACGCCGTCCGCCTGTCTGAGTCGTGAATACCCTTCGCGCTCAAGACCCTGGGGCACAGCCAGCCCAGGAGTGCCCTGGGCGATGCGTGACCACAGGTCTTCCATGTTGCCTGTGACCAGTGCGACAGGCGGGGTTTCTTCCGCAATGAGGGCGCTGTCGGGGTGAGACCAGCAAACCAGCAGGAGGTCTCCCACTTCGGCTTCGTCGATTATTTTGCCGGGAGTGGGAACCACCATAGCCCAACTGCCTGACAGAGGGCTTCGCAAATTGGTGCTGACGCAACCGGCCATGGAAATGGCCAATGGCGCCGCACCCAGCAGGGCCATGGCGGTGGCCCTATGTACTGGTCTGAGCACTGTGAGCTCTCCGCGTGCGGGGGAGTGCATAATCTTCTGATTGCATCGGTCGGTGGACGCCAATGACTTTGGCCAAATGATGCGATCCTGACGGTTTGTGCAAGCGGGGCAAGCTGGTTAGCCAGACTATTTTACCCGGATTGGCTTGTCAGGTGCAGGATTGTTGCAGGCAGGCAAAAAAACACCCCGCTTGCCGGTTGGGGCAGGCGGGGTGGGGGAAACCCGTTGACTGAACTCACGCGGCGGGGGCGACCTTGGTTTTTTTGTCATCCACCCGGAACAGGACCAGGAACACCGCCAGGGCGGCAAAGACACCGATGCTGGGGATGATCCAGATCATGAACCAGTTGCGGGTAGTGTAGACACCGTCCACCACATGGGTTTTGTCGATGGCCTTGAGGTGGGCGTGCTCCAGCAGATGGAAGGCCTGTCCGGCAGTGGCCTTGCTCAGGTGCTTTTTCAGGGCATCGTTGAGGGATCCATTACGGGTCGGAGCCTCGTCGGCGTTGCCCATCAGGGCCAGCACAGGGATCTTGCGTTTGATCCGTTCCGGTTCGGTGATGGGCATGTCCAGGCTGCCACCGAGGGCGCTCGCCATGTCATGCATGAAGACATCCTTTTCATCCTTCTCGGGAGCCTGTTTGGTGGTGTTGAGGAAGTCATCGACCACCAGTTCCAGCTTGGCTTTGCCACCCATTTCGTTGTAGACCGTGTAGCGGTCGACAATGTAGCCGCTGAGGGTGTTGCCAATCCACATGCCCAAACCGTAGGTGAGGAAGGTGAACAAGGCCTGACCGCTGGCCCGGACTTCTTTGGGGGCGTTATTGTCGACATGGATGAAGCCGGCTGCGAAAAAGAAGTCGAAGCAGATACCGTGCAGCGCCAGGCTGGCGACTACCACCAGGGCGGAGACTTTAGCTTCGTCACCGCCGGCCCCGAGGGCGAACAGCATGTAGCGAACGCCCCAGGCCAGCATGCCCACGGCCAGCACCCACTTCATGCCCATGAAAAACAGGCACACTCCCAGGAATGGCAGGATGAGCATCTCGGCCACCTGGCCAATGGCCATCACCGGGGCCACGCTCTGAACCTTGATCAGGCTGGAAAGCTGGGGCATGATCGAATCAGCCAGGTAGTTGCCCGTGAAGCCGTAATAAAAGGCCAGAACGATGGTGATGACGAAGCTGACACCAAAGAAGATGGCAAACGAGCGACTGCGCAGCAGGCCGATGGCCTTGAATGCCGGCAGCATCTCGCCCGCTTTGCCGGTGGGGGGAGTAGGTGGCAGGGCGAAGGAGAAGAAGCCCAGGGCGATTGACAGGATGCCTGCCAGATACAGGGGATAGGCGGTGGCATCGATGGTGGTTTCTGCGGGCAAACTCACCATCTTGGGCAGGATATAGCCGACAAACAGCCCCGCGGCGATCCAGCCGATGGTACCAAAGGTCCGCAGGATGGGGAACCAGACCGTGCCGTTGGGCACATGGGTGAAGGTGATGGAATTGGCCAGCGCCAGGGTGGGGGAATACAGCAGGGCGTAGAGCAGGGCGATGGTATAGAACGACTCGGGGCTGGTGCCCATCGTGGGCAGGATCAGCAGCAGCACGCCACCCAGCAGATGCAGCAAGCCCATCAGTTTTTCGGAATTGAAGAACCGGTCGGCGATGGCGCCGACAATCATGGGCGAAAAGATAGTGCCCAGGGCCATGGTGCCGAAGATGGCCCCGATCCATGCCCCTGAGAAATGGAGCCCCTGCTCAAGGTAGACCCCAAGGGTGACAAACCATGCTCCCCAGACCGCGAACTGCAAGAACATCATCAAGCCCAGCAGGCTGACATTCCGGGGTGCCATAGCCAGTTTGCCAAGGCCCAGGCTTTGGGGGGGGGGAGGTGTTGCCACAGGTGCCGGTCTCCGTTCAGGATGGTGAAGTCTATGAGAAAAAAGCAGGAAACACGATGTACGACCTACTGTACCAGCTTCCTGGCGATGGCGTGTACATCATGCACACAGCCGCCCCAGGTGCCGCCTGAAGCCTGCTGCAAAATCGCCCACAGGCGGGTATCGTCGGGTAGAAGCGGGTCACAAGCAAGGTCTTTTCGCGGGTTACGCATGGCCAGCAGGGTGTCGCCACTAGCAGGCGACAAGGCGTCGCTGTTGCTGCCGGGAGGCTGGGCGGGGCCAATCAGATCCACCGAGCCCACCAGTTGGCGGGTGTCGATCTCGATCCGGATCAGGTCCCCGTCGAGCAGTTTCCCCAACGGTCCACCCGCCAGGGCCTCGGGCCCCACATGGCCAATACATGCGCCCGTTGACACTCCCGAAAACCGCGCGTCGGTGATGAGGGCCACATGCTTGCCCCATGGCAGGTGCTTCAGGGCGCTGGTGATCTGGTAGGTCTCTTCCATGCCCGAACCCAAAGGCCCGCGGCAGATGAGGACCAGGGTATCACCGGCGCCAACGCCACCATTTTTCACCGCCTCAATCGCCGTTTTTTCGGTAACAAAGACCTTGGCAGGACCGGTATGGCGGTAGATGCCATCGGTGCCCACCAGGGAGGGGTCGATGGAGGTGGCCTTGATCACCGAGCCTTCGGGGGCCAGATTGCCACGAGGGAAAACCACCGTGCTGGTGAGGCCGGCGGCCCGCGCGGCTTTGGGCGAATAAATCACCGTGTCCGGGTCCACACCGTCGCGGCTGTGCAGCAGTTCCCGCATGGCGGCGCGCCTGGGGCTGGTTTGCCACCATTCCAGCACCTCGCCCACACTGTGCCCGGTGGCGGTGAGGGTTTGCAGGTCAAGCAGACCCAGTTCGCGCAGGTGCAGCATCACCTCCGGCACACCGCCGGCCAAAAATACCCGGACCGTGGTGTGGCCCACCGGGCCGTTGGGCAGGGCGTCCACCAGTCGGGGCACGGCGCGATTGACGGCGATCCAGTCGTCCACAGTTGGGCGTTCCAGCCCGGCGGCGAAGGCGAAGGCAGGGATGTGCAGGAGCAGGTTGGTGGACCCACCAAAGGCGGCATGTACCGCCAGCGCGTTTTTCAGGGCCCCCGGGGTGATGATCTGCCGGGTTGTCACTCCCGAGCGCAGCAGACTATGCAGGGCCCGGGCCGATTGCCGAGCCAGCTCCAGCCAGACCGCCTGCCCCGAGGGGGCGAGGGCGGCGTGGGGCAGTGTGAGGCCCATGGCTTCAGCCACAACCTGACTGGTTGCAGCCGTGCCCAGAAACTGGCAGCCGCCACCGGTGCTACCACAAGCCCGGCAGCCGGCCTCGGCTGCTTCTTTCAGGGTCATTAGACCCTGGGAAAAGCGGACTCCTATGGTTTGCACCTTGCCGGCGTCTTCAGCCCCATCGGCTGGCAGGGTGACACCGCCAGGCACCAGCACTGCGGGCAGGTCGCCAAACGAGCACAGGGCCATCAGCATCGCCGGCAGGCCTTTGTCGCAGGTGGCCACACCCAGCAAACCACGACGGGTGGGCAGGCTACGGATGAGGCGACGCAACACCACCGCCGCATCGTTGCGGAAGGGCAGGCTATCCATCATGCCTGGCGTGCCCTGGGTCCGGCCATCACACGGATCGGTCACCGCAGCGGCGAAGGGGATTCCACCCAGCGCGCGTATCTCCTCGGCGGCGGCCCGAACCTGCAAAGCTACCTCCCAATGCCCGGTGTGGTAGCCCAGGGCTATGGGCTTGCCGTCCTCGCCACGCAAGCCGCCGGCAGTGGAAAGCAGCAGGAACTCGGGCCGGCCCAGCTCTTCAGGTTTCCAGCCCATTCCCACATCCTGGGTCCAGCCAAACAGGTCGCCGCTGGGGGCATGGCGCAGTTGCTCTTCGGTAAGAGGCAAGGCACCAGCCGGGCCGATGCCGCGGGAAGCCAGATTCCAGGAGGCGGGAGGGCCCGCCAGATCATCGAGCCAGGAAATATTCATGGGGCTATCTCGGTCAGGCTGGCAACGTCAGGCTGGCAACAATGATCTGCGCACCCTTTTGCAGGGAGCACCAGGGTTAATGTCTGTTTTATGTATGTGCAGTCACCGGGACCAGCCTGGGCCGGGGGATAAAAAGGCCTAGCACGCTGCCATGGCGGGCTTGCAGTTGCCAGAAATCAAGCCGCAAGAAGGCTGTAAGTGATGGATCCGGTTTGGTAGCCAGCCAGAATCGGGCCAGTGCAGCCATATGGGCGTCGTAATTTTGCTGGCTAGAGGTGTGCGCGTGACACCTTCCGGTATGCTGTCGCAGTTCGCCATTGCATTTATTGTCAATATGATATAGCTCGTGGAATATGGTGATCATTTTTTCGTCGAAGCTCTGATTGAGAAACCGGGGCAGGCAGAAGGTGACCAGATAAAGCTTTTCGACCCTGTTGACCTGATGGCGCTGCACCTGGTAACGAATGCCCTGACGGGTCTGCTCCAGGGTACCCCCAGGGAAACGCAGCGGCGTGACCCGGGCTTGTAACCCGTAATGATCGTTGGACCGGGCTTGGGTTATCGAGAATATCAGGGTATCAGCGTTGATATAGCTCATCTCTTCGCTACCGAGACAAATCGCCCGAATCAGCCGTTCCATCGCCTTGCAGAAGCGAAACGGCTCACCTTCTACACCGGTGGGAAACCAGGGCGGGACATCACTAGCTAGCAAAGGTCGGGGATTGGGGCCGGGATCTACTGTCCGCCAGACCCATGGCAGCATGCCAGGACCATCACCCCATGGGAACAGGGTGGGCCAGACAGGCTGCTGTCGTATCCGTCGTCCACTCATGATCCCCTCAACAAGGCATAGACAGTCTAGCTCTCGCCAAGCTCAAAGGATGTTTTTCTGGAAGAATCCGCAAGATCGTCTCAAGCCGCACACCCTGAAAACTCGATGATTGTCCCAGATGGGCTTCTTGGCAAGTCGTCGGCTGGCATGGAAATGCCGTCAGGCCCGGAGCAGGGGATTGAATCATGCTGCAGACAAAGACAATGGCTGGTATGGCCCTGGTGGTATTGGGCGCCGCTGGTTTGGTGGGCAGCTCCGGCTGCCAGACCCAAATAGCCGGTATGACCTTGCCTTCGCCCCAATATCTTGAACACGCCCCACAGTATGTGCCGCCTTCCCCGGCCTTCCCGCTGAGTCGCGAACTGGCGCAGCAGGAAGAGATTGCCAGTCGGCCCGCTCCCGGGGCTGCCCCAGCAGGCCAGCCCAGTCGTTGAGAAGACACGCCATGCAACCAGCCCTGATTGCTTTGGGTATCACGCTGGCTATCAGCGTGATGGTGGTGCAGATGTTTCGTCTGCTGGGCAAACCCCAGAACCTGGGTTCAGCCAGCGGACTCAACCCCTGTGGCAACCGCCCCAACTGCGTGTGCTCCAGCGATGCGCGACCAGGTTTTCATGTGGATGCCTGGCGGTCGCCTGAAGATTACGGGCAAACGGTACGGTCTTTGGCCGTCATGCTGGAAAAAACCCGTGGAGTCCGGGTGGTGATGCTCCAGCCGGAGAATGGCTATCTCCGCGCCGAATTCACGACACCTGTGTGCCGTTTTGTTGATGATGTAGAATTTTTGTGCCAGATCGATGGCCCAGGTAGCACCATCCAGGTGCGCTCAGCCAGCCGGGCGGGCCACTCCGACCTGGGATTGAACCGGCGCCGCGTCGGGGCACTCCATGCTGCCTGGCTCAAACAGATAAAAACAGACAACGCCCCACTGGGGACGGCATCACCCAAAGTGGGTTAAAAAGAAAAATCCTGTTCACACGCACCCCGGATCCGGGAGTGGGTGCACACGAACAGGGACGGCACGGGGTTCCCAGGCCCCGGGCCACCTTCACAACCAACATGCGCTCACCGGGCCAATTCTCCTGCGAACACCGCTGAGTTTTTGTTTGCCCACGCATGCCCATCGGAAGGCTACGAGAACGCAAGCCCCAAGCAGGGGGCCGGAAACCCTGTTCCGTGTACTCACGGATCCACAAGCGTCTCCCACATTCCCAAACCAGGCCACACAAGGTGACATGGTCTAACATTCATTATGCACTCCCCGTGACGGCTAGCCAGTTCAGGGGGGGGAAAACCCGACAACTGCAGTACGGGCGCGTGCTTGAAACCTATTCTGCGGCAAGGTTGATGGAAACCCTCAATTGTGGACTTGAACGGTTCGGCAGTCTGGGCTTTGGCTTTGGAAAGCGCACATTTTCCCGGCCTGCTCCAACACCAGGCCCGCCAAATAGGTGGACAGGTGGCCTGGCGTGTGGCTGGCGCCCAGCTGACCATTTTTCAATGGCAAAAACAGGCCGAAAGGCTATCAGAAGCCCTGATTCATCAGGGGGTGGAGCCGGGCGAACCCGTGGGGCTCTGGATGTCGGACGGCCTGGCGTGGCCGGTAGCCCTGTTCGGCATCTGGGGAGCCGGGGCAGTGGCGCTGCCCCTGTCAGCTGGCTTGTCGCCAGGGGCTGTGGCGGAAACCCTGCGCCGGGCGGGAGCGGGCAGGGTTCTGGTGGATCGGCCCGGCCAGCTCGGCCAGGCCCGGCTGGTACCCTTTGGCCCGCCCGGTGACGGCTTGCCCGGGCCCAGACCCTGGCGTGGGGGTACCGTGGCCGCCGGCGCGGAACGACTTGTGCGCATGGCGCGCCTGAATCGCCAGTCACCAGCTTTGGCCGCCCCCACCTCGGGCACCACCGGCAAACCACGCCTGGCTATGCTAAGCCATCACAACCTGCTGGCCAGCGCGGGGGCCCGGGCGATGCTAGTGAAGCATCAGCCTGGCGACCTGGTCCTTAGCTGGCTGCCCCTGGCGCACCTTTACGCCCTTAATGCCGATATTCTGAAGGGATTAATCTGTGGTGTCGCTGCGGCCAGGCTGCCTCACCCCGCCGGTTTGTTCCGCGCCTTGCGACGGTGGCGCCCCACCCATCTGCAGGCGGTGCCCAGACTGTATGAGAAAGCCTGGCGCCTGGCGGGTGGTGAAAACGCCAATCCAGAGAGCTTGCAGGCTGTATTTGGCTCACGCCTTCGCTGGGCAGGCTGTGGTGGTGCTCCCCTGCCTGCCTGGCTGGCCGCTGGTTATGCTCGCCTGGGCATCCCCATCCTGGAGGGCTACGGTCTCACCGAGGCCTCGCCCCTGGTCACCTTGAACACTCCCGGGGCTTGCTGCCCTGGGACAGCCGGCCGTGTGGTGCCGGGCATGGAGGTGACGCTGGCGGCTGATGGGGAGATCCTTGTGCGTGGCGATGGCGTGATGCGTGGCTACCTGGGCGCAGATGGCCGGATCGATCCACACACCGGCTGGCTGGCCACCGGCGACCTGGGCGCATGGAGGGAAGGCGGCTTCCTGCGGGTGGATGGCCGCAAATCAGAGACTATCGTCCTGAGCACCGGGCGCAAAGTGATGCCCGCCAAAGTGGAGGCGGCATTGGCTGCATTGCCAGGCGTGGATAGCGCGGTGGTGCTGGGAGAAGGCCGCCCCAGGGTGCTGGCACTGGTGCTACCACGACCCGGGGTATCGCTCGACTGGTCACGCCTTGGCAACCTGGACGGGCTGGAGTCGTGGGAGCAGCCGGCCCGGTTGATTGTTCTGCCCCGGCCCCTGTCCGCGGAATGGGGAGAATTGACCCCACTGGGGAAAGTGCGCCGTGATGTAGTCGCAAGCCATTTCAGGGACTTGCTGCCGCCTCTGGCCGGTCCCTGACCCATACGGACCAGTCATCACCCAAAAGGTGATGACCCTTCTTGCGACGGACCTCCACGATGTCGGTAAAGCCGGTTGTTTGGCAATCATCGCAGAAGGGGACTTCCCGTTTGAGTGGTGCCGCATTTGAGTGGTGCCGCATTGGGCTATTTGGGCGCCATGTTGTAGAAGATGAAAGTGCCTGGGCGGCCTGGCGCATGCCAGGCATGGGTGAGGTGGTTCGGTGCCAGCAGGGTGTACACTCCTCCCAGGATGCCGCTGGTGTCCTTCACCAGAGCCCGGGTCTTATGGTTCCACTGGATAGGCGCGGAATCCAGGGCATGCAGCACCGAGTGCTGGATATGAATCTACCGGATGGCCCGGTACGGAAAGGCGGTGCCGCATACCAGGAGGAGTCGGCAGCCAGCGATGGAAAGGCACCGTATCAGGCCGGTGGGGACCCTTTGCAGTCAGAAATTTCCCGGACCCCCGCAAAAACCAGCCCGCCGGGTTGTGGGGGGCCTGCCTTCCAAGGGCCTGCGCCTCAGCGGTTTCGCAGTTTGCTTTCCAGTTGGCCTGCCAATTCCTGCAAGTCTTGCAGCGACGGGGCCTGGAGTTCAGTCGTAGGGGCCTCGGGCCGCCTCAGGAGAGAGTGGCAAAGATGGATTCGGCCAATGTAACCGGTTGCCAGTCCTTCTTCGCAGCCTTTTTCCAGTCCTTGGAGACCGTCTTTGGTGACCCCTTTTCTTTCCAAGCAAGTCACAGGCCCAGTTCAGCGGCCGTGAGCCCAGAAGGTGTTGACCAAGCGAAAAGTTGACCCGGTCGACTAACCAGGCTCTGCCCCCCCACCGTCAACCGGACTCAAGCCAGCTTGCAGGTTAGGCCTCCGTTACAACGATCGGAGGCTGACAAAAGGCTCCTGGGTGAATGCCGTAGGTGTAGTTTCGATGAGCAGAGTATCAACCACAGGGAATCCAGTCGGCTGGGTATCGGTCCAAGCTGGGGATTTTCAGTGTCTTTTTGTGTAGACTGGGCCATTGCACGATTGTTGTCCTCCTACAAAAGCATGCGAGGGTTGGTATCCCATGGCTATTCCCACCTGGTGTCACGACGGTACCGCCCTCGATCTGCTGCGCGTGGCCCGTTCGCAGCTAAAGGATCCACTGCCCAGGCAGATCCTTGCCTCCTGGCTCCAGGA
>QWOS01000007.1 GCA_003669555.1 Planctomycetota bacterium
CCTGTCATGGGAAGTGCCGTCACGGCGGGTGGGGCGGGGCGAGCGGCTTTTCATGCCAATGCCCTTGCGATTATCACGCTTGCGAAAACGCGTGCCTCGCGTGCCTCGTTTGGGTATGATTTCGTCAGACCCAACTATCTCCTCAATAGGATCCTCTATTTCCTCGCCCTGTTCAAGTGCCGATTCATCCATGGGAATGGGGCGCAATTCCATTTGCTTATCCACCAGCAGCACCGTGTAGCCCCGATTCATGATGGCATCGAAGGTGGGGAACAAGGTGGCCATCACTTCGCCGGCGGCATCGGGCTGTCGGGTCACCAGGTAGAACCGGCCGCCAGGCTTCAGCATGTTTGCAGCCTGCTCCACAAAGCGCACCGCAATGCTGCCAGCCGCAAAGTAGGGAGGATTGGCCAGCACCACATCGAAGGAATTGGCTCCCAGGGGTTCCAGATCAGCATTATCGGCGGCCAGCACCGTGGTGAAATTGGTCAGGCCAGCCGCATGGGCATTCAACTCAGCCAGACCCAGAGCGCGGGCGTTGCTGTCGGTGAACACGATATGCCCCTTGGGGCCGGTGGTGATGCCAGCGAAAACACCCAGGGTACCATGCCCGCAGCCCAGATCCAGGACTCGGTCACCCGGTTCCACCCGGGCGATTTCCGCCAGGGCGCGGGAGCCATCATCCATCTTGCCATAGGAGAAAACACCCGGCCTGCAGATGAAGTTCTGCGAGGGGTTTTGCCCCACTCTGGCGTGGAAGTTGAGTTCATGGCGGCGGCGCGGACGGTCGTCGCCATCCTGGCGAACAGCCCACAGTACCAGATCCTGGCGGCGCGTGTGGGCATGAGTCTTGCCAAAAAAACGCTTGAGCAGGCCTGGGAAAAGGGAGTCATCCACTGTGGGGCACCACACAACGATGCGTCCCCCCGGGGAGATGGAATGGAACCCCTGATCCACCAGATCGATTTTCAGCTCGCGCTCGCCACCCATTTGCGAGAAGGTGAGCAAAGTGGCCTGGCCATGATGCATATCCCAGAAATCCTTGACCACTTCCACGCGGGCCGTCACCCCACGGGCTTCGAGGTCGGCCTTCAACATTCTGGCCTGGTGCAAATCAAGCTGCAGGCACAGTGCATCGGGCAGCTTGAGCTGCTCAAGCAGGTTGCCCACCTCGCTGGGTGAGCCCATCAGCACCACCACCGGGCCGCGAACGGCGGCAATGAGTTCAGGAGGCACCTTGCGGCGCGAAAGGGGAACGGGTGTCTTCATGTGATCTCCCAGGCCATCACCGCGCGGAAACTGCCGCTCGGTTGCAATTCCAAAAGTCCATCCGGCAGGCCGCGCCCGCGCATGTGCGGGGCATCCGTCACACAGGTGTAAGGTTCGATGCAGACGCTGGCACGATCACCAGGTGTGAAGACCACTACATGCTGGAAAATAGGGTCAGCTTTCACGGTCAGGGTGGGGCCGCCATTGGCATGCCGCAAGGCACCGCATTCGGACAACCCGTGGGTGTCAAGATGGCCACCGGGCAGGCCCGTGAGCACATCGTCAAGTTGCAGTCCCGGTACATCTTTCCATTGTTGCAGGGAGCGCCCTGGCGGCAATGGGGAAATGATGCCCGTGGGCAGGCAATGTTCCAGCTCCCAGGCCGAAGTTGCCGGCACACGAATCTGGAGCAGCGAATCTTTCAGGCTGTCATGCCACACCGCACTGAAATAGGGATGGTATCCCAGGCCAAAGGGAAGGTCGCGGGTATCGGGATTGATCACTTGCGCCTCAAAAGCGAGGCGCCCGGCCCGGAGCCGGCAAGTGACCCGCAGGATATGGTCAGCCGGCCAGAGGAACTGGGTCTCGGGTTGATCCCGAAAGCCGTGATATTCCGCAGTAACAAAGGCTTCCTCTGCACCTGCCCCGGTGGCGATAACCTGCCAGGGATTACGGCAGGCGAATCCATGGATGGCGCTGGTGCCATGATCGCCGTTAAGAGGCAGCTTGAATGGACGACCAGCCCATTGGAAAGCCCCACCCCTGATGCGATTGGGGAAAGGAAAAAGGATGGGGTTTCCCGACCGGGTGGGAGGGCTACCCGCCATCAGGTCAGGATCCTGGTGGACCAGATTGAGCGATTTTCCCTGCCAGACGCTGGTCCATCGAATGCAATTGAAACCCAGCGCGGGCCACAAGACGGCTTCACCACCCGCACCATCGCTGAGAACCACCACTTCGGGGTCTAGCCCGGCGGGGAAAACGGGAAGTCTCTGGCGGGTGACTGTGCAGGCCATTGGGCACCTAAGGAAAGAAATTGACGAGTAACACAAGGTCCACCACCCTATAGTCTAGGGCATGGGGCGCCATCCGGAACCACCAACCAGGTTTCTGGACCCGCATTTTTCTGTTGCCAGACGGGCTGTGACGATCTAACCTTAGATTATAACAAGGTTTTACTGGATTTCTGGAATAAGTAGGGAAGTCAAATGCCATTCAAGCAACTGGCTTTGGTCGCCATGGCGGTTTTTTCCCTGTTTTTTTCTGGGTGCTCCCGCATTGAAGACCCGTGGAAAGGCGTGCAGGGGCAACCTCGCGTGCTGGTAACCTTCCCGCCTCTTTACAGTATGGTGCGGCAGATAGCAGGTGACGAGGCCGCGGTGCAGTGTCTATGTACCACCACGGGCCCACATCACTATGCCTTCAATGTGCGCGATGCGCTCCTGCTGAAAAATGCCGACCTTTTTTTTAGTATAGGTCTCACGCTCGACGATCATTTTGTATCCCGGATGCTGGCCGCTGATTCCAGATATCAGCCAAAGCATGTGGCATTGGGTCAAGCCTTGGTCGCCAAGAACCTGTGCCGGATCAATACCGGGTCCCATGACCACGACGAGCACGAAGAGGGCCACGATCACCAGCATGGCGACATGGATCCTCATGTGTGGCTGGGAGCCAGGCAAGCCAAGGCGATGGCTCAGGAAATCGCCGTTCACCTGGCCGAATTGACTCCTGGCAAAAAGGAACAATATGAGGCTAATGCGCGCGCTTTTGGCGAACGGATGGATGCGCTGCAAAAGCGTGGCCGCGAAGAACTGAAAACCAAAATGGAAAACAGGCTGATCAGCTTCCATGGAGCTCTGGCCTATATGGCCGATACTTTCGCCTTGCAGATTGTCGACACCATCCAGATCAATCCGGGAGCCGAACCCGACGCGCACCGTCTCGCCACCCTTATCGACAAGTGTGTGAAGGAAAATGTGCGTGTGCTGGCGGTGGAACCCCAGTACCCCACAACCTCGGCCAGCAAGCTGATCCTGGAAGAATTGAAGCGTAAAGGTGTGAACGCCCGGATGGTGGAAATCGACCCTCTGGAAACAGCGCGTATCAACGAGCTGTCCGGGAGTTGGTACGAGGAAAAAATGGCAGCCAACCTGAAGGCTCTGATGGAGGCCCTGCCGTGACTTCGGGCACCAAGGCTCCGGCACCCGTGATCCGATCTCTGGTGCGGCTGGAAAATGTGGGCGTGAAGCTGGGCATCACCACGGTGCTGCGGGATGTGACCGCGGCGATTCCGGTTGGCAGGATCACGGTGGTGATGGGAGCCAATGGCACTGGCAAGAGTACGCTTCTGAAGGTTCTTTTACGCGAGATCCCGCATAGCGGGTCTGTGATATTCACCTGCGGGCACGATCATTCCCGTCCGTCACCCCGGCAAGTGGGTTATGTGCCGCAGAAACTGAAGGTGGAGGCCAACTTGCCTCTCACCGTGCGCGATCTTTTCGGGCTGGCCTTGTCACGAAGGCCGTGGTTCTGGCCAGGGGGCGGGTTGACAGATGATCATTTGCGGGGGCTTTTGTCGTCTGTCCGGTTGCATGGGGATTCATTGGGCAAGCAGGTGGAAAAGCTCTCCGGGGGTGAGTTGCAGCGGGTGCTGCTGGCGCTGGCGCTGGAACCCCGGCCAGAGTTGTTGCTGCTGGATGAACCCGCCAGTGGCATCGATTTTGTTGACAAAGCGCTCTACCACCAGCGAATCGCCGAGATTTGTCAGGAGCGCGGCACCACGGTGGTGCTTGTATCGCACGACCTCGAACTGATCCGCTTGCACGCCCATCATGTGATGTGGATCGAAGACGGCAAGGTGGCGGCAGAGGGACCCCCCGAAACGGTCCTGACAACAGATCGCATCGCCAGAGGCCGGGTGGGCTGACCTTTGGGTACGCGCCCAGCCCCGTCAGAAATAGTACCTCTCAACCCAGAATCCGGTCCCAGCGAGCGCGTTGCCAGGCCACCTTTTCTCCAGGTGTCATCTTTGAAAAATCAGCCTGTTCCACTGGGCGAATCTGCGGACGCGGGGCTGGTTCTGGTGTTTTTGCCGGCGGTTTCGGTGGCGTGCCAGCCTGGGCTTTTGCAGCGGGTGCCACAATCGGCGTCCTGGTGGGCAGGGCCTGCAGGGGTTTGGGCTGGCCGATCGGGGCCTTCCCGGGCGGCACCGAGATCACTTTGGAACCGCCATAGCTCATCACGCCGGTCTGAAGCACCATATCGTCTGCAAGGATACGGTTGGGGGTGAGTCCCAGGGCCTGCAATACCCCATGATAGGCTTTTACGGCCTCCTCGGGCTGGATCTCGCCATCGGCGATCAGCCTCAGGAAGTGGATGAAAGCGAGCTGGTTTTCAGCCTGGTTGATCTTGCGGCCAAAAAGGGCGACCCGGCCGCCATACTTTCTGGATTCGGCCAATAATTTGAAGGCATCGTAGGTGGTGCCGGCCGAACCGCCGAGGATTCCCACCACCAGGTGGGGATCGTAGGCCACCAGTTCTTCCATGGCACGCGGGCCGTGGTAGACGATCTTCAGGAAATCGGGCCGTCCGGAGGAGGTCACACCACCCAGGGTGCGGACGATGGCATCGTTGATGAAACCACCCAGATGTTCGGGGGCGACCATACCTTCCACATTAGGGTCGAAAACCTCGAGGAAATGGCGGAAACCTTTTTCTTCGGCCTCGAGGCGGAAGGAATTGTAGGCCAGCAAGGCCTCACGATCCCGGACCGGGTCGTTGGTGTAGGTGATGCTGTACAAACCCAGATTGGCACCCAGGTGCCTTTCGGAAGCCTGGCATCTCAGCTTGCCACACTGGATATGGTCGATGGTTGCTGTACGGAATGGGAGGGAGGGCAGGCCGGGAGATTTTCCGCCCCGGTAGACATGGATGTCGGTGGTGTCGTTGGCGCGTGCCGCCGGACTGACCCCGCTATCATCAAAGAGCCGCTTCCGAATGGTGAGTTCTTCGGAGGTGCTGGCTGACATGAGCATGATGTCAACCAGTCCCTGCCGGACGATCTCCTCGATGATGCGACGGTATTCAGCCAGAGTGCGGTGCCTGGGTTGCCCATCGGGCCAGCGCTCTCCCGAAAGCCCGGTGGCACCGATCGACAGGGCCATGTCGGCGTCCTTGGCATCCGCCAGGATGAAATCCCGCGCCCCTGAGGGGTCGCTGTGGATGCGTTTCAGTTTTTCATCCAGCGTTTTTGTTCTGCTCATGGGTGCTTATCGTGCTTTCTGGGTGACTTGGGATTGTTTGCCAACCCTGTGAACAACGCGGCCCTGTCAGGTTTAAGTTTCGGAGTCGTTATCCAAATCTGCAGTAAAGTAGTCAGAGCCTAGCTTGCGGGCATGCCGTTTGTCCACAAAGAATTTCACGGCCGCTTCAGCACTTTTGAATGACTTGTCACGGAGTTCTGTTTCGTCGCCCACCGTCATTTCATATTCCACCTGGAAGTGGTTTTCCGAAAGCCTGCAAATGGACAACCCGCCAGGCAGGCTCACCTGGTATTCGGCGGGTAGATCGATAACGCGGGCCAGAATCTCCATCTCGTTCATCGCGATTCCTCCGTGAATGGCAAAGTACTGTCCGGACGATGGGGGCTTTACCGGGAAGGCTGCCAGGTGCTGCGGGGGATAACCCGCTGACCCTCGGCTGGCCTGGTGACCGGCGCTGCCGGCGTGGCTGATGGTGCCGACGACCTACCCGATGCCAGACGGGTCCGCACCATGTCAAGCGTTTCTTTCAGCACCCGGGCGGAATTATGCAGAGCCACCTGCTCGCGTGGGGCAAGGGATACCTCCACCTGGGCCATGGCGCCACCAGCGCCCAACACGGTGGGGACGCTCAGACAGATATCGTGCAAGCCATACAGGCCTTGCTGCAGGGTGCTCACGGGCAAAACCTTGCGACTATCGAGAAGGATTGATTCCACTACCTCGCGGATGGACACTCCCACCGCGAACCCCGAGCCGCCTTTCAGCTTGATCATGGTGGCACCGGCGGTCTTGGTTTCTTCAAAGACCTCCTTTTCCATCTGTGCGTTGTAGCCCGGCCATTGGGCCAAGGGCATGCCGGCTACTGTCGCACTCGACCAGATGGGTACCATGGAATCGCCATGTTCTCCCAGCAATAAAGCGCGCACCTGGGTTGCCGGAACCTTCAGGCGGCGGGCCAGGTGGCTATTCAGGCGTGCAGTGTCGAGCTGTGTGCCCAAGCCAATCACATGGCGCCAATCGAGCCCCGATCGCTCCACTGCCAAATGGGTCAGGATGTCGACAGGATTGCTGACCACAACCAGCGTGGCACCGGGCTTCCAGCCGGCCTGGCGGAGTTTGGCCAGTAAGTCAAGAAAAAGGTCGGTATTGCGATTGATGAGGTCGAGTCTGGATTCTTCCGGCTTGCGGCGCAGGCCAGCGGTCACCACCACCACATCGCTGTCAGGGATCTGTTCCTGAATGGGACCGGACACCACCCGTTGGTCGGCCACCAGGCTCGTCCCCTGTAAAATATCAAGCGCCACACCCTGAGCTACCTGCTCGTTGGCGTCAACAATGGCAATATCACTGGCCACCCGGCCCAGGTGCAGGGCATAGGCCGCCATGCTGCCCACCAAACCACCCCCGCCAACCACGCTCACCTTCATGCTGTGCCGTTCCCTTCTGTGTGTGTCTGCCGGGTTGCTCCCGGTTTATTTATTCCAATCACCTGGCCGGTTTGGTCTCGGCGACCTTCTGGATCTCGTTGACCTGCCTGGCCACGGCAGTGGCATTCCGCTGCCGGGCTTTCATCTGGAAGCGGAAAATACCAACCCGCACCAGCACACTAATGACCAGCATCACCCAGGCGCATCCAAGCACGATCCGGATTGGCAGGCTGTAATAATCCCAGACACCCCGGCTCAAGCCCATGAAAAGCATCACCAGAGTGGCGATGACACCCGCAGCCAGAATGCCACCCAGAACCAGGGTCATGACGAAGCCGGCTTTATCCTTGCGGTAATTGAACATGTCCTGCCTCGTTTGACAATTGACCCGGGCGGGGGCCGTCATCAGAATCCACCCGCGCTGTCTGCTGATTTTTCAACCCAGCATCAAATATCGGTTGCAATGAGTAGCTGGATCAAGCCGACTGCAGGTTACGCATCACCTGGTCAGTGATGGTTCGCACCAGAACATCGAAACCAGGTTCGTCCAGGCTACCCAAACCTCCGGAGCTCGCCAGATCGTCCGGGCCAATACCGGTGGCAGAATCGTTGCGGAAGGCATACTGCCGGGGCTGGAATTTCGAGAATTTCTCATCGAAGCTTGATTCACCGCACATGGGGGATTCGGGGTAGTTGAATCGCACATCGTCATATCCGAGTTTTTTCTTCAGGGCGAGCAGTTCGCGGGTCTGCTGCTCGGTGAAGTAATTCACCCGGCCGAGTTGGCGTGCGAGGATGAGGATACGGCAGTAAGAATCGATGATTTCCGTATTGAAGTAGGCATTTTCCAGGTCCGGCCCAAAAGTGATCGTGCCGTGGTTGGCCAGCAGGATGGTATTGCAATCCTTGGCATAGGGCAGCACTGTATCCGCGAATGACTGGCCGCCCGGTGTTTCGTAAACTGCAATCGGCACCTCACCCAAAAACACCTCAACCTCGGGGAGCACGCATTTGGGAATGGGTTCGTGCGCCACCGCGAAGGCTGTGGCGTGGGGTGGGTGGCAATGAACCACCGCATTGATGTCCGGGCGCTGATTGTAGATGGAAAGATGCAGCAGCACCTCGCTGGTCCGTTTGCGTTTACCGGCGAGCTGGTTGCCCTTGGTGTCAACCCGGCAAATGTCCTCAGGCTTCATGTAGCCTTTGGAGATCATGGTCGGTGTGCAGAGGAACTCGCGTTCATTCAGGCGAATGGTGATATTGCCATCGTTCGCGGCTGCGAAACCTTTGGCGTACAACCTTCTGCCAATTTCGCAGATCAGTTCTTTGAGTTCGTATTCGCTCTTGTTGCCATGTCCAGCCATCGTCAGGCCTCCTTGAAAGCATACTTCGGGTAAAAAAAAATAAAAAACCATCACCCATCCAGACTGTCGATCAATAAACCAGCATAAGCATCCACCGGTTTTTTCAGCGGGATGTAAGGCATTGGGGCCTCGCCCCCTTCGCTGAAAGCGATAATCTGCCCCACTCCGGCTCCCACTCCATCAGCCACCACCAGATCTTCACCAGAGGCTTCCAGGTGCTCGAGGCCATTCGCGGCTTCGATGGCAGCCAGATCACACGGACCAATTACCAGCCAGCGAATCCCCACCAGCTCCGGAACCACACGGCTGAGCGTCACAGTTCCCAGCACCTTGCCAACGCGCATCGGTTCAGCCTCCCAGCCCGGCCACGAGAAGCACCATGTGCCGCACCTCGAATAATGTCCGTCCAGGCATTTCCACCGCCAAAACCCGAGGCCGCACCGAAGTCATTACCCGCGTCGCCTGTGCCACGGTGCTGACCGAAGCGGCGGGCACGCCCCAGACGAGCATCGCCACGCTTGCCACCTGTTCGGGTAACGGGCCAAAATGCACCAGCTTGCGTTCTGCCCGCGCATGCAGCCACTCGCCCCAGCCGGCGGATTTAAGTTCCCAAGGCCCGCAATCAAGTTCAATCCCGGTGCTGGCCATTCTCCTGGCCACTTCGCCTTTTGCCTGTTCAACCACTTCGTATCGAACCTGACCTGCTACCAGCAGACCACAACCCTCTGCCTGGCCAGAATTCATGGGGCTGGACACGGCGCTTACCGGGTTCAGCACGGATCTGGCGGCTGGTTCCGGATTCTCGCGTACCAGGGGAATTCCAGCACTGGCCAACATTTCCAGCACCAGGGGCGAAACCAGGGTTGCCGGACTCACCACCACTTGATCGATACCCCCAAGCCGCCTGGGCAGGTGCCCGGTGGCCAGCAGACTTCCACGGTGTAGCCATCGCCCGGCACTCACTCGTCCACTACCCCCACTGTCAGCCAGCGAACTGGCGAATCCTTGGCGCCCACCAACTCGCGGGCACCCTTGCCGTCGCTGGAGATCAGCACTCGCATCCCGACACCGGCCCCCAGGTTGTCAACCACTAGAACCGGTTCACCATCCGGGCCGCCGGAAGCGTCGTAAGCCTGCACAAGCAGAAGTTTCACGCCCTGGAAGCTGCGGTGTTTCATGGTTGAGATGGCGCGGCCCACCACTTTGCCGATCAGCATGCTTGTCCACTCCATCGGGGGTTGCGCCAGTTCCTGACGCAACTGCTTCCTAAATCACCCGCATTGAACCCACAGTGCTCGATCTGCGCTTGCGACAGAAGGTCAGGGGGGTGGTAACACCCTCGCCCGTGGGTGTGGCGATACTGAAGCTGGCATACCCTTCGCCACCCGCGCCCAAACCGGCCACAGAGGGACCGTTTTGCACGAAGAGTGTGGTCCCCATGCGGCGGCCCATCCGGGTGATGGTGTCGAGGTTGCGGGAATGGATAACTCCGGTGTGTCCATATCCGTGCTCATGGATCACGGCCATGTCGATGGCATGGTCCACGCAGCGAGCCCTGACGAACGGCACGAAAGGCATCATCTGCTCGTGCGAGACAAAGGGGTTGGATTCATCGGTTTCCGCAAAAAGCAGGGGGGTGGAAGCTGGGACATCCAGGCCCGCATGACGGGCCAACACGGCAGCATCCTGGCCGATAAGGTCTTTGTTGACCATCAGTTTGCCGTTTTCACCCGTTTTGAAAGCCACCGAGCACAGTCTGTCGACCTGGGACTTGTCCAGTCGCACCGCCCCATGACGCACCATCCATTCGCAAAGCTCGTCGAAGATATCATTGGTAGCAAAAACCTCTTTTTCGCCGATGCAAAGAAGATTGTTGTCGTAGGAGGCGCCAGCTATTATCCCCGCGGCGGCGCGCGACAGGTCGGCCGTGCCATCCACCACCACCGGTGGGTTGCCGGGGCCAGCCACCACCGCCCGTTTGGGGCTGCGGAGGGCGGCACGGGCCAGGGCTGGCCCGCCTGTGACGCATAAAAGTTTCACATCACGGTGATCAAATATCGCCTGGGCGCTTTCCAGGGTGGGGGTCTCGATAATGGTCAGCAGGTCGCTGATGCCAATGGCCTCCTTGAAAGCCCGGTTGAAAAGCCGGACTCCTTTGGCCGCTATGCGGGCCCCGGACGGGTGCGCGTTGAACACCACCGTGTTACCGCCAGCCAGCATGTTGATGGCGTTACAGGCCAGAGTGGGCAACGAATGGGTGACAGGGGTGATGGCGCCAATGACCCCGAAAGGCGCGTATTCCTCCAGGGCGATGCCGTCCTGGCCGCTGAATGCATCGGTCTTCAGCCATTCCACCCCAGGGATGCGATCGGCGACAATACGCAGCTTGTCAATTTTATGATCAAGCTTGCCGATCCGGGTCTCCTCAAACTCCTCGCGACCCAGCGTTTCGGCTTGGTCACGGCAGATTGCGCGGATCCGGTCGATCACTTTTTTGCGCTCGGGGATGCCCACTTTGGAGAATTCCACCAGAGCCCGTGAGGCGGCGGCGACAGCCTCGTCGGCGGTGGCGTACACGCCATCACCTTTCTGCCCGGATACCGGGCGCGCCTGGATTGGGGCGACAGTCGTGGCCGGGGTGGATAATGCCGATGGACGGCCCACCTGGATCTGGCGCAGCACCTGCTCCACCACGCCGCGGATCATCTGGTCGGTGGGAAGAGTTTTGAGGGCGGACATCGTTGCGGGTTCCCGTTGCTTGGTTGTCGAGGAAATATAACCCATAGAAATTATCCTGCTTGCCGAATCAGCCGATTTTCACCAGCTTTTTTTTCGGGCTGATCCGGTCAGCCGCGATCATTGCGGGCATCGAAGACCGTGTTGTCACCGACCTGCACCGTATCGACGATGCCGATAATGGCAGTGTCAATCGGCAGCTTCTCGGTTTGCGGGGTGAGGCGGGCGCTGGACCCTTGCACAATCAGCACAATCTGTTCGGATCCAGCCCCGACTGAGTCAACCGCCACAAAACTGCGACCTGTGCCAACCAGTCTGGAGCGGTCCAGGGGATCCACCCTGAGTGGTTCCACAATCAGGAGTTTTTGCCCCGTCATGGATAGGGCTTTTTGGGTGGCAACGATGCTTCCTGTCACGCGGGCTAGAAACATGTCTTGTACCCCTCACCCCGGTTTGGCCGGGACAGTCCTTCAGGCCGAAAAATCACTTCAGAAGGGCCTCAAGTTTTTCAACAATTTCCTTGTTGGCAGGGAACCGGTGTTCCTTGTCTTTGGAGAAGAGAAGCTGGCCATCCGCCTCCACATCAAAAATGCCGCCCGAACCGGTTTTGGTTTCCACCTCGACCTGGGGCAACTTGCCTCGCACTGCGGCCGCCAAACTGGCGGCGAAGTTGCGATACCCTCAAGAGGTGCAATAAGTGATCAACAGTTTCATCTGTCATTCCTCCAAATTGTTTGATTGAAAAAACCTGTCAGACACAGTCAGGGACCGGCCAGCAGGGCACTTGCCTGCCGGGCCACCACGATCTCTTCGTTGGTGGGCAGGATCCATATCTGGGCGCGGCTGCCAGTCTTGTGGATGGCCACTTCACCTTTGGCGCCGGTATTGGCAGCCAAATCGAGTTCAATCCCCATCCAGCCAAGGGCGCCACATACTTTCTCGCGCAGGAGAGCAGAGTTTTCACCGATGCCGCCGGTGAAGAAGATGCCGTCGAGGCCACCCAGGAGGGCGATGTAGCCCCCAAGATACATCTGGATGGAATGAAAAAAGACATCCAGGGCGGCTATTGCCCGGGTATCACCCGTATGGGCGGCCTTTTCAATATCTCGCATGTCCCGAAGGCCACAGAGGCCTTCAAGACCTGAGCGGTTTGCCAGTTCGTCGAGCAGTTGCCCGAGGGAAAGCCCCGTGGCCTCAAGCAAGACTGGCAGGGCGAAAACATCAAAATCGCCCACCCGGTTGTTATGTGGCAGGCCGCTCTGGGGACTCATTCCCAAGGTGCAGGCAATTGATTTTCCAGCCCTGATGGCGCAAAGGGAATTGGACCCACCCAGGTGGCACGAGATGATCCGGGCCTCGGGATTATCCAGCAATTCTGCGGCCCGGCCGGCAATGAAGCGATGGCTGGCCCCGTGGAAACCCCATTTGCGTACCCCGTGCTTCTCGGCCCACTCGTACGGGATGGCGTACAGGCTGTTGCCCGGCGGAATGGTCTGATGGAAACCTGTTTCAAAAGCGGCCACCAGCGGAATGGCGGGGAACTCCCTGGCCAGCAGGCGCATCGCTGCCACATAGGGCGGGTTATGCGCTGGTGCTACTGCGGAGTAAGCTTCCATGGCAGCAAGGACAGCCGGAGTGACCCTTTGCGCGCCAGTGACCCCGCGGGCATGAACCGCCTTGAAGCCGATGGCACCCAGATCACTGGTATTTTTCAGGCAACCATGACGGGACAGATGTTCCAGACAGGCGCGCACCGCCACAGCGTGATCCGGAGCCTGCAGGCTACCCTCCTCACGGACTGCGCCGACCTCGATGAACCAGGGGGATTCCTTTCCGCCGATCCGTTCAAAACCACCTTTTGCCAGCAACAGCTCGTTCGCCATATCGAACAGGCGATACTTGAAGCTGGTGCTGCCCAGATTGGCGACAAGAACCTTCATGGTTGAGTATCCGCATCCGTGAAAGGATAAAAAGAAATCTTCGGGCGACCGGGCGGGCGTCTGCCCGCCCGGCATGCCAGACGAATCAGCGACCGAGGAAAGCCTCCAGCACCGCGGGTTCAGGGCGGGGGATGACATGAGCGCTGATCAGCTCACCATGTTCGCTGGCGGCCTTGCCACCCGCATCGACTGCTGCCCTGACACTGCCCACATCGCCACGCACGAAGGTGACAATAAAAGCGTTGCCGATCTGCACCTGGCCGGCATAGGACACATTCGCTGCCTTGCACATGGCGTCAGTGGCAGCGATTGCGGAAATAAGTCCCTTGGTTTCAACTATTCCCAAGGCTTCAGACTTGATGGCGGACATTGGCTATTGCTCCTGTGTTTGGGTGAAGGAAAATGAATCAGGCGGCTGGCTTGCCGGGTTTCGGCAGCACATCTTTCAGGTCACCATGAGGGCGGGGAATTACCTGAATCCCGACCACTTCGCCAACGCGGGAGGCGGCTGCCGCACCCGCATCAACCGCGGCTTTCACCGCTGCGACATCGCCCGCCACCATTGCGGTGACCAGGCCACTGCCAATTTTCTGCCAACCCAGCAGGGTGACATTGGCGGACTTCAACATCGCGTCACAGGCCTCGACCAGCGCCGTCAGCCCCTTGGTTTCGATCATCCCCAGCGCTTCCAGGTTACCCGCCGACATGAATCACCTCCGTTTGCCAGGACCGCCCGGAGACCCCTCCGCCGATCCAAACTTTTTTCCAGCCCCATTCCGAACGCGCCCAGCGTCGGAAACCTCCAACGCCCGGTCTCAGCGAAACAGCTCGACCCGTTTCGCCTTCGACAGGTTCACCGCGTTGCCTTCATCGGTGTCGATGTGCACCTCGAGCTTTGCTCCGGCACTCACCCTCACCAGAACCTCCTCCAGAACAGCGGGACAATCGCTTGCCACTCGCAGATTGAGGAAGTCCCCATCCTTGACTCCATAGTGATCGGCCTCGCGCTGGCACATATGCACATGGCGCTGATGGCGGATTACTCCACGCTCGAGATGGATCATGCCTTTGGGGCCCACCAGATAGGCTCCCGGTGAATCACGGTGATCGCCGCTCTTGCGAACGGGCACATCGAGGCCCATCTGGATCGAGTCGGTGAAGGCAAGCTCCACCTGGCTATGGTCCCGGCAGGGGCCAAGGATTCGCAAATTGTTGATCACACGCTGACGCGGCCCAACAAAGGTCACCGTTTCTTCCGCGGCAAAAAAACCGTCCTGATACAGCATCTTGAAGGGCGTCAGTTTATGCCCCGTGCCAAACAGCCTCTCAAGATCCGACTGGGTCACATGGGCGTGACGAGCCGAAACATTCACCAGCAGCCGAGGCTGGGCGGGGGCTGCTGGCTGAGTGGGCTCACCCGGCTGACTGCAGCCGGGCCGCAATACATTACGGAGGGCCCCGCGCACCAGTCGTTCTATTTCCAGTCGATCCAGACCTGTCGTGGCAATCATGTTGAATACCCCCCACGCCGCGCCGCCACATGCAGGCGAACGCCAGCAACCTCCAGCCATTTCCGTTCCAGATCAGTCATCCGATCGTCGACCACCAGGTCGTCGATGTCATCCAGGCCGCACAGCCAGGTCAGGGCCCGCCGACCCAGCTTGGTGTGATCGGCCACCACCACCACCCGTTCGGCGCGACGCATCATGGCCCGCTCGGTTTCCACCAGCAGCAGGTTGCTGTTGAAAAGCCCCTCACTGGTGATGCCACTCACGGAAAGTATCGCCACATCGGCATGTAAATCTTCCACCATGCGGATGGTGTTGCTGCCAAGGGCCACTCCGGTGCGCGGGTAAACATACCCGCCGAGCACCACCAGGTCGCTGGCCGGGTTGGCGGCGAACATCTGGGCAATGGGGAGGCTATTGGTCACAACCTGAACCCGGCGGCCGCTGGCAAGGATATTGCTCGCCACCTCGAGGGTGGTGGTGCCGCCATCGAGCAGTACTGTGTCACCTTCACGAATCAGTGTTGCGGCCAGTTCGCCAATCTGAATCTTCTCTTCCAACTGGCGGCCGGTCCGTTCCTCGAGCGGCGGGAGAGGCGCACCATCCTGGTTCCATATGGCGCCCCCGTGGGTGCGACGCAGATAACCCATCTGGTGCAGATGCTCCAGGTCTCGGCGGATGGTGGATTCGGAAACATCGATGGCGCGTGCCAGATCCTGCAGACTGGCAAAGCCATGGGTGCTGACGAGACTCCTGAGTTTTTGCCGGCGTTCCTCAACCAGCATGAAAACCTCCCGTCGGCCTCCCGGCGCAATCATCATTCCGTGCTGTCCGCCGGAAGAGGTGGATGAAGGTCTGGTTGATATCTGCCAGATTCTTCCACACATGCTGCCAGTTTATGGCTGAATATTTGACCTGTCAACCCTATCATGCCTGAATTATCAGGCCGGGGAGTGCCAGATGCTTCCCGGAATCTGCCAAAATCTCTCGCTGGCCCTGCTGTTTCAGCCAGATCCTTCCATTTCATACAACCGGCTTTTCCGGGCCGGACGATATGTCTGGCCCCATGCAGCTGCATTTGTCTGGATTCCCTGTTGAAAACTTTTTGGGAGTGCGTGTTGTTCCGCTATAATGGAACAAGCTGCGGTCCAGGATCACGGAAGCTGGAATCACCGCAGGGTTTGGGGTGGAGTAAAAGGCTGTTTTTCAGTTTTTTACCTCGCCGGACAATGCCCAAAAATGACTTCCACCAGAGACATCTCGCAATGGCACCTTCAGCGCAATCCACCGACCAAATCCAGCCCGGAACCCTGCAAAGCGGTGCTGATATCTTCGTGCAGTGTCTTCTCAACCATGGCGTGGACACCATTTTTGCCTATCCAGGTGGGGCCAGCATGCCCCTGCACCAGTCTCTCACCCGTGTCGCCGACAAATTGCGGACCATCCTGCCCCGTAATGAGCAGGGCGGTGGATTCGCAGCCCAGGGTTACTCCCGAAGCACTGGGAAGGTGGGCCTTTGCATGTCCACCAGCGGACCGGGCGCCACCAATTTCGTCACCTGCCTTGCAGATGCCAAAATGGACTCTATTCCCATCATCGCGATCACCGGCCAGGTGAGCACACCCGTTATTGGCACCGACGCTTTTCAAGAGACGCCTATCGTTGAAGTCTGCCGCGCCGTGACCAAGCATCATTATCTGGTCACACGCACGGAAGACATTCCCCGTGTGGTCAAGGAGGCTTTTCATCTGGCTGTGACTGGCCGACCCGGGCCGATCATCATCGATTTGCCAAAAGATGTGCAACTGCGCCAGATTGTCCCTAACTACGATCCCCCCATGAATCTGCCTGGCTACAAGCCCGAGAGGCGGGCCAGTCGCAAGGAACTCGAGCAAATTCTGGAACTCCTGCGCGGTTCATCGCGGCCGATCATTTATGCGGGTGGAGGTATCATTCAGTCGGGGGCTTCGGACAGCCTGAGGGCTTTCGCCGAAAAGGCTGGCATTCCTGTGGCCATGACCTTGCTCGGATTGGGTGGTTTCCCGAACGATCATTATCTCAGCCTGCACATGCTTGGTATGCACGGTACCGTCTATTCGAACTATGCAGTCAATGAGGGTGACCTGCTGCTGGCTTTTGGCGTGCGCTTTGACGACCGGGTGACAGGCAAGCTCTCCGAGTTCGCCAAACATGGCAAAATTGTCCATGTCGACATCGACCCTTCCGAGCTGAACAAGAACAAGAAGGCTCATCTCCCCATTCATGGCGATATAGCCCAGGCTTTGCAGGATCTGGTGCGCATGATTGACGCCAGACCCCAGGGGAGCCCTCCCCTCACTCAGGATCTACGCCCGTGGATGCGCCAGATCGATACCTGGCGCGAGACCGAGCCGATGCGCTTCAGCGACCGCAGCGATGTCATTTTGCCGCAGCATGCCATCAAGCGCCTCTATGAGATCCTCCGTGATCGTGGTCGCCTCGACGATACTATTGTCAGCACGGGTGTTGGCCAGCACCAGATGTGGTCCGCCCAGTATTTCGGATTCAACAAACCCCGGACCTGGCTGACCTCGGGTGGCCTGGGCACCATGGGATTTGGCTTGCCGGCGGCGATGGGGGCCCAGGCTGCCCACCCCCTGAAAACCTGTATCGACATCGATGGCGACGGCAGTTTCCTCATGAATGTCCAAGAGTTGGCCTGCTGTTTCACCGAAAAATTGCCAGTGAAAGTGTTGCTCCTTAATAACCAGCACCTGGGCATGGTCGTCCAGTGGGAAGACCGGTTCTTTGAAAGCAACCGTGGCCACACCTATCTGGGTGCGGGCCTCGACAAGCCTCCGTACCCCGATTTTGTCACCATTGCCAAGGGTTTTTCCTGTCATTCGCGTCGTGTGACTGATAAAGATGATCTCGATGAGGCGCTCATCGAGATGATCGACTCCAAAGGACCTTACCTTCTCGATGTCATGGTTCCTCACCAGGAGCATGTGCTGCCCATGATCCCCAGCGGCATGACGGTCCGGGACATCATCAAGGCCTGAAAAAGCGGTGCGATTTTCTCCAGCTCTCTGCGTGACAGCCTAAAATGCACCATGGGAATCGTTCCCATGGTGCATCTGGCTTTGACGGGAGGGGGTTGCGATGCCTGCCAGGCCCAGAAACGGTTTCACGCTGATTGAACTGCTGGTGGTGATTGGCATCATTGCGGTGCTGATCGGATTGCTGGTGCCTGCGGTGCAAAAAGTACGCGCAGCCGCCCTGCGCATGCAATGCGCATCCAATCTGAAAAACTGGGGCCTTGCCTTTCACAACCACCTGACCACGGCAGATGGTTTTCCTGCCATATGGACGCGGAGGCCGAGCCTACATGCCTGGATTTTGCCGCTTTTGCCCCATGTGGAGCAGGAGGCGGTCTTCAGGCTGGTTAACCCGTCGCAAGACTGGAACAGCTCCGCCAATCTGCCTGCCGCTGCCGCTCGCATCCCCCTCATCACCTGCCCGGCAACACCTTCCGGGCGTGATGCCACGCTGGCTTATGACGGGGTGACGCTCGGGCCGGGCGATTACCTGCCCATGCGGGATGTGGATGAGAATTTGTTCCTTGCAGGTATCCTGAAGCGCCCACCGGGTGCCACGCCAGGCGCGCTGGTCGAGCAAATTTCCACCCGAATCGCTGATATTACCGATGGCACCAGCAACACGGTGCTTCTGGGTGAGGATTGCGGGCGCAGTACTCAGTATGTGAATGGCAAGGTGCAGGCGCAACCATTCGAAGCGGTGGGGTGGGCTTATCCTCTGCCGTGCGCCAACTTCGACGGGCAAGATGCCCAAGGCAACATCCTTGGGTCCCGTTCCATGAATGGCAACAATTATTTTGAGTATTACTCATTCCATGGTGGCGGTTGCAACTTTCTTTTCTGTGATGGTTCTGTCCGTTTCCTGGCCGAAAATCTGCCTATTGCCACCATGGCTGCTCATGTCACCCGTGCCGGGGGTGAGATTCCCCCGGATTGACAGTGCTTTATGGGCAATGACGCAGTGGGCTCATGGTACTATTGCCCCTGGAAGCATGGGGGCCCGTTCTGTTGGTCCTCTATACCGGGCCAGCAAGCGAGGAATTCTTGAGCCATTCACCAGCAGTACCCGCCAAAGTTCGGAAATACGAAGGCGACAAAATGAAGTTCCCCGCGACAGGGGTGGGGGTTGAGCGGGCTTTGGTCCAAAACTCCGGCCCGACTCTTGGGAGGGCCAGTCTCGATACCGATCCAGGGCTTGAAATACCAAGAGCGATTATGGCGCGATACTGGGTCACTATTTCTCTTATAATGGCATTTTCCCTGTTTCGCAACTCGCCCCTTTTGGCCAAAGCCACGCTGGCGCCTGTTTTCAGTGACCATATGGTTTTGCAGTGTGGCCAGCCTATTCCGGTTTGGGGGATCGCTTCCCCGGGAGAGGCGGTCACAATTACCCTGGGCAAGGAAACGCTGCGAACCGTTGCCGATCCAGCCGGTCATTGGCTGGTGCGTTTGGCGGCCAGGCAGGCCACCGATCAGCCTGCCACGCTGGTGATCACGGCGTCAAATACCTTGTCGGTTGGCGATATCCTGATCGGCGAAGTCTGGATTTGTTCGGGCCAATCAAACATGCACTGGCCGCTCAGGCTGGCAGCCAATGGTGAGAAAGAGGTGAATTCGGCCCAGTTGCCGAATTTGCGGTTGCTCAACCTGCGTGGCAGCCCTTACCCGAGTGGTCGGGAATTCTCCCCGCGAGATCGGGAAAATAGTGTTCCCAGAAAATACCAGACTGGTGGCTGGGCGGTCTGTACGCCCCAGACCATCCCGGAATTTTCGGCCGTGGCATTTTTTTTCGGGCGTGAATTATACGGCAAGATGAATATTCCTATTGGCCTGATCCATAATTCGGTTGGGGGGACCCCCACTGAGTCATGGATCAGCCGCTCGGCACTCCTGGCCGATCCGGCCCTCAGGCCAATACTGTCCAACTGGCCGGAAAACGAGCTGATCAGCAGTTTTTGTCGCAAGCGCGCGGGTATGAATCTGGCTGGATTCACCCAGGGACTGGCTGGAGGCTCGATGTGTCACCCGTATCAGCCAGGCTTCATGTATGAGTCGGCGATCGGCCCGCTGGCGCCATTCGCGATGCGTGGCGTGATTTGGTACCAGGGAGAATCGAACACGCACAACCCGATGCTGCACGACCGGTTGTTTTCCACCCTGGTTGGGCAATGGCGGGAGGTTTGGGGGCAGGGCGATTTCCCTTTCCTGTTTGTGCAACTGCCGAATTTGGCGGGTGCTGAAGACTGGCCCGGGTTCCGCGCCAGCCAGCTTCGCGCCCTGCGTATTCCCAATACCGGGATGGCTGTCACGATTGATATCGGCGACCCGGGGGATGTGCATCCCCCAGCCAAGGAGGAGGTTGGACATCGCCTGGCGTTGCTTGCCAGAGATATTGCCTATGGAGAAAAGATCGAATCATCAGGGCCGATGCTCCGCGATATCAAGGCTGCAGGGAAAGATTTGCGCCTGGGTTTTTCGCGGGTGACGGGTGGGCTGGCCACGCGGGACAAAAAGGACCCAACCGGCTTTGAAGTGGCCGGAATTGACATGAAGTTCGCTCCGGCCATGGCCCGGATTGAGGCGAATGAGATTGCTGTTTTCAGTCCGGGGATCGCTGAACCTGTGGCCGTGCGCTATGGATTTGCCCCCAATCCCCGCTGCACGGTGGTGAATGGTGCTGGGCTACCGGCCTCACCATTTGAGGCCCATGTGAAATAGCAACCCTGCGGAGCCATCAGGCAAGGGGGCATATCAAAAGAAACACCCCCCGGAAATTTCCCGGGGGGTGTCAATTAACGGCGGTGAGAAGCAGTTACTTCTTCACCTCGAACTCGGCGTCGACGACATCGTCAGCGGCACCGGCACCACCAGGAGAGGCCGCGCCATCGGCTGAGTGCCCTGCGGCCCCTGTGTGCTGCAGGGCTGCGTTGTAGGCGGCCTCAAGCTCTTTGGTGGCGCGCTTGATGGCTTCGGCGCTATCGCCCTTCGCCTTCTCGCGGGCGGAGTTGATAGCCGCCTGAAGGGGCGCCTTGTTCTGGTCGGTGAGCTTCGCCTCGTTGTCTTTCAGGTAGCGCTCCACCTTGTGGGCCATGTGGTCCGCCTCATTGCGGGCGTCAATGGTTTCCAGCTTGCTCTTCTCGTCCGCGGCATGGGATTCGGCATCTTTGCGCATGCGCTCGACATCGTCCTTGCTCAGGCCCGAAGAGCCCTTGATTTCCACATGGGCCTCTTTGCCAGTGCCAACATCCTTGGCGGTGACCTTGAGGATGCCGTTGGCGTCGAGGGCGAAGGTGACCTCAATCTGCGGCTCGCCCCGGGGCGCGGCACCGATACCGTCGAGGTTGAATTCGCCTAGTAGCCGGTTCGACGGGCTCTTGGCAATTTCGCTCTCCCCCTGGAAGACGCTGATGGTAACGGCTGTCTGGTTGTCGGCGGCAGTGCTGAATGTCTGCTTTTTCTCCGTGGGAATCGAGGTGTTGCGCTCGATTAGCCGGGTGAGCCGGCCTCCCATGGTCTCAAGGCCCAGCGAGAGCGGGGTGACATCCACCAGCAGCACATCCGACTTGCTGCCCAGCAGCAGTTGCGCACCCTGAATGGCGGCGCCGATCGCAACCACTTCGTCAGGGTTCACGCCGCGGTGCCCTTCCTTGCCGAAAACTGATTTCACCAGTTCCTGAACGGCGGGCATGCGGGTCATGCCACCCACCATCACCACTTCCTGGATATCGGCTGGCTTCATGCGTGCATCCTGCATGGCCTTCAGCACGGGTCCCTTCAGCCGCTCAATAAGCGGATGACAGAGTTGCTCGAGCTTGCTGCGCGTGAGATTGAGCAGCAAGTGCTTGGGGCCTGACGCATCAGCCGTGATAAACGGCAGGTTGATATCGGTGGTGGACTGCTGGCTGAGGTCTTTCTTTGCGCGTTCAGCGGCTTCCTTCAGGCGCTGCAGGGCCATCTGGTCCTTGCGGAGGTCGATGCCTGACTCTTTTTTGAACTCGTCGGCGATATGGTCGATGATGACCTGATCGAAATCGTCACCACCAAGATGGGTGTCGCCGTTGGTGGCCTCCACCTTGAAGACGCCGTCGCCCACATCGAGCACGCTCACATCGAAAGTGCCGCCTCCCAGGTCGAACACCACGATCTTCTCGTTGACCTTCTTGTCCATGCCATAGGCAAGGCTGGCAGCGGTGGGCTCGTTGATGATGCGCATCCGCTGCTTGGTTTTTTTGCCTGTTTTTGGATCTTCAATTTCCCACTCGGTATCGAAGCCGGCGATTTGCGCCGCCTCAATGGTGGCCTGACGTTGGGCATCGTTGAAATAAGCAGGCACGGTGATCACGGCCTTGCGCACGGTGTGACCGAGGTAAGCCTCAGCCGACTCCTTGAGCTTGCGCAGGATCATGGCGGAAACTTCGGGCGGCGTGTAGTTCTTGCCGTCGATGTCAACCTTGGTCAGTTCGTCGCCAGTGCCCACAATCTTGTAAGGAACCAGCTTCTCTTCACCTTCCACTTCCTTGCGGCGGCGACCCATAAAGCGCTTGATGCTATACACCGTGCGGCGCGGATTGGTCACTGCCTGGCGCTTGGCAGGATCACCCACCAGCCTGTCGCCCTTGTCTGTAAATGCCACCACGCTGGGTGTGATGCGGTTGCCCTCGGCGTTGGCAATGACTTTTACTTCGCCACCTTCCATCACGGCGACCACGCTGTTGGTGGTACCCAGGTCGATGCCGATGATTTTCTCTTCTGCCATGATCGATGATCTCCCAGACTCCGGTGCCTTGGCTAAACGCCAAATCCGGTGGTGTTTTGATTGTCCACAACCGGAACCACGGCCCACTATGGGCCAGGTTAACCGAATGCGATCGAGTGACTCCTTGCCCGTGCCAATAGTCCGGTCAATCAAATAAGCAATAGCCGTGCCAGTCGGTTCACCCAAAGGATGATTGATCGTAAGATCTTAATTTTAAGAGGTTTAGGGCATTATTTTCCTTGATTGCCTATGGTGGGTTACTGCTTCGCTGTCAATTTGTCAGGGCCATGTGGGAGGTGGTTGCTGGGCTCGGTGTCATTTTGGCAGTAGGCCGTTGCCGCATCGCTGGAGACAGCCCAGCTACCCGGGATAATGCAGCATCCAGGCGATTCGTAGTCACCTTTGATATACTTGTGATGGAATCAGGCTGCGGTTAATGCAGTATCCCGGAAGGTTTTTTGGCGGGGGTGGTTGTGCCAGGGGTGCGTTGGGAGGGTAAAACATGATTGGTTTGCTGTGTTTGGCGGTTGGTGCGGTGATGGGGCAAGGTCTGGATCTGGCACAGTTGCAGCACCACTGGGTGCATGCGCGGGAGGAGGACAGTCAGGAAGGGAAGGAGAAGGGGTTGCTGGTGTATTACCCCAAGGGCTCACGCGAATTCCGACCCAGCCGGTTCCGGATGGAATACGATCTGCAAGCCGGAGGGAAATGTCGCTGGATGGAGTTGTCTCCCAGCGATGCCCACCAGCTTCAGCCAGGCTCCTGGAGGGTGCGCTCCGATGGGAAGGGGGCCGTACTGGAGATCCGGGAAGGCAAAATAACCAAACGGTTCGAGGTGGTGGAGTTGAAGAAGGACAAACTCCGGCTCAGATCCCTTGCCGATTAGCAACCGGGAGGCCGCGATGCCAGAGCTTTCTTTGAACCCGTCCCGCCGGACTGCGCTACTGGCTGGTTTGCGTCTGGCCCTGCCCAACGAGGCGGATTCTCCTTTCCTGCGTGGGGTGTATGCTCCGGTTGTGGGGGAAATTTGTCAGGCCCGCCTCGAAGTGGAGGGGAGGATCCCCGATCACCTGAGTGGATCCTATTTGCGCAACGGGCCCAACCCGCGGTTCAAGCCAAAGGGGAGGCACCACTGGTTTGACGGCGATGGCATGATCCACTCTGTCAGCCTCAGGCCCGGCGAAAAAACGGCTAGTTACCGCTGCGCTTATGTGCGAACCGCCGGCTTTTGTGAGGAGGAGCGGGCTGGCAAAGCCCTTTATCCCGGTCTTTTGGAGCTGCCGGATCTGGGCCGCATGGCGGCCGGCCTTGACGGGTACAAAAATTCGGCTAATACGGCTCTCCTGATGCACCATGGGAGGTTGCATGCGCTGTGGGAAGGTGGCTGTCCTCATCTGGTGAATCCAGCCACTCTGGAAACCCAGGGGGCCGAACAGTTCCAGGGAGTATGGAAGGGGGCTTTCACCGCCCACCCCAAGGTGGATCCTGTCACAGGAGAACTGGTTTTCTTTGGCTATGGTTTATCCAGACCCTATTTGCGTATGGGGACTCTGGATTCCAAAGGCAGGGTGGGACGCCTTTTTGAGATTGAACTGCCACGGCCTGTGATGATGCACGATTTTGCCATCACCCGGGATTATGCGGTCTTTCTTGACATGCCCCAGACTTTTTCCCTAGCCAATCTGGCCCGGGGCAGGGGGGTATTTGCCTGGCAACCAGAGCTGGGTGGGCGTATCGGGCTGGTTTGCCGGAAGACGGGCAAGACGACCTGGTTCGCTGTTCAGCCAGGCTCGGTTTTCCACACTCTCAATGCCTGGCAGGATGCAGACACAGTCGTGCTGATCGCTTGTCGCATGCCCCGATTCCCAACCGAAGCCCTGGATGGATCCGCCACCAACCAGCCCTTGGCGGAAAGGCCCCGGCTATGGCGCTATGAGATGGGGATACGGAATGGAAAAGTGCAGGAGGAGCCCCTGGATGATCCGGGTTCCGATATGCCTCGTCTCCGGGAAGATCTGCTAGGTAAACCCACCCGCTTTGCTTACACCCTGGAGACTGATTTTTGCGGCTGGCGCAAGCACGATCTAAAAGCGAAAACCACCCGTCGTTTGCAAGCTCCAACGGGCTGGGCATGCGGCGAAGCGGTCTTTGTCCCAAGACCTGGTGGTACCTGTGAGGACGATGGCCACTTGCTGGCTCTGGTGCAACCACCAGGCAATGAACCGGGCCGCCTGTGGGTGATGGATGCGGCAACATTTGCGGCGGAGCCGGTCGCCCGGGTCAGACTGCCGCGCCGGGTACCTGCGGGTTTTCACGGCTTGTGGGTGGCGGGTGTTTGAGGGGGTGGGCCGAAGGAAACGGCAGGCCAAAGAATACTGCAACACGGTCGAATCGGCTAGGGAACCTGGGGTTTTTCAAGGGCCACGCCGGGCAAGCCACCGCACCCATCTTCTGGTGATGGGGGACTTCCCAAAGCGGTTGCCTCGCCAGATCTGGGCAGCCCGTGTCCAGATCTCCATGCGCGCGGGATAGGGTAGCACCAGACCCAGCAAACTGCGCAGGCCTCGGCCCGAACGCATGAGGTCCAGGGCGGGGAAGAGCAGTTCTCCCGCCTGCTTTCCGACTACAGTTGCACCCAGCAAACGGTCCGAACCAGGGGACAGCACCAATCGCAGGAAACCGGGCTCGTTTTCCAGCTCGAGGCGATCCACGTGGATGGCAGGAACTGTCAAAATTTCATGGGGAATCGCGGCACTCAGGGCTTCCTCAGCGGTCAGGCCCACCTGGGCAATTGCCGGATCAGTGTGCAGGCAGCGGGGGATCAGTAACCTGTCAGCCCTGGCTTTGCCGAGGCCCAGGGGGTGGGGGAACAGGGCATTTTGTAATAGCACCGCGGCATGCGCACCAGAACGATGTGTGAGGTAGGGGGGGCCTGTGGCGTCTCCGGCAACAAAAACCCTGGGGTTACTGGTTTGTAAATGGCAATCCACCACGGGCAAGTCGCCGGCAGTCTGGATGCTGGCCAGGTCGAGCGACAAGTTTCCCAGGTTGGGTTTCCTTCCTGTGGCTGAAAGCACCCCTTCCGCGGTCAGCAATCCGGGACCGTTTGGGCTATGCAGGTGCAGTGTCACCCCAGCACCTGTCAGTTCAGCGCGAAGGACCCGGGTACCGGTGCATAACTCCACCCCATCTTTGATCAGGGCCTGGGTTACCTGCTGGGCGGCTTCGGCGTCCTCCCGACCCAGTAGCGCCTGGTCCCGTTCGATGAGGTGGACTTTGCAACCAAGCCGACTCAGCGACTGTGCCAGTTCGCATCCCACAGGACCACCGCCCAGGATAATGATGCTGGAGGGTAGCCGGTTGAGGTCAAAAAATGAGGCGGTGGTCCATGGTTGGCAATCGGCCAGCCCGGGAATGGCTGGTATCACCGGTGAGGCCCCCACACAGAGGGCCGCGGTGCGGAATCGCAGCAGCAGCCCTTCAACCTGGGCACTGGCGGCGGAAGCGAATGCACCCTCGCCGAAAAACAGATCCACCCCGGACCGGCTTAGCCGATCAGCGGAGTCATTGGGTGCCAGCCTGGCGCGTGCTTTGCGGAAGGCGCCACGGGCGTCTTCAAGTCGCTCCACCGCATTTGTCCCGCTGGCGTGACGGGCAAAAGCGGCTAACGCCTTGGAGGGAACACAGCCGGTATTGAGGCAATCGCCCCCTAATCTGTCACGCTCGACAAGGGCCACGCGGGCTCCCATCCCAACCGCGCCGAAAGCTGAAATCAGCCCGGCGGCCCCCCCCCCCAGCACCACCAGGTCGTAGAAGGGTTTGGGGTGGGGATTGGACCAGCCGGCTGGCCTCACCAATGGCAGAAGGAACAGATCGTCTTCCAGCGCGAATGCCGGGCCCATGTTCATGGGGCCGCGAAGCGATGGCCGGGGACCAGCAGCTCCACCTGATAAAGCGAAGTGCGGGCCGTGACATAGAGGGTCTTGTTGGCCTGGCCCCCAAAGGAACAGTTGGCTGGCGCTTCTGGGAAAACCAGGGTTCCCAGCATTTTTCCCGCCTGAGAATAGACCTGCACGCCCGTGCCAGAAGTGATGTAGAGATTGCCCCGGATGTCCACTGCCAGGCCATCACCGCCGCCGTTTCCCTGGGGATCTTTTTGGGCCAGTTCGCAAAACACGCGGCCCACTCCCAGCTTGCCCGGGGTTTCCACCGGATAGGCCATCATCTGCTTCTGGCTGCTGGGAATAACATACAGGGTCTTCTCATCTGGCGAGAGGATGACGCCGTTAGGATTGGGCAGATTGTCGAGTAGACGAACAGCCTTGCCAGCTTTAGGCAAGTAGTAGACGCAGGTTTTCACCTGAGGCAAGGGGCTTTTTGCGCCAAACATCGGGTCGGTGAAATAGATGCCATCCTGTCCGTCGATAACCAGATCGTTGGGGGCATTGAATGGCTTGCCGTTATATTGGTCTGCCAGAACGGTGCGGTTTTGGCCGTCGGCGGAAAGGGCAACCACGGCGCCGCCCATTTCGCAAGCAAGCAGGCTGCCATCTCTGGCCACCATCAATCCATTGGATTTGTTCGACTGGCTGCGGAAGATCGAAATTTTGCCATCAGCGTCAAGGCGGTGGATACGTCCGTTGGGAATATCGCTGAAATAAAGGTTACCTTTGCCATCCGAGGCCGGACCCTCGGTGAAAGCGAATCCGCCTGCCACCTTTTTTACCGGGCCCATGGGGCCAATGCCTGAAATAAGGTCTTGCCCAAGCAGACAACCGAGAAGCGACATGAGCAGCATGATGGATTTTCCTGGGGATCTGGATACCGGGGATCAGGCATGGGAGGCACCAAACCTGACTTGGCTGAAGGGTCGGGCTTGACCCGGCAACCTCTATCGGGGCAGTCTACTGATCAAAATACCCGATTGGATGCCCGGAGTTGCAAACCTGGGGCGTCGGTGCTTTTTTTTTGTGAGGAATTCATGCGTATTCCATTAATCAATTGCCTGGTTCTAGCGCTGCTGGCAACTGGTGCTTCCGGTCAGGATGTTGGCCGACTGGAAGGGACCTGGGAGATCATTTCCCTGATCGACAACGGTCAACTGGTTGGTTCCCAATCCATCAAAGAGCAGTTTGCAAGTGATAGCAAACTGGTGTTCAGAAAGAACACTATCACCGTCAATAATCCGGGAAAAAAACAGCAGGTGGCTTATGTGATCGACTCCACAGTGCCGGGCACCATCGATCTGGCTGGAGTGGAGAAGTTGGGTTCGAAAGGGATTTACGCACTCAATGGTGATATTCTTACGCTGTGCTTTGGCCCACCAGAATCGTCACAAAGGCCTACCAGCTTCACTTCGGGGGTTGGCGGTCAGCGTCTCATGGTGGTGCTGCATAAAGTGACGCCCCCAGCCGCCCTACCGGTAAGCCTACCCGCCAACACGGGCACCGAAACTATCATTGGGCCCAACGGTTCGGTTACTACGGTAGCAGCTGGTTCCACTATAGTGGTGCTGCAACCCCAATCCAGCCCATCGCCTGCACCAACCATGCCCACACCCCCAGCACCGGTGGTGCGCAGTATCCCGTTCCTCCCCACAGCCGCGGCGCCGGTATTCACCCGGGAGCAAATCATTGGTACCTGGGGCCATCAGGACAACGAACGGATCGAGACGATCACCTTCAATCCCGACAATTCATTCAGCGGTTCCATCACCTGGAAACCAGGTTTCCTTCGGACTTTCCGCCAGCCTGAAAAACATAGCGGTACCTGGCTGCTGACCGATAAAACCATCACCCTCCGCATCACAGCCAGCACGGACGCCAAGCACGAGAACAACCAGGTGCTTTCCATGCGGCTGGACAGGATCAACGAGTATGAGATGCTCTTCCTTGACCAGGAAGGTAAAAACCGCATTGAGTGGAAGGTGCGTTGATACCAGTTTGAGTCACCAGAAAAGCAGGGGGATACTGGCCTCCACCAGACCTGGAATACTACTGGAAAAGTCGTCTTTAGGTGTTTGGGTTGCCTGGGCAAAAGGCGGGAAAGGGGACATCCTTTTCTGCCTTGGATTTTGAGTTTTTCCAGTATATTGTGAAAAATTGATGGTGATTCGCAGGCAAAGGGGTTAAAGTTTTAGCAGTCGTTTCAGGCGTTGGCACTGCACAGGTGACGCCATATGTGGATTTCAGGCGTGAAAATAGGGCAACTTTTGCGAGTCAGTTTCCCCAACGCACTCACTTTGGGGAATGCGGCGTGTGGTTTTGCGGCTATCGTGTTTGCCAGCAAGGCAGAACCAGGTGAAGCTGCTGCTGTCGGTTATCTGGCCAACGCCGCCTGGCTTTTGTTTGCAGCAATGGTCTTCGATCTGCTCGATGGCATGGCTGCCCGCCTCGTGGGTTCCTCCAGTGAATTTGGTTGCCAACTCGATAGCCTCTGCGATGCGATCAGCTTTGGTGTAGCACCTGGTTTTTTGCTATACGCGCAAGCCCGGCAGTGGTCAGATACAGCTGGGCAACTGGCCTCCCTGGTGGCTGTATTGTATGTTTTGTGTGCGGTGGTGCGGTTGGCCCGCTTCAATGTCAGCCCTTCCACGCCGTTAAAAATACCCGGCACCCTGGGGCACCATTTCACCGGATTGCCCTCGCCCGTGGCTGCTGGCTGCGTGGCTTGCTTTGCGCTGATTGGTCATCTCGATCTGTTGGGTCGTTGGGCGGAGGCAGGCGGCTTTCCTGAAGTGCAGCCCTGGATGCTGCCCGGTTGCCTGCTTGCAGCGCTGCTCATGATATCGCCTTTCCCATACGCCCATTTGGCTAAAGATATCATGCGTCCTGGTAGTCGCCTGCGGATGCTGATACCGGCAATTCTGGCGGTGGTTCTAGCCGCTTTCTCGCCGCCTCTGGCTTTGGCTATCATTTTTTGGGCCTACGCCCTGCATGCCCCACTCAGAGCGATATTCCTGGGTTTGCGACGGGCCCAAAGGTCTGCCCGCAATAAAATTGACCGAATCGAAGATAGCTCTTCGGGATGGCATGACGATCAATAGCTTTGGTTGGCATAGTCGTGCGCGCCAGGGGCTTTTCTCGAATGGGGCGACTCTCAAGCCGCAATGAGGGTTAAACCGGTCGCTGGGTCCGAAGTGAAGGCCTTTCCTGGGTGCCTGCTTCAATCCAACAGCCAGTCGGTGGGCCTTGTTGTGTGGGCTTCTTTTTCTTCGGGCCGCACCTGCGAAAAACCGGTGAAACCGCTATCATTTATTAAATGAGCTGGAATAATCCCGCTTTGTAGAGAATGTTTGTGCCATGTTCACGGGGCTGGTTGAGGGAATGGGGACGGTTAAAAATGCCGAGGCCGAAGGCCCAGGCTTGCGCTTGGGTATTCAGACCCCTTTCCAGTCACCTGTGGCTGCGCTTGGATCCAGCTTTTCTGTTGCGGGTGCCTGCCTGACAGTGGTGGGGCTGCAAGGTGGCTTGCTGGATTTTCAGGTAGGTGCCGAAACTTTGGCGCGTACCCATCTGGGCCAACTTCAGCCTGGATCACAGGTCAACCTGGAAAGGTCACTCAAACTGGGGGCCGAGATGGGAGGCCATTGGGTGCAGGGCCATGTCGATGGCACAGGCACTCTCGCTTCCCGTGAATCCGACCGCGACTGGGATATGATCTGGTTCAATTGCCCGGCAGAGTTGTCCCGGGACATGATCCGCAAGGGGTCAATTACGGTCGATGGGGTGAGTCTGACCCTGGTGGATGTTCGCCCTGGCGGGTTTTCGGTAATGCTTATCCCACACACATTGGCTGCCACCACCTTGGGAAGTACTCCCGTTGGCGCTTCTGTTAATATAGAAATTGATATTTTGGCCCGCTATGTACGCAATGCGGTATCTCAGATGCAACCCGAACGGAATGCCCAGTGAAACAGCAGGAACCACCTAATCCCCGCCAGACCCTGGCTTTCCTGATCAAGCTCTTCCAAAAGCATAACTTGGGTGCCAAGAGCAAGTTGGGCCAGAACTTTCTTATCGACCTCAACCTCGTTGATCTGGTGGCTCGCTCCGGAGATTTGTCACCGGAGGATGCGGTTTTGGAAGTTGGCACCGGGACTGGCAGCCTGACTGGCCGCATGGCCCTCGAGGCTGGTTCGGTCACTTCCGTGGAGATCGACCCCGGCTTTGCGCGCATGGCTCGTGAACTGCTTGGGGCTAATCCCAAGGTCCGGCTGGTTGAATCAGATGCGCTTCTGAACAAAAATACCATGGAACCCACGGTGCTTGCCGCCTGGCGCGAGATGGCTGCCAAGACTGGCTGTACCCGCCTGAAAATGGTGGCCAACCTGCCGTACTCGGTTGCTGTGCCGGTGCTCACCAATTTACTGATTGAAGGCCCTGTTCCTGTCCGGATGGTGGGGATGGTGCAGTGGGAGATAGCCGAGCGGATGATGGCAACCCCGGGGCACAAGCAGTTTGGTTCGCTGGCGGTGCTGATTCAGGCCCTATCCAAAGTGACCGTCATCCGCCGCATTCCGCCGCGATCCTTTTTCCCGGCTCCGAAGGTGGATTCGGCTATCGTGCAACTCGATCCCGATCCCGCCATGCGTGCGGAAGTAGACAAACTGGCAACCGAAAAGGTGGGTGGGCCCCGTCGGCTGCGTGATTTTTTGCGAGACCTGTACTGCCATCGCCGCAAAAACCTTCGGGGAGGTCTGGTGGCAATGCAGGGCCGTGACCTGACCAAAAAGGTCGTGGATGAGCGATTGGCAGCCATGGCTTTGCCAGGTGAAATCCGCGCCGAGGCCCTGGATGTGGCCACTCATCTCCGGTTATGTGCTGCCTTTGGCTAAGCCCACCTTTTTTGGGACAACCGGCTTGGAATCTGCAAGGCATGGACGCAGCAGCAAGTCTCAGGGCTCCACACGCAATTCCCGCACCAGGCTGTTGATGCGCTGCATGCACTCGTTGGTACCCTTCTCGTCTTTGGCGGTGGCCAGGCCGCGTAACACTGTGGCCTGCTGGCCAAGTAGCAGGCTAGTGTCATGAATAGCCTTTTCCCGGGCTACAGGCACCCCTGTCGCTTTGCCGACCAGGCTGCTGGTTTGCTGGAGTACCTTGGCGGTTTCTTCCAGTTCAGCCCATTTATTGGCGTAGAACGATTCGTCAGCGGCCCGGGCCTGGAAGCGTGCCCGCACCACCAGATCCCGGTAGGGCATCGGGGGCGAGTTTTCCGGTAGAGGGACCAGATTGGTGCTTTCCTGGATAGCCTGGCAACCGGACAGTGCCAGCAGGGCCAACGTCAACCAAACGCAAGGTAAAGCATTTGGAAGGAATCTGAAGGGGAAACGGCGAATAAAGGAAATCATGGGTGCGCCTCAGTGGAGCCGACCCAAAGGAGACCACCGCTTTCAACGGCCGTGTACCCCGGGCCTTTCAAATTCTGTGGTCGGTCCAGCGTCGGGCAAGGGAGCCGCCAACCTGTCCCGTTCGAGCAAATGTTGCTCGGCCATGGACCGGCCGCGTTGATCGATGCGCACCGGATTCCCCCGGTGTTTCCAGGGACCGACCACATCACAACCTGATAGCAGAGTGACCCCGCCAACCAGGCAACCTAGCAAACCCGTCAGGATTCCGATCTTCATCATTATCACAGTTGGCTCCGAGTCAAGGAAGCCCGCATCCTCCATATTGGCAAAAAAAACAAGGCAAAGTCGTCACAATCCAACGCGCTGATTGATTGAACGCTGGTTCTGTTCCTTGAGAAATAACCCTAAGACTGGTAAAACAGGAAAAGGCCGGCTCGAATAAGATAAGCTTGGCCTCGCACCCCCAGGATCAGCTCCCTTGGACCTATTGGGCGATTCCGACGAATATTTTGCAAAAACACGCATGTCCTTCGGGGAACACCTGGAGGAGTTGCGTATCCATCTGTGGCGCGCGATTCTCTGGCTGATTGGTGGAATGACCCTGGCTTTTTTCTTTGGCAAACCGATTCTTGGTTTCATCACGGCGCCAGTGCAGAGAGAGTTGGCCAACTACCGTGAGTTTCGCCTGGTTGAAACAGAAAAATCCCTGGATCAGGGGGTTGTTCCCACCGACCTGCAGGGGCTGGACAAGCCCACTCCTTTTCTTGAGCTTCTGGTTCCGCGTCAGGCACTCGAAGCGGTAATGGGAGGGCGAAATCCTGGCCAATTTGCCTGGCTACCCGAAGAGGGCAAAGCTTTGGCGGAAGGGGTGCAGCCTGTCGAAATCGCAGACATGGTTCGGTTGCCGGTGGCCTTTGCCGATCCTGTCAGGACCGGTTTGGCCATGAATCGCGCTCTTTCGAAGATCAACGGTGATGACCAACTCACTACCCTGAGTATTCAGGAACCGGCGCTGGTGTACATCAAAGTCTCGATGGTGGCGGGGTTCATTCTTGCCAGCCCGGCAATTTTTTGGGAAATCTGGTCGTTCATCGCCGCGGGTATGTACCCGCATGAAAAAAAATATGTGTATGGCTCGCTCCCTGCCGCCCTGGGCCTGTTTTTTGCAGGGGTGCTGCTGTGTCAGTTTTTGGTGATGCCCGTGACCATTAAAGGCCTTCTCTACTTCAATTACTGGTTTGAATTGCGGCCCGACCCCCGACTGAACGAATGGCTTTCCTTTGCCATCCTGATGCCTCTGGTTTTCGGTCTTGCCTTCCAGACTCCCCTGGTGATCATCCTGGTGGAGCGCCTGGGATTGGTGGATTACGAAATGCTTAAAAAGCAGCGTAGAGTCGCCTGGTTTGTCATGGCTTTTCTGGCCACTGCCCTTACCCCCACAGCGGATCTCACCTTCCTCATGTTGCTTGTTCCCATGGTGATCCTTTTTGAGATCGGCCTGTATATCATTGGCCAGAAATCTCGCGGTGAACTGAATGTCGAGGCCCCTGAGCGCGACGAGATGGTGGGGGCGTGAGGGGAGTGTCTACCGACTGGATTGCGGGCTTTGAGCCCCTCGTGGCCCTGGTGGGGGCCGGCCCTGGTGATCCTGGCCTGATCACCGTTCGTGGAGCTGAGCTGCTTGCCCGGGCAGACCTGGTGCTTTACGACCGGCTGGTTGCCGCCGAGCTCCTGCAACTGGCGCCCCCCGGTGCGGAACGCCTTTGCGTTGATCAGCTGCCTGGCTGTCAGCCCGACCGTATCGGAGCCATCGCCCTGTCCATGGGTGTGGCTGCCAGTCAGGGACGCCGTGTGGTGCGGCTGAAGGGGGGCGATCCCATCCTTTTCGGGCGATGCCTGGAAGAGCTGGAGCCACTGATTGCCCGCGGCATCCATTACGAAATCGTGCCCGGGGTGACGGCTGCGCTGGGTGCGGCTGCTTGTGCTGGCATCCCGTTGACGGATCGACGCCTGGCCAGTGCGGTGGCTTTAGTCACCGGCCATGAGAATCCAACAAAAAGCGAGGGAATGCTTGACTGGGAAGCATTGGCCCGCTTTCCTGGCACGCTGGTTTTCTATATGGCTGTTACCCGTATGGACAATGTGGTGGCGCGCCTGTTGGCGGGTGGCAAGCTTGCCGCCACACCCGCCGCGGTGGTATCCCGGGCCACCTTGCACAGCCAGAAAGTGGTGCAGACCACTTTAGGCGAAATGGTGGACCATTGCCGTCAGGCCAACCTCCAGCCACCTGCCATTTGTCTAATAGGACAGGTGGTCGATTGCCGGGCCACCCTGTCATGGTTTGATCGGCGGCCTTTATTTGGTCGCCGGGTGCTTTGCTGCCGTCCAGCGGGGCAGGAATTGCCACTTCTGCGCTGGGTCCAGCAGGCTGGGGGCTGGTTCTGCAACATCCCCACCCTGGAGATTCAGCCGGTGGGGCCCGGGCAACCGCTGCCTGGATTTCCTGCCATCGGTGCATTGCCTGCCTGGGACTGGGTGGTTTTCAGCAGTGTACCCGGCGTGCGCTTCTTTTTTGATCATCTGGCTGCCTTGGGGCTGGATGTCCGGGCCCTGGGGGGAGTCAGGGTGGCTGCTGTGGGGCGGGAAACGGCACAGAGCCTTGCCCACCGGGGAATAGTGCCAGATTGCGTACCAGAGAGCTTCCAGGCAGAGGCGCTTGCCGCTGCCCTGCTACCCAAAATAAAAGGTTTGCGTGTGCTGCTGCCGCGGGCCGACAGGGGACGGGATGTCTTGTCCCGGGCCCTGGGGGAGGTGGCCTGCGTGACAGAATGGATTGCCTACAGGCAGGTAGACCGGTCTGGACTCGATGAGAGTGAGAGGGCCTGGCTGGCGGAAGGCCAGGTGGACGCAGTGCTTCTCACCAGTGGCAATATTGTGCGGGCCCTGGCCAAACTGGCTCCGGATTATTTACGGGAAGACCTGCGGTCGGGGCGTACCGCTATTTTCAGCCTGAGCCCGGTGACCACTGCGGTTATTGTTGAACTGGGTTGGAAAGTGGCAGGTGAGGCCGATGAAGCCACATCGGTAGGCCTGATGAAGGCCCTGCAAGTTTGGGGGAAGCGGTTGGCTGACTGAAGTTTTGGGGCATTCAGCACCATTGACCCCAGACTTCAGGACAGGTCCTTGTAAGCATCGAAACCAAGATACCCCACCAGCCCTGACGCCAGGAGGCCGAGGATATCAACGACCATGCTGGTGCCGCCAAAGGGTGTCGCGACAGCTATGTCGAGGACAAAGAGCAGGCAGAGCAAGCCTGCCACTCCCATGGAACCCAAGCAAAACCATTTTTCCATGAAAAAAGCCCCGCGTATCGGCTCGCGCTTGCAAGATGAGGGGCGTCCCCGCCATCCAGCCATTTTGGCGCGGAATCACTCCGCGATATTCCACCATGCTAGAAAATTCTGGGCAAGCGTGCAGGGGCAAGACCTTACAGATCCATAATTAATTGTTTGGATTCATCCGCGAAACCGGCAGAATCCTCCAGGAATCCCCATACGAAGCCGCTGTGGCGTGCTGAATGCAGTCATTTGGCCTGGGTAAGAAAAAAATAGCGGGGGCGAGGATTTTTCTCGCCCCCGCCATGGAATCATGCGGGCGGTGCGCCGGATTGTCCCGCCCGGATTCCATGCCCTATGTCCCAATGGGACATGACTGGGCCTGCAAAAAAAACGCTTTGGAGCGAATTTATTTAAGCAGGTTTCAGAAGTGGTCGTGGTATTCCGGCGCCTCTCCAGTGTCCTTCAGGCTGGATTCGCAGAGCGAAACGGGTAGACCGCATTCGGAGCAGTAAATGGCCCCTTGTTCCAGCAATGTGGAATGGATCATGTCCTCAAAGGTGGCCCCATCCTCCAGGAAAAACCAGTGCCCGCAGGGACTGGCTATGGCCTCCTGAATGAAGGGGGCCGGTGTTTCGGGCGACGCCTGAAAGCGGTCGCCGCAGTGATCACAGCAAAGTTCGAGAGCCATGGCGGAGCTCCTCTTGACGGGTTGCCATCAGATGTGCGAAGGAGTTGTTTGCAAAGCCCGTACCAGCCGCCGCCATAAAAGGTGGAAAAGATAATTTGGTTCGTAAGTCGTTGTGAATAAAGATGTTGGGTGTTTGGGGTGTGGGTTGCCGGGGCTGGGCTGGCACATGGAAAAGTCTACAAGCCCCTCCCTCTGGTGAAAAACCTGAGGCAGGGTGAAGGTTTTACAAATCTGGCACCTGAAAATCTGCAATTTTTACACAACCATGCGTACCTGAACCAGCTTGCGGACCTGTTCCTGACGGGTGGGGGTTGTGGCCCGATGCGTGGGGATGCTAAAACCCGTGCCTGACCCACTTGGGAAGCGCGCCTGATGGGCGCAGGGGTGATCTGTCCATGCGTAATTTCCTCAGAGCTTTGCGGCATGCCTGGCCATACCGTGGCAGACTGGCCTTATCGCTGGTATGCGCCATCCTGGCTGCCATGCTGTGGGGGCTCAATTTTACAAGCATCTACCCGATTTTGAAAATTCTGGGTAGCGAGCAGTCGCTGGTTCAAGAAATCGACTCGCGCATTGCCACCACCGAAAAGGAGATCGAGGCGGCTGAGGGGGACTTGGAGCGTTTTGGCGTCAAGGCCCGCGAAATGGTCGGCGTGCCCTCCACTTCGCAAGTCGAGCAACGGCTGCGGGACATCACCCGAGATCAGGTGAAGCGCGAGGCTCGGGTGGAGTCGCTGCGCAGGACAGTATACCACTGGCGCGTTGCCCGCAAGTTTGTGGTGGACTGGCTCCCTGCGGATCCTTTCCATGTTTTGGCAGTGCTGCTGGGGTTGGTTTTAATTGCCACCATCCTCAAATGCTGTTTCGAATTTTTGCAGGATTGGCTGGTGGGGAGTGTGGTGGGCCGCAGCATCTATGACCTGCGCAACCGTTTTTACCAGCAAGTGCTTCGCCAGGATGTGAACCAGTTTTCCGAGCGCGGCACCGCTGATCTCATGTCGCGTTTTACCGTGGATATGGAAGCTTTGGGAACCGGCACGAAAACCCTGTTTGGCCGGGTGGTGGCGGAGCCACTCCGGGTGATCACCTGTGTGGTGCTGGCGGCGATGATCAGTTGGAGATTGACCCTGCTTTTCCTGGTGATGGTTCCAATCGCCGGATTTTTGCTGGGCAAGATTGGCCGCACCATGAAGCAGGCCACCCGCCGGCTCCTGGAGCGCATCTCCACTATTTACAAGATTCTTCAGGAATCGTTTTCTGGCATACGGGTGGTGAAGATCTACACTATGGAGCCTTATGAGAGGCTGCGATTCCGGGATGCCACTCGCGATTACTACAAACGGGCCATGAAGGTGGTCAAGATTGACGCAGTCGCCGGGCCAACCATCGAGGTTCTTGGGATTGCCGCCGTGGCTGTTGCCCTGCTGGTGGGGTCTTACCTGGTGTTGCGGAAGGAAACCTCGATCTTCGGGCTGAAGTTCACCGAACAGCCATTAGAAACAGAAGAATTACTGCAATTGTATGTGTTTCTGTTGGCCATTGCCGATCCAGTCCGCAAGCTCTCCAGTGTTTTCACCAAGATTCAGGCTGGAGAAGCCGCCGCTGATCGCATCTACCAGTGCATGGACCGCATGCCGCGTATCAGCCCCAATCCGGAAGGAGCCTGGGTCAGTCGCGACAGGCTGGGGCGCTTAGTGATGGATCCGGTCGCAAGCAGGCCGGTCCATGGCGGCGAGCATCCTTTCCTTGAGTTCCGGGATGTGTGTTTTTCTTACGATCCGGGGCGTCCGATCCTGAGTCATATCTCATTGGAGGTTCGTCGTGGTGAGGTGCTGGCTGTGGTGGGCGGCAATGGTTGCGGCAAATCCACACTTCTTTCACTACTACCAAGGTTTTATGATCCGGATCACGGCAGCATTTTCATCGAGGGGATCGATCTCCGTACCATCCACCTGAGATCTTTCCGCCAGCAAGTGAGTATGGTCACTCAGGAAACGGTGTTGTTTGATGACACCATTCACAACAATATCGCCTACGGCGTGCGTAACGCCACCACCGAGCAGGTTGAGGCTGCGGCCCGCAAAGCTTACGCCCATTCTTTTATCAGTGCCTTGCCGCAAGGTTATCAGACGCCCGCCGGGGAATGTGGTGGCAAGCTGTCGGGTGGCCAGAAACAGCGGATATGCCTGGCACGGGCCATTTTGCGTGACCCGGCCATTCTGATCCTGGATGAGTTCACCAGCCAGACTGACACGGAGAGCGAGGCGCTCATTCATAAGGCACTGGCTGATTTCCTGCCCGGGCGTACCGTGCTGGTTATCACGCATCGCCTGCATACTCTGGAAATCGCCGACAGGATTCTGGTTTTGGATAATGGACGGGTGGCGGCGTTGGGCAAGCATAACGAGCTGATGGATTCTTGTCCTGTGTACCAGCGCCTGCACGAGCATGGCGGATCGCGCCATGCAGCCTGAGGCATCCGGGCACTTTGGAGCATCTCAAAAAGGGCAGACGCCGAAACTGTCATGCTGGATTCTGGGTTTGGTTCTGGCATTGGCAGCTTGCTGGACCTTGCTGCAACAGCTCGGCCAGCGGGATCTGCTGGCAAGCCATGAAGCCCGGGCCGCTCTCAATGCCAAATGGTTCCTGGATCATTGGGGGCCAGGTCCCTCATCCCTGCCCGATGGCACACTGGAGGCTCAAAAGCCTCCTGCTTATTATTGGGCGGTGGCCTGCTATGCCCATTTGGCTGGACAGATCACTCCAGATGCGTGGAGTGTGCGTTTGCCTGCGGCATGTGCCGGGTTGGGCATGTTGTTAGCCCTGAGTCTGGCTTGCTGGCTGAGCGGCCATGCCGCGGAAGGATTGTTGGCCGCTGGATTCTTGCTGGGAATGGCTGCATTTGTCTGGGTTTCCCGGCTGGCTCGTACTGATATTCCACTGGCTTTTGCAATAACATGCGGGCTTTTGGCTTGGGAATTGGCCCGCGGAGTGATGGGCCCCCGTCGCTGGGCCTGGTTTGCGCTCGCGTCGGTTGGTTTCATGGTGGGATGGCTGGTGAAAGGGCCCATGGCAGTGGTACTTCCTGCTGCGGTGCTGTTGACTCGCTGCTGTCTGGAGTGGAACAACCCGGGGGGCAGGCGGTGGTTGCTGGGCTGCGCGGCGACTCTGGTGGCTGGAAGTGCCCTTGCCTGGCCTTGGTTTTGGCAGGCAGACAAGCTGACGCAGGGTGCATTTGGCACGGAATTTTTTGGGCTGCACCACGTGGGGCGGGGCATGGGGGGTAGCCGGTTGCGCAGTCACCCGGCGTGGTTTTATTTGGCCCAACTTCCAGTTAGTGCCTTGCCCGCTAGTCTGTTGCTGCCTTTCGCGGCTTTTTTGGCCTGGCGATACCCACCCCGGGGGCAGACCACCCGCGGTTGGTGGCAGCTGGGGCTAGCCTGGACTATGGGTGGAGTGGGGCTGTTGAGTTTGGCCCGGTTCAAGCGGGCAGATTACCTCATGCCGGTATTGCCTGGCTTGGCATTACTGCTGGCATTTTCGATGGCTGAGGGAAGGGAAAGGCTATGGGCCTGTCTCAACAAGCCCAGGCGGCGATTGGTGTTGGCCAATTGTGGATTGGCCCTGGTGCTGGTGCCCATGGGCTGGCAAATACATGGAAACCGGGCGCTGCCAACTGGGGAGGAGACCCAATACCGTGACTTGGCCAGCAATATCACTGAAAAAATCTCGCCACAGGATCATCTGGTATTCTTTCAGGTGGAAGACCATTTGCTGGCGTACCATTTGAATCGGCCTTTTACCACCCGGGTGATGTGGGCCAGTTTGCTGGAGGATGCCAGCCGGCCGGGTGGTGTGGTGGTGGTGACAGAGACTGCGCGCCTGCTCGAAGGGTATTTTGTGCACCCTGACATGCGGGTGGAAGATCTGGACATGCGGGTGGAAGATCTGGCGGATGGGGGGCTGGACGGCCCCGGTAACAACCTGGCTTGCGTGCGGCTTCGGCTTTCACGGGGGCTGGTAAATTGGCAGGAAGTGACCCATGCCCCAGTTCCACCCGTTGCCCACCTTGGAGCAGACCGCTTTTTCCCTGGTGGTGTCCCCAGCCCCTGAAGGTTTCCCTGCGCCCACTTTGCGGCAATGGACTGATTGGCTTGGCACAGTTCCCCCTGAATTACCGATCCACCAGGTCATTACCGCCAGCGGATTGAAGCAACAAGGTCACCACCCCGTTTTGCCTGGTTCGGGTTTCCAACCCGAATTCCTGGACATCGAGGACCCGGAAAAGCTAGGGCCATGGCTGGGCCATGCCATGGCCCTTTCCAGGTGCCCGCGAATACTGGTGGTGGATGGGCGCGGCCCCCTTCCCGACCCTGGTTTGCTAGCTGAAATGGAGCGACAGCTCCGCAAGGCCCATTTCGTGCTGGCACCTCGGCCCCAGTCAGGCTGGAGCTGGCCGGGGCTAGCTGTTTACCAGATGGTTCAATGGCTGGGTGGTGTATTGTTGGCTCTGGAACCCGGGAGGCAACCTCGCTGGCCAGGCTGGTCTGGCTGGTTTCGCCGCCTTTCTGTGCGCTGGGTGATGGGTGCGCCAGGGAATGATCCTGAAACCCCAATCAGGGCCATGCGTTCTGAATGGGTTGGTGCATTGAACCTGCAGTCTGCGGGAGAATTTGCCTGGGCGGAAATGCTGGCGAAGGCAACCTTTCTGGGGGTGTTGATCGAGGAGTTGCCAACCCCTTGTCTGGCGGCAGGACCCGGGAAGCTGGCCCCCGGCGCCCCTGGGCGTGGCTGGTGGCGTGATTTTCGCGAAGTGGCATCCCGGCCAAAATTCGGCTCCCCCTGGAGCCCGCCTGCCCCGTGTGGCCTGGAACCTTGGGCTGAATCACCCGAATGCCCGGTTTAACACCTTCGCACTAAGGGGACACGGCGTAACCCTTCGCTTGACGAATGTACCTCCCAGAGGTAATTTAATTACACAGCCGAAGTGGCGGAATTGGCAGACGCGCTAGCCTCAGGAGCTAGTTCTCGCAAGGGAGTGGAGGTTCGAGTCCTCTCTTCGGCATTTTATTAGGTTGTTTGGTTTTAAGAAAAATTGGTAAAAAATAGATTAGAAGTTTGACTGCAGACTGATTTGTGACCTAAGCTTGCCTGTTATAATCAAATTTCTGGTTTCCCCGACCAGATATTGATTGTTGGCCCGTCCCAGAGGTCCTTGTCAGCGTATGCCGATTTTGCCCGAAGAACCAAGCGTTCATCCCAATAATTTGTTTGATGGTGATTTGCTGGTGCCTGATACCGGGCGCTGCTGGAGGGTAATGCATACCCGGCCCCGACAGGAAAAGATGCTAGCCCGTTTTTTGCTGGCCAGGGGCGTGCCTTATTTTTTGCCATGCTCGCAGCGTCGTCATCTCATACGCGGCAAAATGTATACCTCGTTTTTACCGATTTTTTCTGGTTACCTCTTTCTCTATGGCAATGACGAGGAACACCATCTGGGAGTTACCTGCAGGCATACCGCATCGATCCAGATGGTTGCGGATCAATCCCGTTTTGATTCTGAGATTCGCCAAATCCGCACCTTGATTTCGTGCGGGGCGCCGGTCACCGCCGAAGCCAAGCTCGAACCGGGCATGTTTGTGGAGATCCAGCAGGGGCCTTTGAAAGGCTTGCAGGGGACCATCCACTCCAGTGCCTCCGGGAGGAGATTTGTGGTGCTGGTGAACTTTTTGCGTCAAGGTGCGTCTGTAATGCTGGATGATGTGATGCTTGCTAAAGTTTCTTGAGGGTTTGCAATGCTTTTTTTGGCGGAAACAGCTCAGGGAGGCGCGGCGGAACTGGTTTGGCCATTCCTCTGCTCGCTGATTACCGCCCTGTCGCTCACGCCGCTTTTTCGTCGCATGGCAGGTCCCTTGGGATTGGTCGATAAACCCGATGGCCACCGCAAGATTCACGCCGACCCGGTTCCGAGGGTTGGTGGGCTGGTGCTCATGTGCGGTCTGACTCTCACCACGGCGCTCTGGATTTGGTGGCAGGTGGTGACCAATTCCGGTTTATTGCCGCCAGTGGGGCGCATGGCCAGTCTTTTGGGTGGTGTCGCGGTTCTGGTGCTGGTTGGGGTGGTGGATGACCGTTTCGACCTCCGTGGCCGACACAAGCTGTTTGGTCAGATTCTGGCAGTGACGCTGGTGATTTTGCCCGGTGGCCTGCAAATCAACCAGATCGAATTCATGAACCGGTCCATTCCTTTGGGCCCTTTGGCAATACCCTTCACCTATTTTTTATTTCTTGGTGCCATCAATGCAGCCAATCTGCTGGATGGCATGGACGGTTTGCTGACCAGCGTCGGGCTGGTTGGGGCGATCACCCTGGCGGTTCTGGCTTACCTGACAGGGCAGCAGATCACTTTGGTTCTGGCGGTGGCAATGGCCGGAGCTTTGCTCGGTTTTCTCACCTACAATCGCCCGCCCGCCAGTGTGTATCTGGGAGATAGCGGCAGTATGTCGGTGGGGTTACTTCTCACCATGATGGCGGTGAATCTGGAACGCAAGAACGACGCTCCCCTGCCTTTGGCTTTGCCGGTTTGCCTTTTGTTTTTACCGATACTCGACACCGCCGCCGCCATTATCCGTCGCAAGCTCACCGGCAAGAGCATCTACACCGCCGATCGGGGACACCTCCACCATATTCTGGCAATGGCGGGTTGGTTGCCGGCTCATGTGATGTTGCTGGTGGCAGCCCTTGGGCTGGTGACATCAACCGCCCTGATTTTGGCTTTACGATGGCAAGATGACCGGGTGGCTTGGCTGACCCTGGTGGTTATGGGTTTGGTGATTGTCGGACTCGATCTCTTTGGTAAATCCGAATGCAGGCTGGTGCTGGCCCGAGTAGGGCAGGCTTTTCGGTACCCGGGGCAAACGGGTATGGAGTCTGGAAAAAGTGGCATGTTCATCTGCCTGCAGGGGAGCGGGCCGTGGAAAGAAATATGGCAGGAATTATTGACCCAAGCCGGGGAACTGAACCTTCAGGCTGTTTTCCTGGATGTGAATATGCCTGTGGTCCATGAATCCATTCACGCCCGCTGGACCAAGGCGGGGGGAAGTCTTGCAACCGGCACATGCTGGAAAATTGAACTGCCTGTGCTACAGCTTGGCATGGTGGTGGGGCGGGTGACCCTGCAGGGGGACCCGCAGGATGAAGAGGTTTGGCGGGTTTTAGCGCGTATGCAGCCGCTTCTGGCAAAATTTGCGGCACTGATTCAGGCCCAGCAGCCTGTGTTGCCGCCAGTGCGCCAGTTAGCATGAGTGATGATTGAATGAATGGGTGAGTGCCGTGAGCAGCGGTAGTCACCGGGTTTGACCGTTTGAATAAGGGGTGTCGCGGTGTCCACAAGCTTGCAGCCCAGAGCCACAGAGCAGGGTCTGGATCGAATGTCCCAGGAGGGCGGTCGCCTCCCTGAGGATGCGATGAACATCTTCCGGATGTTGCAGCAGCGCATGGGACTGATCGCAGTGCTGGCGGTGCTGGGTCTGGTGGCAGGTGGCTTGTTCACCTTGCGCATGTTGCCCGCCTATGCGGCTTCGGTGGATGTGATGGTGGTGAAAAAGAAAGGGGCTATGGCATCAGATTTTCGTACCGCCATGCTGGATGATTATGTTGCCATTCAGGTAACGATTATCAAAAGTGACCGGGTTTTAAGGGAAGCCGCACAATTGTTGCAGCAAGGTGAAATAGCCGGTGGCGTTGCTCAGGCGACTGATACGGCGGGGGCGCCCAAAACCGATGCCCCCACGGGAACTGTGTCGGCTACGGTGAATCGTTTTCAGGGGAAGGAAATCCAGGATCTGATTGATTACCTTCGGGCAGGGGTGGGTATTATCAAGGCCAAGGAAGCCGGCAGCACCACTGCATCCAACAATGTCCTGAAGGTCAGCTTCCAAAGCGGCTCCAGCACAGAGTGTGTCCAGGCTCTAAAGGCGGTGATCAAGGGGTACAAGAACTACCTGGACAAGGAATACAATCTGGCCGACGACCAGTTCATGACACGCCTCGAGCGTTCTTCCACGGTGGCCAGGCGCGAGGCGCAGCAACTGCGCGAGGACCTGCGCCTCATAGAAGAGCAGTTGCAGAAAAACACCACTTCGGGTGTGGTTAATCGGCAGAAATTGCTGCAAGAAAAAAGCAACGGCCTGATGAATCGGCTCGACCGGGTCAGAGCCCGCCAGGAGGAGTTGACAGACCAGATGCGTTTGGCTGGCACCCTCAGTCAAACTGATTTGTTGCCGGGGGTTGGTGATAGCCCAGCTTCGGAGGTGAACCTGACCCGTAATCAGGAAATCCGCATCCTGGAGCGCAAGGTAAAGCAACTTGCCCGTACTGGGCTGGGTAAAGACCATCCGGATGTCAAAAATCTGAATGATGAGATCAAGGATATTCGCGAATATATTGACCAGATGGCCAAGGGTATCGTGCCCAAAGGCCCTGATGGCAAAGCTTCTTCCCTTTTAGGATTGGGTGAGGATGAAATTTTCAGCAACAAGGCCCAAGGCTTGCTGAAACATTATTCTGAACGCATCGAAGAGCACGAAACGGAGCTGGCCAAGGTGAAAGACGAAAGTCAATCCTTGCAGGAGGAATTGGACAAACACAAGGCATTGGAAAACCGGAAACTGGAAATGTCCCGTAGGCTGGAGCAGTTGACCCGGGATTCGGAAACCATCGAATTCAACAAGCAGCAGTATGCGATGACCAAGGATCACGGCGGCTACGATGCCCAGGAACTGGGGCGTATTCCGGAACTGGGTGGCGAGGTGCCGTCACGCAAATCCCTGATCGTGGTGGCGGGTGGTATTTTCGGGGTGGCGATCGGCGGAGGCCTTGCCTGGCTGATGGAGCGCGCGGACCGTACTTTCCGCTCTCCCGACGATATCCGAAAACGCCTGGGAATCCCAGTTTTGGGTCATTTGCCACTTTTCCCGCCCATGGACGAGGAAGAAAAGGCGCTTTGCAAGGTAGACCCCACCCTTATCTGCTTCCACAATCCAAAAAGCCAGGAAGCGGAGTTTTTCCGGGGCCTGCGTACAGCCCTGTACTTCAGTACCCAAGGGCATGGGCACCAGGTACTGCAAGCCACCAGCCCCGTCGCTGGTGATGGTAAATCCACTACGGCAGCCAATTTGGCCATTTCCATAGCCCAGTCAGGGAAAAAAATAGTTCTCCTGGATGCCGACTTCCGCAAGCCGCGTGTTCACAAGATCTTCAAACTGGATCAGCCCGAGGTGGGTTTGGCCAGTGTGGTCAGTGGTGATGCCACCTTGCAGGAGGCGATCCACACCTGTGCGGTCCCGGGGTTGCACCTCATGCCGTGCGGACCCCGGCCAGCCAATCCGTCCGAGTTGCTCACTTCTCCGAAGTTTGTGGAGGTGATTGATGAGCTGCGGAAAATGTATGACATCGTTCTGATCGACACCCCCCCGATTTTGGCGGTGAGTGATCCCAGCATTGTTGCTCCCCGTGTCGATGGCGTGCTGCTGGTGATGCGCATCACCCGCAATGGCCGGCCAGCCGCCGAACAAGCCGCCGAGGTACTGGGAACTCTGGGTGCCAAGGTTTTGGGCGTGATTGTCAACGGCTATGACCCGCGTGAAAGCGACAAATATGGTTACGGATATGGCTACGGCTACAAGTATAGCTACGGTTACAAATACAGTTACGGTTACAAATATGGTTACAATTACTCCGATTATTCCTCGTATACCGACGAGGAAGGCGATGGAGAAGGCGACGATGGCAAGGGTGGTTACGACGATCGTCCTCGCGCCCCTTCTCTGGGGTCTCGGGTTCTTCCCAATGTGCAGCCGCGTGTGCGGACCAAGCGTTTGACGGGTGGTTCTCCCCCCCAAAATGTGCCCGGCGATGGCGAGCCTGAGTGATGTTACCCCTTCCTGGTTACAAATCCTGAGATCAAAGAAGGCCGCCCGGGATCGCTCCCAGGCGGCCTTCTTTTTTGAGCCAGCCAGCCTGGCCTCGGTCAAGGGAGGCAGAAGCCGTTCAGGTTGAGAACGCCGCTCAAGGTGCTTTCAGTTAGAAGAGGAGACATCAATTCGGATCGGGGCTTGCTGTCGAAGTAATTGATGATGGCGTCGGCCGGGGCTGCTGCATCACCACCCTGTCGGTGGGCAAGAGGCGGATGCGTTGTGATGTTATCTCTTGCTTCTATCAAAGAAGGCCGCCCAGGATCGCTCCTGGGCGGCCTTCTTTTTTGAGCCAGCCAGCCGGGCCTCGGTCAAGGTGGGCCGAACCCGTTCAGGTTGATAATGCCGTCCAAGCTGTCCTCTCTAATGATACGCGACA
>QWOS01000005.1 GCA_003669555.1 Planctomycetota bacterium
TGATGGGTTCCCCTGCGACCGAGAAGGAACGATATCCCAATGAAGCCCAGCACGAGGTAACACTGACGCAGGGCTTCCGAATGGGTGTCTATGAAGTGACCCAGGCTCAGTACGAACAGGTGATGGGCAAGAACCCGAGCCAATTCAAGGGTGCCACGCTGCCGGTGGCGACGGTGCGCTACAACGATGCCTTGGAATTCTGCCAGAAGTTGTCTGATCTGCCCGCAGAGAAAGCAGCGGGTCACCAGTACCGTTTACCGACCGAGGCCGAATGGGAATACAGTTGTCGGGCAGGCACCAGCACGCCTTTCCATTTTGGCAATGAATTGAACGGCACGCAGGCGAACTGCGATGGCAACAAATTTTACGGCACCACCCAAAAAGGCCCGTCCCTGGGAAAAACCAGCCCGGTGGGCAGTTACCCCCCTAACCCCTGGGGCCTATATGACATGCACGGCAATGTCTGGGAATGGTGTGCGGATCGGTACGGCAAGTACCCCAAGGGGCCCATAACCGACCCCCTTGGCAATGAGGTTGGCTCGAGGCGGGTTCTTCGTGGCGGCTGTTGGGGCATCGAGGCTGCGCATTGCCGGTCGGCGCTCCGCCGCAACGATAGTCAGTCGGCCAGCGGCAGCAGGAACGGTTTTCGTCTTGCCCTGAGTTCCTCTGGAATCCCCAAGTGAGTTTGGTCCGGGGGTCAGGGGTTGGCTAACTTCCTGGTTCCAACTCCCCAACTCCCCAACTCCGCAACACACCCCCGCACTTGGGGAGTTGGATTTGGGGTAGCGTCTATTGGTTGATTTCTGGGTAAATCCTTGGCAAAGCCATACCCTAGGGAAGGTTTTTCGGTTCCAACTCTGCAACTTCGCAACTCCGCAGTACCCCCCCCCGCACTTGGGGAGTTGCAGAGTTGGAACTCAAAGGGTTTGCGGGGCTCCAAGTCCCCAAGTGTGCAACTCCGCAGTACCCCCCCCGCACTTGGGGAGTTGGAAAGTTGGGCATTACCGGGTCGGTTTTTTTTCAAACCCGGTGAGAAGTCTCACCAACCTTTGGGTGAAGGATGATGCTGCAAACCGGCGGGCCCGCCAGGTGAGGATCGCTCGGTCTACATTTCCATGCGGGTGGGGTAGGGGAGAATCAGCCCAAACAGGCTTTTCAGCCCACGGCCTTTTTGCAGCATTTCCACCGCCGGGAAAATCAGTTCGCCCGCGTGCGTGCTCACCACCGTTGCGCCCAGCAGTTGGTCGGTGCCCTTGGTTAAGATCAACTTCAACCAACCGAATTCCTCTTCCAGTTGGATACGGTCGGAAGAGCTGGCCGGGATGTTCAATACCTCGTGGGGGATGCCCTGCAGGGTGGCCTCCTGCTCGGTCAGGCCCACCTGGGCGATGGCCGGTCCCGTTGTGGTGCCGGGGCAACCGGATCAGAGCCTGCTCCTTAAGGCGGTGCGCCATACGGAAAAAGATCCGCGAATGGCTTCGCGCAAGACTGGGCCGAAGTTGGCAGATCCGGACATTCTTTATCGGGGTTTTGGTGACCGACTTTTGGGGCGCCTACAACTCGGTATCCAGAAGAACAGCAATGCCAATGGCAGCGAGAAGGGGGCCAAGCCCCAAGCCACCTTCAGGACCATCCTCCGCACTCTCAAGATGCGCGGACACAACCCCGTGCAGGTCCTCGTAGATGCCTTGAAATCCTATATCCGCTTAGGAAAACTTCCGCCTTTGCCGACAAAAAATTACTGCATGCCGCTGAAGGGTTACTGATCGATAAATCAAGGACGGATGAACGAACTCCATCACCGAGCCGGATTTCCTTGTTTCCTTTTGAACATGGGTCAGGCTTATTCCATAGGGCATATTCCCCACCCGGCAGACTCCAAGCAGGGCGGCCTGCTGAGCCGTGGCTCCATCCCCCAACCGTAAAGAACAGGCCACGGCACCAGAGTCCAGAAAAAACCAGGCCACCCTGCCTGGCATCCGCCGACATAGACACAGAATCACCAAAACCCGCCTCCACTTGTCTCTTTATTCCATCGGCTAAGATAGCCCGTGACTGGTTCAACCACCATGGCTTGCTCCTCAAACAATCAAGGCCAAACACCGCAAGTGTCTGGCCTTGATCCCAATCAGGTTGACTTGCCTGGATTTCAAATGGGCAGAGAGATCAAACCCTCACTGAACAGGATGTCCGCCACAGTTCCGGCGACCGAGATGCCATTGGTTATGGAACCTGGATAGGCATAATCGCTCGCCAGAGTGGCCAGATCATTGTAGCGGAACTGCACCACATGAGATGAAGATTCCTGCCCCGGTGCAGCGGAAATGGTTCCTGAATTGGGCCCGGTTCCGGTGACAATCCCACCCCCTTTCCCTGGACCATTCAAATCAAAACAGCCCACACTGACTGAACCCATATAGGTGGAGCCATAAGCATAGAAGCATTTCAGGGCACCCTGACTGCCACCATCAAAGATGGCCACGGTGCCAATCCCTTCCCCCGCAGAGCCCGCGATGATATCGGCGCGACCATCGCCGTTCATGTCTCCCACTCCGATATTGACCCCACCATTGTAATTGGCAAAGGCAACAAACTCCGCAATGACTTCCCAGCCCAGGTCGGTGTCATGAAAAATCCGCACCATGCCCTGGTTGCCTGCCCCGGATCCAGCAACTATCTCCGCTTTGCCGTCGCCATTCGTGTCGCCCACGGCCACAGTGCCACCGGTTGTGGTGCCATTTCCAAATGCGTAGAAGTTGTCAGTCGCAAGCCCGGTTTCCGGATCGATCACCGAGATGGTCGCCATGGACCCCGCACCAGAGCAAGCGACAACCTCAACTTTGCCATCGCCATTCAGGTCACCGGAATCAACGGTTATTGAGCCAGAATATCCCGGAAAAGCATAAGCGCTGAATACCAGGGCACCTGTACGGGTATCGAAGGCCTGGATCGTGGCCTGGGCACCACCACCCGAAGCAGCGATAATTTCCGGGACCCCGTCTCCGTCCAGGTCACCGACGGCAACATTCAAGCCACCCAGGTACTGGGAGCTAAAAGGCCTGATAGTGGTTAGCAGTTCGTTGGTGCCCGCAAAATAAACCTGAATCAGGGGAGAAACCCCGGCACCACTCCCAACCGCCACAATGGAGCCAAAGTCCAGCACCACCGGCAGGGAAAATGCTGAAGTGTTGCCTGTGGCAAGTTCCGTGGCTGTCGATGTGAAAACAGTGCCAGCCAGCGTTGCATCCGGATCCTCGTAGGTGAACAAAGCCACCCCGGAACCGTCTGTGAGTACATTCACTGAGCCAATGAGTGTTTGCCCCTGATACATGACCAGCCTGTCATGGACAATGCCGCCAGCCACCTCGTTGGCAAACAGTTCCACCACATAATTTGAAAAGGGTTTGGCGCTGATTGAACCGCTGATCTTCACCCCTTGCGCCCCCACCGCTTTGGCCTTTGCAAGGACCGGGGCTGGCTGGTTTGCGTTGGCGCCATCGGTGAGGGAAATACCAAACAGGTTACCGCTGATGGAGTTGGCCAGAATGGAGTTGCCTAAACCACCCAGCAGCGCGACTCCCTTACCCTGATTACCCTCGATGGTGTTTCCTTTACCTGGACCGCCTACAAGATTCCCGGTGCCGTTCACAATGGTGACACCATTGCCCTGATTCGGGATCACCCGGTCGTTTGCGCTACCGCCAATTTCGTTGTAGCTGAGGTTGTTGTAGTCCGAATACTCGATCAGGATACCATCGCCCAGGTTGCCGGAGATGATGTTCGGCAAGGTTGGATCGGTGACGCCAATGTTGTTGTTGTGGGTGTTCGGCCCCAGGTAGATCCCGCCAAGTTCATTACCCACAGGGTAAACACTTATAATATCCAGGCCAATCACCGAGCTATACACCAGGTTATCGTAGGATTTACCGTCAAAGGCGATGCCATATTTCCTGTTGCCACTGAAAGTATTTTGCATCATGATCGAACGGTATGTGCCGCCAATCAAGTTCCCGTGGGCGTTGCCATCAATCAGCAAACCGTTCTGGCCGTTCGCCATGATCCGTGCGCCCATGGTGTCCAAGCCGGCAATATTTGGGTCCACTGTGACACCGGTCGCGTCTCCGGAAAGATGAATCCCGTTCCCCAGGTTGCCCGAAACCACATTGGTTCGTAACAGGTTGTTGCCACCCGTGGAGGTGATCAGGATTCCATCGCCACCATTGGGCGCCGCTGAACTGAATGCAAAAAGGCCGGCAAAGGTGTTGAAGGAAACAAAACCGCTGACGGTATCCCGGACTTCGATACCGTTGAGCAGGTTCCCGGCGATCACATTGCCCAGCGGAATCACCCCACCCACCTGGGTATTTTTCGAATCTCCCTCGACCAGCAATCCGTTCAGGCCGTTGGGGACAACCGTGGCATTGTCAGCCCCGGCTCCCATGAAGTTGGCATGGATGGTGATATTGTCGGAATTGCGAACACGCACACCGTTACCACCATTGCCACTGATCACATTGTAAAAGACAAACGGATCCTGCGGGTCGGTGCAGCCTAGCAGTTCATTCCAGTCCGCATCGATGATGGCAACGCCATCCAGGCTGTTCCCTAGCGGTGCGCTACCCGAATCATCGGTGCCAATCCGGTTGCCACTCACCACATTAAAACTGGCCTGATTCTGGATCAGGACGCCGTTCTTGCCATTACCCGAAATCAGGTTGCCCTGGGGTGGGCGAGCAAAGACACCTTTGGTCGGACTGTTGCCGTTGGTGGCCTGCCCACCCACCATATTCCCTGAGGAACCCCATTCGAGGACGACTCCGTTCCCCTGGTTCCCAAGGTCCACCAGGCCGGTGATATCGGTGCCGATGTAATTCATTCCGATCCGGTTGTTTGTGGAATTCACCAAAAGGATACCGTTGCCCCTATTACCACTGATCACATTGGAAAGAGTGAAATCGGTCTCGATATTTGCCTGGTACGCTATACCTCCAGCGATATAGACGCCCACCATAGCGGTCCCATAAACCGAGTTCGATGACAAGGGGATGCTGGTCCCGGGATATTGCAGGTCGACCCAGCGCTCCTGCTCATACCCGCCACCTGTTGCCCGACGAACGGACACCCAGGAACCGATAGCCGGCCCGTCCTGGCCAACGCCTATGGAATCGGCGACCAAGGTGAATACCCCTTTTTCAACGCAACTGATTCCCTCGAAATGGGTGATGTAGTTCTGCCCAAGAGGCCCGACCGGGTGATCAAAGGAGGCCCAGTTTGAATACACTTTGGTCAGACTGTTGTAACTGACCAGGTACGCATGCCCCACCATGTCAGGGCTGGTGTACCCGCCACAAATAGTAAAAAATCCGTCTCCATTATCCCATATACCGTACGCGGTGTTACTGATGGAACCCGGGTAAACAATGTTTTCGAGGAATTGTCCGGTCGAACTGTCGTAAAGCCATGCGGTCCCGGCTCCTATCGGAAAATCCCCCTCCGGTCCGTCCGCATTGCCAACCACCAGGCCACCCATAGTGCTGTGGGCATAGTTGTAGGTGGAATCTTCGTAAACGATGGTCTGGTAGGAGCCTGTCTGGTTTTGCAACTGGTCAAGGCTTCCGGCCATGAAAAATCCGTTGACAACGCCTGTGCCGTTCTTGTAACTGCCCACCAAATGCAAGGAACCGTCATCCTGCAGGTCTGGACCGTAAATGCTGGTGCTGACTACGCCTGGATAGTTGATAAAGGCGGTGGTTCCACTCGTGAGATCCAATGAGCCATCAAAATAGAGGCCATTACTCTCCGACGAACCGACAATGATATAATCCCCCTGCGTGGCACTGCCACGAAGACCTTGCCAGGCAGTGACGGTGACATCCGGCAAGGCGCTGGTGTTGTAGAAATCGACCGTTGTAACTGGATCCCCCGTGCCGATCAGGTTCTCGGTGGAATCTTCCACCAGAACCCCATCAAGGCCATTGCCAATTGCCTGGACACCCATGGCATCGGTGCCGATCCGGTTCAGCCCAATCTGGTTACCGGTTGATCCCTGGATTCGGATACCGTTGCCTGCGTTCCCACTGATGACATTGGATGCCTGCTGGGAAGCCGAACTGTCACCACCAATCGTGTTGTTGATTGAGCCGGGCAGGATCCGAATCCCGTCACCCCTGTTGCCCTGGGCGGTCACCCCGTCCAGCGCCACACCGATATAGTTATATGTCAGATGAATCAGGGAATCGTACAGCGTGACACCATCTCTGGATGCCCCAGTGATGGAAAGCCCCTGGAGGGATGATCCCACCGACCCTGAACCGAAAACCAGCCCCCCGTTATTGGCGGCGTTCACCTGGAAGTTGGGTTGGTAAGAACCCGTCTGCAGCGCATCAATGTCCACCGTTTCGTTGATAACAGGCAGGTCACTGGCCAGGGTGAGCACGCCCTCAACCTCAAACCGTATGGCATCAGTCCCCGAGAGCGCATTGGCATCCACCATTGCCTGGCGGAATGACCCCGCTCCCGCATCATCCAGATTTAAAACCATGAAAGTGGCCGGAACCGTTCGGCCTTCCAGTTGCTCCAGAACCAAACCACGCTTATTTTTTTTGCCAAAATTCATCACAAAGCCTCCAAACCATTCATTCTATTTATTTTCACCAGAATATATGGTACCACAAAAATTTTCCGCAACCAACCACGCACCGAATTTCCTTATCTTTTCTTGCAATTCCGATACAAATTTATTTCAAATCAGGCAATCAGGCAATCAGGTAATCAGGCATCAAAAACATACTTGGCGGAATCGGGCAAACATTCTGAATTTAATGCCTCGGATGGCTTGCAATTTCACAAACCCTGTTGATTTAGAAAAAAACCGGTCATCGTCATTCACCTGCAATCAACATCCAGCAACGACACATATTTTTTTATGTGCGACGGCTTTGGTACAGACCAACAATTAGGCTGACCGGAGAAAGGAGGGATTACGGCTGAAACAATCCAAAAAACAAACCCTGATGGAATAACCCGACTTGAGCCAGAACTTTCTGGCGGGCAGTCCATGGATCTTGCAGGTCTGTGGCATCAGTCACCGTGACTTGGCCAGGCTCCATCTCGCCGCATTCATTCTGCACTTTGCAGGACCATTGGGGCGAGAAAAGCAGTTGGTTCCCTGCGCTCCGCCGGTTTGGGCTGGCAAACTCCGTTCCGGTTAACAAACCGAAACTTTTGACACCCCGGATGGGCAGCCCGCGGCAAACCCGAGCCTCAGGGGGCCGGATACCGCACCGGTTCACCGGGCAAGGCTTCCGGTTCATCCGCCACCAGCCCCGGCAATTGCGGTGGCCTTAACTCCACCGGCCTGCTTTTGCGCGATTTCGAAATCAGGTTCAAAGCTTCGACTACTACCGAAAAACCCATGGCAAAGTAGATGAAACCCTTTTCCACATGCTTGCCGAATCCCTCCATGATGAGCACCGCGCCAATGAGGATCACGAAGCTCAAGGCCAGCATCTGCAGTGTGGGATGATTCTCCACGGCGCGCGAAACAGGCCTGCTGAAGAAGAAAAGCACGGCCACCGTGATAAGCATGGCGGCAACGATCGCCGGGAAACTCTGCACCATACCCACTGCGGTAACGACTGAATCCAGGGAGAACAGGATGTCAATGAGGGCGATCTGGACAATCACCCAGGCAAACGAGGGAACGGCTTTGTTCGGGCCTCCGGAGCCATGCTGGCCCTCCGGGCCCTCCAGTTTCTCATGAATCTCCCGCACACCCTTGTAAACCAGGAACAAACCACCAACGAGCAGGATGAGCTGTTTACCTGAGAATCCGTGCTCCCCTTCCTCGCGAAATAGCCAGCCAGGCAGGCTGAAAAGAGGTTCGTTCAACCGCATCAGCAAACTGACAACCGCCAGCAGCAGCAGCCTGGTGCCAAGAGCCGCCAGTAGACCGATACGCTGGGCTTTTTCACGCTTTTCTTTGGGGAGGGGCTGGGTTATCAGGGCCAGCAGCACCAGATTGTCGATACCCAGCACCACCTCCAGGGTGGTGAGGGATAACACAGCGACCAGCAGTTCTGTCCAGCTCATGGCAATAATCCACCCCAGGCCTGTCATACTGTCCCACACTCACGGCAAGAAACAGATCCCACCGGGAACATTCCAGGCGACCGCGCCCGTGTTTGATTGATCCACCACTGCATCCTATGAGACCACACCCACCAGTTCCCCGACAGATCGGCATTCGCAATCACCGGAAAAAACCGCAAAACCACCGCCCGTGCTTGACAGCAACGGCCTCAAACGGTTTGATGATGGCTTAGGTAACTAGACCATGGGGACTGGTTACCACCCGGACTTGCCTGAAAAGGCGTGGCAGGGTGGGCGAAGAGCCCACCTTTATTTTTTGGAGCAGGCTGTTTTCACCTGCTTCTCTTTTTGTCATGGGATGAAGGTGCCACGGGCATGGCGGATGATTTGCGAAACAATAGTCGGCTTGCGGGGGTGGGAGCATGAAAGGTGACGATGTGCTCAAGGCGGTGAGCTTTATCCAGAACGAAAAAGGTCTGGACCGCGAGCTGATTTTCACCAGCATCGAAAGAGCGATCCAGCACGCCCTGCTGAAAAAATGGGAAACCGACCGCAAAGTTGATCAATTGCGCGACCAGGAACGGCGCATGAAGGGCCAAAATACCCTCGCCGCCAGCTCTGCCGCTGACCAAACCGATGGCGATAACGACGACGGCCTGGAGCCGGAACCGTTCCTTCCGCCCGTGGTCGTCACCATCGACCGCAAAGAAGGTAACATTGTTGCGATCATGAACAATGTGGTGATGGATCCCGCCGAGCTGGGCCGTATTGCGGCACAAAGTGCCAAGCAGCTGATAATCCAGAACTTCCGCCAGGCGGAATCGGAAGAACTTTATCAAAAATTCACCAGTCGCCGTGGGGACCTGGTGCTGGGTGTCATCAAGCGTATCGATCGACGCCGGGAAGGTGATCGAGGCGTGGCAACTGTCCAGCTCGATGGCGAAAAAAACCTCGAGGCCATCCTGCCCCCCTCCGAGCAGATTCGCGGCGAAACACATAACCCCAACGACCGCATCAAGGCGGTTATTCTTGATGTCAAACGCGAGAGTAATCGCGTCAAGATCGTGCTCTCCCGCACCCACCCCGATCTGGTCCGCAGGCTTTTCGAAGAGGAAATCCCGGAAGTCGCTGATCATGTTATCGAAATCCGGGCAGTCTCCCGCGAGGCCGGCAACCGCGCCAAGGTGGCCGTCGCCAGCAGCGACATGAAAGTCGATTGCGTTGGCGCCTGCGTGGGTGTGCGGGGTAGCCGTATCAAGAACATCGTTGAAGAACTGCATGGCGAGCGGATCGATATCGTTCGCTGGAACGACTCCCTGCAAGTGCTTATTCGTTACGCTTTACAACCCGCCCAGATCCTTGATGTACACTGCTACCCCCGCCTGGGCCGCGCCATTGTGCTGGTCGATGACGAGAACTTGTCTTTAGCCATCGGTAAAAAAGGTCAAAATGTCCGTCTCGCCACCAAGCTGGTGGGCTGGGATATCGAGATCATGACCGATGATGAACTGCAAAAATCACTGAGCAAGGCAGAACTCTGGTTCCGCCAGATCCCCAGCATCACCGACGAACTGATCGAAACACTGATCACCGAGGGCTGTTTCTCGTACGAGGATATTACGGTCCTGAAGGCGGAAGATATCGCAACTCTTTCGGGTAATGTCCTGAGCGAGGAAGAGGCCGACGATGTTCTCGAATACGCCGAGCAATACGCCGAAATGATGGAGAACGCCACTTCGGAAGAAGATGAGCAGCCTGCGGAGGCAGCCGAAGAAGGCGAAGCCCCCGCCGCCGAAGGTATGGATGCGCTTTTTGGTGATTCCGAGGCAGAAGCTTCTGAAGAGGCCGCCGAGGAGGCACCAGCTCCGGTGCCGGAAACTGCGGCACCTGCCCAGGCCAAAACGACTCTGGACGATCTGCTGGGGGCTGAAGACCCCTCCCAGGAAAAATCAGGTGGAGCCAACGGGCACTCCACCGGGGGCGTTTGACGGTGTTGGGGTTGGAAATAGAAGGGTGTTTGACAAGACAATTTCAGGTAAACTGCTTGACGATAGGCAATTTGGGCCTTCTCAAGCCGATTTGGTCCTTTAGAATGAAATATCTGGTCCCAGAGGGGTTGCCCCGGGATCCTCCGCGTGTGAGGTGCTTAGCTTGCAGAAGGAAAAGGTTCGACTGTACTTAATCGCTCGTGAGCTGGATGTGGACAGCAAAGATCTGGTCGATCTTTGCAAGTCCCAAGGCTGGGATGTAAAAAACCAGCTCAGTAGCATCGAGCCAGAACAACGCGATGTTCTGGTGCTGATGGTCAAAAAGGGTGGGCCAAAACCTGCCCAGGCCTCGGCTCCTGCCGCCGCCCCGCCACGCCCACCGGCCGTTCCCCGAGCGGTGCGGCCACTGGCACCCATCCGGGCTCCCCAGGCCATCGTTAATCTCAAAGCCGAAGTCCCGGTGCCTGCGGAAGTACCCGCTACTCCGGCGCCTGCAGAAGTGCCCGCTGCCCAGGTGGTTGTGCCACCTCCTCAAGTGGTTGCACCTCTCCCAGTCGAAGTCACCGAAGCCCCACCGCAGGTGGCTGAGCCGGTTCCTGCCGTTGCGGCACCGGTCAACAGCGCCCCACCAGTTGTGGCTCCGGTCCCGGCCCCTGCGATTGCGCAGGTTGACCCCAATGTGGCTCCCAAGCCACCGGCCCCCAGGCCTCCTGCGCCACGCCCCCCGATGCCACAATCGTTGAAGCCAGCCAATCTCAATATACCGCGTGCGCCCTTTTCCCCGGGTAGTCCCAGGCCGCCGATGCAGCAAGTAGGACCGAGGCCGGTGCCCACGCCCAGGCCTGTCGTAGTAGCCCCTCCACAGGCACAGAGCCCTCAACCCGCTCAGCCAGTTCAGCCAGCGCAACCAACCCAGCGGCCCATAGCCCCCGTATCGTCAGTTGCCACACCAGCGGCTCCTGCGACACCCCGCCCATCCGTGGCTCCACGGCCAGCCGGAGACTATTCGCCTCGCCCTCCCGCTCCTCTGACGCATTCCCGTGCCGGATCTTCACCGGTCACTCCGCCCACGCCTTTTGGCCCCGGTGGCGGGGCCTCACCGCCACCGTTACCCTCGGGCATGGGGCAATCTCGCCTGCGTAATCTGGACGGCAATCGCCCCTCGGGTCCGGGTGGTCCGTCTGGTGGAAACAGTGGGCCAGGTGGCCCTGGTGGCGGTGACCGTCGCAGTCGCGTCATGCCACGGCCTGGCATGATCCGCGTGGTCCCCCCGGCGCCCCTGAAACAGCATGGCACCGAGGGCATGCCGCAACGGCCTCAGCCCACCCAGGCACCGGTCCCCACCGGTCCCCGCAAGCTCGCCGAATTGCCCAAGGATTTTCAGCCCGGGCAAAATCCGATCCGTATCGAAGACCTCACCCGGTCGCTCCAGACTGAAAAGATCCGTAGCGATGCCGCTGGCACCACGCCACCGACCGCTGAGGATGAAGAAGAGGAGCGCAAGGGCGCGGCCTTGAAAAAACCTGGCAGCATGGCCGGGCGGGCGGACCGCCACAAAGAGCGCAACGAGCGCCAGGTCCGTCGCGGTGGGGATTCTACCAGCAATGTCCGTCTCGATCGCATTGACGATGACGACAATCCCCGCTCCCGCCGCATGGGGCGCAAGCCTCAGCGCCTCAAAGGTGTGCAGCCGCGCAAGGGCAAGGTACCCATCACCCTGCCTGTCAATGTCCGCTCGCTGTCCGAAGCCATCGGCATGAAAACCGGCGAGCTGCTGATGAAACTCATGAGCCAAGGCATCATGGGTTTGAACATCAACAGCACCATCGAGACCGAAATGGCGCTCCTGATGGCTCTCGAGATGGGTATCGAGCTGGAAGTCAAAGCCAAGGAAAGCCACGAAGACGAACTGGTGCGCAAGTTTGCCGTCATCGACACCGACGAGCAGCTTGAGCCCCGTGCGCCCATCGTCACCATCATGGGACATGTCGACCACGGCAAAACCTCCCTCCTCGACAAGATCCGCAAAAGCAATGTGGTTTCCACAGAAGCAGGTGGTATCACCCAGGTACTGCGGGCCTGGCGGGTGCAGCAGAATGGCAAGCCAGTCACTTTCCTCGACACTCCGGGTCACGAGGCCTTCACCAAGATGCGCGCTCGTGGTGCCAATGTCACCGACATTGCTGTCATCGTGGTGGCTGCTGATGATGGCGTCATGCCTCAGACCGAAGAGGCCATCAGCCATGCGAAGGCCGCAGGTGTGAAGATCGTTGTCGCTATCAACAAGTGCGACCTGCCCGGCTCCAACATCATGAAAACCCGTCAGCAGCTCTATGGTCTGGAGCTGGTCCCTGACAATATGGGCGGCGATGTGCCGTTCGTTGAAACCTCCGCTGCCACTGGCAAAGGCGTTGAGGAGCTGCTCGAGACCCTCAGTATCGTTGCCGAGATGGAAAACCTCCGGGCCAACCCGAACAAGCCAGCTTCGGGTGTTTGTCTCGAGGCCCATATCAGCGAAGGCCAAGGCGTCACCGCAACCCTTCTGGTCCGCGATGGAACCCTCAAAAAGGGCGATGTGGTCCTGTGTGGCTCGGCCTTTGGCAGGGTTCGCATGCTGTACGATGATCTGGGTTTGCCGCTGGATCATGCCGGCCCCACGGTGCCCGTCCGGCTGATGGGTCTTGATAGCGTCCCCAACGCTGACGATACTTTCCTGGTGGTTCCCGAACTCACCATCGCCCGCGAGATTGCTGAAAATCGTCGGCATTCCCAGTCTGAAGAAGCGACTATCCGTCGCAGTCCGCTCAACTTCAATGTCACCGGCCATGTCGAGCAGATGGAGTTGAAGGTCATTCTCAAGGCGGATTTCCGTGGTTCGCTGGAAGCCATTCGGAAAGAACTGGAGAAGCTGGAGCACGACGAAGTGAAGGTGCGGGTTTTGCATGCCGCTGTGGGTGGAATCACCGAGTCGGATGTGCAATTGGCCCTGACGAGTCCCGCCGACACCCTCATACTGGGTTTTAATGCCGTGCCTGATGAGCGCGCCAGTTCCCTCGCTGAGGAAAAGGGCGTCAGCATCCGCGAGTACGACATCATTTACAAACTCACCGAAGACTTGCGGTCTGCCCTCGAAGGCAAGCTCAAGCCACGGGAAGAGGTGGTGCATCTCGGTCGCGCTGTGGTGCGCGAAGTGTTCAAGATCAGCCGTGTGGGCACCATTGCTGGTTGTTTCGTCACCCAGGGTGTGGTGGAACGCTCGGCAAAGGTTCGGGTCATTCGGCGTGGTGTGGTTATTTACCCACCAGCCGAGCGCTCGGCTGGCCTCGAATCGCTGAAGCGGTTCAAGGACGACTGCAAGGATGTACGCGAAGGCATGGAATGCGGTTTGAAGGTTGCCGGGTACGACGATATCAAGGTAGACGACGTGATCGAGGCCTATCGCATCGACCAGGTGAAGCGTACTCTGTGATATATTGGCTTTGGTTGGTCTCCTTGGGAGCGCCTTGAAAGATGTTTGTCGGCGGCCTGAGAGTGCGGCTGCTGGTGCGTGATTCGCGCAGCCTCAAGGATAAGCGTCAGGTTGTGCGGGGCATCAAGGACAAGTTGCGGCAGGATCTGGGCGTGTGCGCCTCCGAGGTGGATGCCTTGGAGGATCATCGCCAGGCAGTGCTCGGTTTCGCCTCGGTGGCGAATGAGGCATCGCAGGCCCGGCAGGTTCTCGAACAGGTGGTGCAGCGCTTGCGTGCTCACCCGGTCGCCGAGTTGTGCGGGCATGAGCTCGAAGTACTGTCCTTCGATGAACTGGGTTCCATGGATTGAGAGGCCGGTGGTTTTTCCATGAAGAGTCATAGGCTGTTGCGCGTCGCCGAGATGATCCGCGAAGTTGCCAGCGAGACCATTTTGTTCAAGATGAGCGACCCGCGTGTGAAGCGGGTTACAGTGATGCGTGTCGAGGTGTCGCCCGATCTGCAGCATGCCAAGGTGCATGTTTCAGTCATGGGAACCGCTGTGGAACAAGCTACCACCCTGAAAGGTCTCAACCATGCGGCCGGGTTTGTCCAGGCCCAGTTGGGTGACCGTATGCGCACCCGTTACACGCCAAGCTTGCGCTTTGTGCTCGATCTGGGTGTCAAACAGAGTGTCGAAATCAGCCGCCTGATCAGCGAGGCTCTGGGCCGTTCTGGAACAACCTCCGCCGATTCCGCCGCCATCGAAGAGGTCAACCCCTCGCTGGCTGATGATGATGATGATGATGATGATGATTGGGAAGATGAGGACGAAGACGAGGACGAAGATCAGGACGACGACGGGAACGATGACCCGGACGAAGCAGAGGGAAAGGCCGGCGACGGCCAACCCGAAAGTCCCACGGAACATCGATCCCGGAATAACGATCAAGGCTCAAGTGGAGACAAGGCCAGCCATTGAAAGTGGCTGGCCTCAGTGAAACCACCCGGTAAACCGGGTGGGTCGTGGTGGAACCGCGGCGCGCCACCGGAATGGTACCCGGGCACAAGGGAGTGTTGAGACACATGAGTAGCATTGTTAACAAGCAGAAACTTTTGAACCAGGTGCTAGATAAAGGGCTTGTCGGTTTGCTCGACACTACCCTGCCTGAGACCGAGGCCGTAGATATCGATTCGCTCCCGGTTCTGGAGCAGATTATTTATGCCTTCTGCCGCGAGGATGCCAGCCCCCTTCAGGCAGACCGCGCTTTCCAGCAATTGCAGGAGCGCTTCTTCGATTGGAACGAGGTTCGCGTCAGCGCTATTCGCGAACTGGCAGAAGCCTTCGAGGGTTTGCATCAACCCTACGAGCGCTCTGAGCGTCTTGTTGCATTCCTCCAGGAACTTTTCGAAACCACATTCTCTTACGATATGGAATTGCTGCAGAAAAAAGGCATGAAAATTGCCGCCAAACAGCTCGAACGACAGCAGGCCATTACCGATTTCATCGTCGCCTGGGTGACCCAGCGCTCGCTGGGCGGTCATGCGGTTCCTGTCGACAACTCCACCGTGCGATGCCTGAAGCGCCTCGGCCTGGTAGATCAGGAGCTGGATAAGCTGCCTGATATCAGGGCCAGCCTGGAACATCTGGTCCCCAAAGCGAAGAACGCCGAGTTCACCGACACGGTCAGCCGTGTGGCCCTTGAATTCTGTCATGATAAAGCGCCGGCATGCACTGCCTGCCCCTTGGCGGCAGACTGTCCCAGTATGCGCATACCTCCCCTGCCCCGCGCCCGCAAGGCGAAATAGATCGCCCAAATATATCTTGTAGTATCACGACGAAGGGGGCTGGCCGTGGGTCAGCCCCCTTCGTCAATTCTTTTGGACTGAAGCCCCTCTTTTAGGGCACCCAGCCCGGTCATTACCTCGCCCTGGCTTTGCCCGTTCACAAAAAACCAAAACCCGGCCATTTTATTGCCCCTTTATGCCGTCATTCTATCGTTATTACAGTATTCTTCCGCTTTGCGGCACATCCCCATCGAAATTCCTACCAACTCATCCTCCCCGCCATTTCCGGCAAATCTGATCCACCAAGGCGGTTGCAGGAACACCATGGTTCACTGAAAATGGGCCTGAAAGTACTTGCGTTTGCATTTTAGATAGGGTTAAAATAATAAATAGTGCCCTTCCAGATATCCTTGGAGGTGTGATTCATGAACTTTCTTCAGTGGCTTTTTGGAAAAAAACAGGCAACTTCAACCATCCTGAATTTCGATGGCAAGGGCAGATTCGCCACCGAGGTGACTGACTGCGACCGTTACCAACCCGTTCTGGAAAAGCTCTGTGGTACTGAGGCTATCCCCGGCAAAGGCTTGGGGGTGGAAGCCACTCTGAAGCAAGAGGATTATGATCCCGCCAATACCCATCCCCTGCGGGTAGAAGTGCAGGGAACCATGATTGGCCACCTGAGCCCCCGCGATGCCAAACGCATCCTGCAGCAATTGCGACAAGGTGGCGGCACCAAGACAGTTGGCCAATGCCGGGCAATGATCTATTTCCACCCCGATGCCAACGCCCGCAGCCCGCGCTACACCATGCGCCTCGATTTGCCGCAGTGAACGCGCTGTGGGGAGAACTCAGGCCAGAATCCCCTCCGCCACCTCGCCATGGACATTTGTCAACCGTCGGCGGATACCGTTGTGGTAGTAGGTGAGACGGTCATGACGAATGCCCAGCAGGCGCAGCACAGTGGCGTGGAAATCCGGCCAGGTGACCGGTTTTTCAGCCGCCTTCCAGCCTGTCTCGTCTGTGGCCCCATAGGCCATGCCAGGCTTCAGTCCCGCCCCAGCCAGCCAGCACGAGAAACCATACTTGTTGTGATCACGGCCCGGCCCCACAGTGCCCGAAGCAGATTGCGTGAAGGGTGTGCGCCCAAACTCCGTGGTGAAGATCACCAACGTGTCATCCAGCATGCCTCGCCTGGCCAGATCTTCCAGCAGAGCCGCAACAGGCTGATCGATACGGGCCGCCTCGGCGCCATGGTTCTCGCGCACATTCTCATGGGCATCCCAGCTTTGACGCGGTGACCCGGCGATGGCACCGCCTGAATATACCTGCACAAAACGCACCCCCTTCTCGAGAAGCCGCCTGGCCAGCAGGCAACGCCTCCCACAATCGGCTGTGGTAGGTTGGTCCAGACCATACAAGGCGCGGATGGCGGCAGGTTCCGCTGCCAGATTGGCCACCTGGGGCACCGCCAACTGCATGCGGGCCGCCAATTCGTAGCTCTTCATCCGTGCCACCAAAGCCCCCTCACCACCGGCCCTCTGGAGGTGGTTGGCGTTGACCCGGGCGAGGAATTCGCGCGAATCCCGCTCTTCTTTTTCGCTCACAGCCCGCGCCGGCGCCAGGTCGCGCACCGGCTGACCACCCGCGCTAAAGGGCACCCCTTGATGCTGCGCCGGTAAAAAACCACTGGTCCAGTTGGAGGCAGCGCCTGTGGGTCCACTGCGCCCATCGGGCAGCACCACAAACGCTGGCAGATCATCCGCCTCGGATCCCAGGCCATAAGACAGCCAACTGCCAAGGGATGGATAACCGTTGAACTGGAAGCCACTATTCTCGACAAACAGCGCCGGGGTATGGTTGGCACTATCGGCCATCATGGAACGGATGACAGTCAGTTTGTCAGCCTGCCCGGCGATGTGGGGAAACAGGTCCGAGACTTCCAGGCCGCTTTTTCCCCTGGGCCTGAAAGCCCAGTCTGCTTTGCGTAGCAGACCAACCTGCCCGAAAAAGACATCGGGCGGCTTGTCGGTAGTCAGCGATTTACCGTTCAGTCGTTCCAAAGCCGGCTTCGGGTCGAACGAATCGATATGGCTCATGCCGCCAATCAGGGTAATCTGCACCGCCCGCTTGGCCTTGGCGGGCAGGCGAAAATCCCCCTCGGCGATACCGCCAGCATCAGCGCGCAATAGCCCGTCACGGCCCAGCAAAGTGGCCAGGGCGGCCCCCGCCAGGACATCGGTCCCTTGCCCCAAAAACAGCCGACGCCCCATCACCCCGATCGTTTGGCCAGAGCTGCTCATCATTTTCTCTCCACCACTTGGCTTTTTCATTCCACCGTCAAAAATTCGTTGCTGTTGAACAAGGCCCTACAGACAGCGCGCAGGCCATGCCGACCTGCCAGCTCCAGGGCTGCTTGCCTCTCCTCGGCGGTGGGATCGCGCTCGAGTGAGGCCTGGTACACCCGGGTGATCCGTTGTCCGGGGTCACTCGCCTCGGCCTCGGCACGCTTCGCCAGAGATTCAGCCATGCGTAACGAAAAACCGCCATTCCAGAGTGCCAGGGCCTGCAAAGGAGTGGTGGTGGGGTTACGCCTGGGGGCTGCGGCGGCGCAATCGGGACAATCGAACAGATCCAGCAAAGCCTGCTCACCACCACGCGGGGTGAACCGATACAGGCTGCGCCGGTTGAACTCCGGACCGACCGGATCGAGGGGTTCGTAATAGGCTGTGCCATTGCCCGAATCGATCATTTTGTAGTCAGAGACCCCGGGGCCGCCGGCCTGGGTGTTCAGCATACCCGCCGACTGCAGCATGGCATCGCGCAACACCTCCCCGTCGAGACGCCGGGGACGCGCGCGCCAGAACAGCCTGTTGTCGGCATCTTTAGCGAGACAATCAGCCCTGGGAGCCGATTCCTGCCGGTAAGCGGCGCTGCCCACCATCAGCCGGTGCATCGCCTTCAGACTCAATTTGCGTCGGACAAATTCTCCGGCCAGCCAGTCGAGCAATTCTGGATGGCTGGCCTTGCCGCCACTAAAACCCAGGTCGCTGGGGGTTTCGATCAAACCTGCGCCAAAATGATGCAACCAGAGCCGGTTGACCATCACCCGGGCAAACAGCGGATTATCGGGATGGCTGACCCATTCGGCCAGTTTGCGTCGGCGGTCCGCAGCAGGGGCATCGGGTGCCAAACCAAAGTCCTCAGGCGCGCCCGCTGCCCGCACCCCTCCAGCCCCAACCACTTTGCCAGGAGCGGCCAGATCACCGCGTGCCAGCACACGCACCACCGCACCACCACCAGCCACGGTGGCATACACCCTGCCCCGGTTGGTGGCCCGCAGTGCTGTCAATTTCCCAGAGCTTTCAGTCAGTTGGCCCGTGAGCCTGGCATGGCGTTCACGGTCAGGGGGTGTCAGTCTGGCGATCACCTCGGGCAGGCTGGGCCAATAGCCGCCCTGCCTGGATGAGACAAGAACCTCTCCTGCAGAAAGGGCGCGATCGTATAGCCGCGCCTGAATGATGGTGCCGGTAAACATCTTGTTGCCACCTGCTGGCTCCAGGCGACAACCCAGCAGGGCGACGGTTTTGCCAGCCTCAAAAGGGAACAGCCCGGCCGACTGGTACGGCTGGCCATAAGGCGCGCCATCGCGATATCCTGTGATGGTGCCATCGGTAGTGTAGGTAATGGCCACATGCGTCACGGCCTCGGGCCTGGGACTGGCCTGGTCGGGCGACTGGAACGATTTGGTCCGCTTGAAGAAATCACTCCCCGCCATCCAGCGATTCTTTTCCAGCTCGGCATAAACAATAGCATCAAAAAAGGCCCCCTCGGGCGTCATCAACCCCAGTACCGCCCCCCCCTGTTGATCGGGTTGTTCAACCCGCACCCAGGCCTCCAGGGTCTTTTCCCGGATCGCCTTGCCCAGGGGAGCGCTACGCAAGTAGCCCCCCTCGGTCAGACGGGCCCCCTCAGGCCCCAGCTTCACCGACCCCTTGATCTCCAGCTTCATTTTGCCAGCCAGGTCATCCAGCCCACGGCGCAAATCCCAGGCGGCCATAGGCGTGGGTGGAACCGGGCCAGTCATGAGCTTGCGACCATTCAGCCTGGCATGTTCCTCGGCCAGAGCCTGCCGAACCGGGAGCTCCATCCCGCGAATTTCCCCTTCCAGTCCGGTGACCCGCTTGGCAAGGGTTTGGATCTCCGCCTCAAGACCGGGTGCGGGGGGCAATTCACGCTCGCCATGGTTCACACCCGATAGGGCAGAAGCCACCCGGTAATAATCTTCCTGGGTGATGGGATCGAACTTGTGATCATGGCACCGGGCGCAATTGATGGTGAGCCCCAGAAAGGTCTGACCCACCGCCCCAACCAGATCTTCCAACTCATCCTGACGGTTCACCTGGCGCATTTGGTCATTGCCCAGCACGGTATTATACACCCCGGCAACCAGGAAACCGCTGGCTTTCACAGCGTCAGGATTGTCTGGCTCCAGCACATCACCCGCCATTTGCAACCGCGCAAAACGGTCGTACGGCATGTCGGCATTCAAGGCACTGACCAACCAGTCGCGGTAATGCCATGCATTGGCGCGGCGGAAATTACGTTCAAAACCGTCAGTTTCACCATAGCGGGCCACATCCAGCCAGTGCCTGGCCCAGCGCTCTCCGTGATGTGGTGATGCCAGCAAACGCTCGACCTGACGCTCATATGCCCCGGCGGCCTTGTCAGCCTCGAACGCCGCCAATTCCCCGGGTGTGGGTGGTAAGCCAATCAGGTCCACTGACAACCGTCTGAGCAGTGCGCGCTTGCCAGCCTCTGGAGAAGGACGCAGGCCTGCCTTGGCTAGCCCGGCCATGACAAAGGCATCGATGGGGTTACCGCTTTGGCCGACCTGCCCGGCCAGAGCAGGTGGCTCCACCGGACTCGGCTTTTTCAACGACCACCAGTCATAACCAGCGCGCTCACCTGTGGTGAAGCGGAACGGGTTGATCGGACTCTCGCCCCACTTGGCCCCGCTGGCGATCCAGCGCTCCAGCAGTTTTTTCTCCGCTTCAGGCAACGGCTTCTTGGGTGGCATCTCGTTATCGTGCACTCGCATGAAAAGCGGGCTCTCCAGCGGTTTGCCGGGTATCATCGCCGGGCCGGCCTTGCCGCCTTGGCGCACCTGCTCGGCGGTGGCGAGGCGAAGTTTGCCCTTGGGTTTTTCGCCCTGGTGGCAATCGAGACAGCGCGTTGCCAGAATGGGTGCGATCTCGCGGTCGAAATCAGGCGCCTGCCCAATCAGCCTGGGAGTCAGACCAACGGTCGCAGCCAGCCAACAAGAAAAAAAAAGCACGGGGCGCATGGTCTGGCCTCAAATCACCAGCGGGTTAGGAAGGTCCAGACTACCATATCCACTTCTCCCGGGCAAAACGGTTTCACCCAGGCGCAAATGGCCCAAAAGCAGAAAACCAGGCCCCCTCCGCCCCCTGACCTGGGTGCCCTGTGAATGACCCGGAAAAGCCAGTTTGCCAGAATCAAGCTGAAAAACTCCGGCAAAATCCTCAAGGATACAGCAGTACCTTGTCCCGCCGGGTCTTGAACTCCTCAAGGCCGGGCTGAAAGCTGGCCAATATCTCCGGCAAGGGTTTCTTCTCGCGGATCATCCCCAGGGCAACCTGGTTGACGAGCAGTTTTTCCATTTTCTCCACCTGCCAGATTTCGCCGTGTACTTCGCGCAATGCCAGCGCCAGACCAATGCCCAGTTGCAAGGGATCCACCTGGGCAAGGTTTTCCACAACCAGATCGATCCCCGGGCATGGTTTATTGGCGAAAACACTGGAGGAAGGCGTCCGACTGGTGGCCATGAAGCGCATCCCGCTGATCCGCATCGCCCGCAACCGGGCGATCACACCGTGCGGTTCCAGCCAGGGTGACCCCACCCATTCAAAGGGTCTGTCGGTACCCCGCCCTACAGACAGGTTGGTGAACTCCAGCAAGCCAACACCCGGATAAAACAAGGCTGCGGGCAGTGAACGCAGGTTGGGCGAGGGAGACAACCATTCCAGGCCGGTGGCCTCGAAAGTCATTCCCCGGGTCCAGCCCTCCATCGCCACCACCTTCAGTTTCACAGGGGGAAAAAGTTTCCCCGCCCCATGACGCTCAAGCGCATAAAGGCGGGCGAGTTCCCCCAGCGTGAGACCATGCCGGGTGGGTAGCCGGTGGAAGGCGACGAACGACTCGGCACCCGGATCGGTCAGTGGCCCGGCCATTGCCAACCCGCCGATGGGATTGGGCCGGTCGAGCACCAGAACCTCCACGCCAGCCTCTGCGGCCGCTTCCATGATGAGGCCCAGCGTGCTTGAATAGGTATAAAAGCGGCAGCCTGCGTCCTGGATATCGAATACCAGCAAATCCAGCCCGGCAAGTTGTTCCCGTGTTGGCTTGCGCCGCGGCCCGTAGAGACTTGCCACCGGCAGGTTCGTCGCGGGATCCACTGAATCGCCCACCGGTTTGTCCACAGCTCCACGGATGCCATGCTCGGGCCCGAAAAGCACCTTCACCGTCACTCCGGGTGCCTTGTGGAGCAGGTCCACGACACTCACGCCCCGGGCATCGCGGCCCGTGTGGTTGGTAATAATGCCAATCTTTTTGTCCTTCAATTGAGCAAAGTTGCCAGCAGCCAGCACCGCCAGGCCAGTCCGCACCTCTGGTGTAGTAGGGGTGGGCATCAACAGCCGGGCCGCCTGGGTAGCCACCTGTCCGCGCAGGCGCTGCACATCCCCCTTGCCAGAGGGATGCACCCGATTCGCCAAAAAGATCTGGAAGGCATCGTGGACCGGGTCGATCCAGATACTGGTGCCGGTGAAGCCGGTATGGCCGAAGCTGAGTAGCCTGGGAAACAGTTCTCCACGGTTGGAGGAATAAGCGGTATCGACATCCCAGCCATAGGCGCGATGCCCCCCGGGCACCGGGCGGGGCTGAATCCATTCCTGGCATGTTTTCGCAGAAAGTATACGCTGACCAGCTTTTTCCGGATTCCGCCCATTCGCCAACACCATACGCGCATAGACCGCAAGGTTGGCGGCAGTGCTGAATAGCCCGGCATGACCGGCAACGCCGCCCAGCAGGAACGCCCGCGGGTCATGCACCTGCCCCCGCATCCAGCCGCCATCCCTCTGCTGGGTGGGGGCGGCGCGGGCAACCTCTTTCACATTAAAACTGGTGTCGCTCATACCCAGTGGGCCGAAGAGATGTGTGGCACAAAACTGGTCCAGGGGTTGACCGGATACCCGCTGGACAACAACTCCCAGAACAATGAAATTGACATCGCTATAGCGGAATTTGCTCCCCAGGGGAGAAACCAGTCCCAGATTCGCAATATTTTTTAGCGCTTTTTCCTGGCCTTGCAAGTAATCGCCGATGGGATTATCAGCAATGAGACCACTGGTATGTAGCAGCAGGTTTTCGAGCGTGACCCTCTCTTTGCCATGGGCTGCGAAATCGGGCCAGTGCAGACCCACCGGATCTGTCCATTTCAGTTTGCCCTGATCCACCAGGATGGCAATGGCAGTGGATGTGGCGACAGGTTTGGTGAGGGATGCCAGATCGTAGATGGTATGCAGGTCGGCAGGTTCTGGGGCCGGCGCAACGGCACGGTTACCCCAGGCCTTTTCCAGCAGCACGCAACCGCCGCGCTGTACCCGCAACACCACTCCGGGCGTTTTTCCTGCGGCAATGGCCTCGACAACCAGCTTGTCGATTGCCTCCGCCGGAGATTGGGCGAAAGCGACACGACCAAAGGCCAGCACGAGGAAGGCAAGGAGTTGAATACGCATGGGGGCCTCCAGATTCGCGACAACCGCAACCTGGCTACTTTAGCACGACTCCGCAGGCCGGGAAAAACGGTCAGGGAGCCAACCCCGGATGGGTACCCGGCAGGCCGGCATTCGCCACTTGAAAAGGTGACACCGGTGACTCGGTGCTCTGACGCCTATGCACAACGGTCGATTCACCCAGCCGGAGCCTGGTGCGCGACGAAATTGCGCAAGAAATCGTGCGATTGCTGCAAAGCCATCAAACGGGTTGCCAACGACGATTCGTAGGCACGATCTTCCACCTCAACACAGATCGGGCCGGAGTACCCGCAGTCACCCAGCACCGAAAAGAACCTCCCCCAGTTCACTTCCCCAAGACCCGGCAGCTTGGGAGAATGATATTCCAGCGGTGTCGCGAGAATACCCACCTCGTCAAGCCTGTCGCGATCAAGCCGCACATCCTTGGCATGGACATGAAACAACCGGTCCCTGAATTCCCGGAGTGGTTTCAGGTAGTCCATCTGTTGCCAGACCAAATGGGAGGGATCATAATTCAGGCCAAATGCGGGCCCCGGAATGTCAGCAAACATCCGCCGCCAAATTGCCGGACTGGTGGCCAGGTTTTTCCCCCCAGGCCATTCGTCCTGCGAGAACAGCATGGGACAGTTTTCGATCCCGATGCGCACGCCCAAATCTTCAGCCAGCGCGACCAGTGGCCGCCAGGTTTGCAGGAATCGTGGCCAATTCGCATCAATAGACTTCGACCAGTCCCGCCCCACAAAGGTATTGACTTGCGGCACTCCCAGCAGGGCGGCGGCTTGAATCACCAGCCCGAGATGATCCACCGCCACTGCAGCCTCGGCCATGTCAGGGGACAGCGGATTCGGGTAGTATCCCAGCCCGCTGATAGCCACGCCCGCGGTTTGGCAAAGCTGTCGCGTCCGGGCGGCCATATCAGGGGTAAAGCCGGTCACATCGAGATGGGTTACGCCCGCATAGCGGCGGTCAGCCCTGCCGGGCGGCCAGCACATCAGCTCGACGCAGTCATAGCCAAGCCGGGCCGCATGCCCCAGAACAGCTTCCAGCGCAAGGTCGGGAAGAATCGCGCTCACAAATCCCAGTTTCATACCGGCTCATCCTCCAAAGCAATCCAGCCTTGCTGGCGATGGCTCCGCAAAATCGCCTCGCAAAGGCGCACCTCCCTATGTCCATCCTCGAAGGTGGGAAAAGGAGGTTTGGCTTGAAAGTCTCCAGCCTCGATGTAGCCGTAGAAGGCGCGGAAAAGTTGCTTGAATGTATCCGGAAATCCCTCGGTGTGACCGCCGGGATAGTTGGTGATGGCTCTGGCGGACGGGCTCAGCAGCGACGGATCCCGCTGCAGCGACTCGTTTGGTTCATGCCGATGGCCGATCCACAGTTCGTTGGGTGTTTCACTGTTCCATGAGAACGATTGCCTCGAACCGGCAATCTCGAACCGCAAACAGTTCTTGCGCCCGGCGGTCGTTTGCGAAACCCACAGGCAGCCGTTGGCGCCATGGGCAAACCGCAACAGGATACTTCCGCAGTCTTCGGTGTCAATCGCTACAGGGTCGTTCCGCGTGATCTGCCCGGTGTTGCTGGTGAATGTTTGGGCTCCGCCAGCGGGGCGTAGCCGGCTGGTATGAACAGTCCGCAAATCAGCGCAGACAGATATGACCCGGTGGCCGGTGATGAACTGGACAAGATCCAGCCAATGGGTGCCAATATCCGCTATGGCCCGCAGTTCCCCACCCTCCTCCGCGAGGACCCGCCAATTGAAATCCGTCTTCTCCAGTAGCCAGTCTTGCACATACGAGCCGGTGATATGCCAGACATCGCCAAGCGTCCCCGCTTGAATCCGGGCGGCTGCCTCATGGCATAGCGGATAGAACCTGATGTTGTAAGCCACCCCGGCCGCCCGCCCACTCTCCCGGGCAAGCCGCACCAACCTGGCCGACTCGCTGGGATTCATCGCCAGCGGTTTTTCACAGAGCACATGCTTCCCTGCTTGCAGCACGGCAGTGGCTTGCCCGAAATGAAAGCGGTTGGGTGTGGTGAGATGTACGGCATCGACCGTAGGGTCTGCCAGCACATCTTCGAACGACGCATATTTGGTCGGTAACCCCAGACGCTCGGCGGCTTCGCGGGATTTGCCGGGCGAAGACCCAACGATACCAGCGACCCGCACCCCGGCACGGCGCAAACCCTCCACATGAACGGGCCCAATGAAACCGGTACCAACAACTGCAGCGCTGAATGTGCTTTGCATGGTGTCCAGAAAAGTGAAAAAAGGTTCCGGGGCAGTTTAAAAAGGCTGGCAGAGATCAGACAAGTCTACCACAGCCCCTGGGATCGGCCCCAGCCGGGCCAGTGGTTATCCGTTGCAGCAAGGCAAGATTGCGAACAAGCAAGGTTTCCATCGTAGTTCCATGGAAAAACTGAACCGGGGCACCTTGGCTTTTGCTGTCGATCACCACCGTAGGTTGCCCGGTCAACTTCGTCAAGAAACTGCCCATACTGTCCTCCCTGGAGCGACTCCGCATTTGTGTCGCTTCTCTGGAAAACCAAATGTTTTTTGTACTGCCCTATTCATTTTTATTGGGAGTCGGCAAAAAAATCCTTTGCCCACTTGCCAGGTTCTTGGCAAAAGGAAAAAACTCGCAACAAAACAGGGGATTTATAAAATTCGATAAAATCTATGAGAATAAACTCATCTACGCCTTCAAACAGATTTGTTTTTTTGGTTGCGCTTGCCGCTGAAACCGTTATTGTTTTGTGATCGACGGAACCACGGAATCTCCTCCGTCGTTTACTGACCCACCAACAGGCCCCCCGCTTGGCCCGCCGGAGATTAGCAGCGTGAGTGATCCGAAAGCCCTGGAGCGACTCAGCCACAAGACCGGAGCCCTCCGCCAGGAGTTGGCCAAAGTGGTCGTCGGCCAGAATGCCGTCGTGGAGCAGTTGCTCATCTCCCTGCTATCCCGGGGGCATGCCTTGCTGACCGGCGTGCCAGGTTTGGCAAAAACCCTCATGGTGAGCAGCCTGGCGCGCGTGCTGAAGCTCAGCTTCAAGCGCATCCAGTTCACGCCTGATCTCATGCCCTCCGACATCACCGGCACCGAGGTACTTCAGGAAGATCAAACCACCCGTCAGCGCGCCTTCCGGTTTTTGCACGGCCCGGTCTTTGCCAACATCCTGCTGGCAGACGAAATCAACCGGACACCGCCGAAAACCCAGGCAGCCCTCCTCGAGGCCATGCAGGAGCGAAAGGTCACAGTCGCCGGCACGGATCACCATCTGCCCAAACCTTTCTTTGTGCTGGCTACCCAGAATCCCATCGAGCAGGAAGGCACCTACCCGTTGCCAGAAGCACAGCTTGACCGTTTCCTGCTGATGATCCGTGTGGGCTATCCCACCGATGCCGAAGAGGCCGAGATCATGCGGCGTGGCCAGCCCGACCCATCCACTCTCACCCCCCTGATGGACCAGGCCGAGCTGGAAGAGTTGCAAGAGTTGGTGCGTGGCATTGCCGTCGCAGAAACCGTCCTCGACTTCGCTCGGCGGATCACCCGTCTATCACGCCCCGGCACTCCTGAAGCCGCTGATTTTGTTGGCAGGCTTGTCCAGTGGGGAGCAGGGCCCAGAGCCTCCACCAGCCTTATTGCTGCAGGAAGGGCGCGCGCCGCCTTGCTGGGCCGGGGTCATGTCACTCCTGAGGATATTGAGGAAGTGGCTCATCCCGTGCTGCGACACCGTATTCTGCCCAGTTACAACGCCTTGGGCGATGGGGTTGATGCGGATGCATTGGTCACCAAGCTGATTCAGGCGGCAAAAACCCGCCTCCCCGTAGCATTGGCCCGTTAAAACCCAAGGTATCAATCCTTCCATGTCGGGCGCGCCAATTCTGGATGATTCCGCTGGCCAGGGCTTTCTGGCTAAGGCCAAGGCTTTGGGCTTGCGCGCGCTGGCGCAGGTCGAGGGTGGCCGCATCGGCGAGCAGAAAAGCCCCAGACGGGGTTTTTCTGTCGAATTCGCCCAACACCGCGAGTATGTGCCAGGCGACGATCCCCGGCACCTCGATTGGCGAGCCTACGCGCGCACCGAGCGACTCACCATCAAGGAATACCGGCAGGAAACCAACTACACCCTGCAGGTGGTTCTGGATCAAACCCCCTCCATGGCTTCCCCTTCCAGCCCCGACAAGGGGCTTGAGGGCCACACAGGCAAAGGGTACCAGGCGCGTCTGCTTTCACTGGTGGCCGGGTTAGTGGCGCAAAGCCAGGGCGACCAGACCTCTTTGTGGCTGGCAGATGGGCGCAATGATTCACGCCGCGGCGATGCCTGCATCATTCCCGCCACGGTCCGGGCTGGGGCGGGCCAGATGCTGGCCAACCAGTTACGCGAGATCAGACCTCAGCCTGGCAACGAATCACCGGCCCAAAAAAGTGACTTGGCACGGGTGCTGGGTCAGGTCGTTTCGCGCCCACTGCGCCGCGGACTGGTGCTGGTGATTTCTGATCTTCTCGAGGAATGGGATCCCTTGTCCTCTTTGCTGCGTCAGGTCCGGGCCCGCGGTCACGACCTTCTGGTGCTACAGGTGCTGCACAGCGACGAGATCGATATGCCGTTCACAGGTGATGTGCGCTTCGACGATCTGGAATCAGCCACTCGTGTCAGCACACGCCCACACCAGATCCGCCAGCGCTACACAACTCTAGTTGCTGAATGGCTGGACCGTGTGCGCGCCGACCTGCGTGGCGTTGGGGCCGACCATGCCCTGGTGCGCGCCGATAAAGATCCCCATGACACCGTGTTGACCCTGCTGGCCGACCGGTTGGCAAGGCGTAAAGCCTCAGGAGGAAGCTGACATGGGCTTCCTGGCTCCCTGGATGTTGTTGGGTGCGCTCACCGCCGGAGTGCCCATCGCCCTCCACCTCATCCGTCGCAACAAACCAACGGTGGTACCCTGGGCGGCGATGGATTTCCTGCTGCGAAGCGTGCGGGAAACCCGCTCCGCCAGTCGCTTCCGCGATATGATGCTGTTGGTTTGCCGGGTGTTTGTTTTGGTGTTGGCGACCCTCGCCCTTGCCAGGCCACTCGCCTCATGGGTGCCTGGCACCGGCCCGGTTGATCTGGCCCTCCTGCTGGATGTTTCGGGCAGCATGCGGACCGAGGAACCCACTGCGACGGGCCCACGATCGCGTTTTTCCCTGGCCCGGGATGAAGCCGAGCGCCTGGTGCGTGCCTTGCCAGCCGGTTCACGCGTGCGGCTAATGCCTTTTGGCGACAGGGTGGAGGCGGGGCAAACCCCGTCCGAACCTTTGGAGCCCGCTTTGGTGCTCGAGTCGCTGGGTCGCCTCCGGCAAACAGATCTGGCCACCCGGCTTGAACCCGCTTTGGACATGGCGGCCGACGCCCTGGCGCAAAGCGACATGGCAAACAAACGGCTCTGGATCATTTCCGATGCCCCGGCAGCAATCTGGGCAGCTTCAGCGGGTTCTTTGCGAGCCCTGCCAAATCGCCTTCCGGGGGCCAACCTGGGATGGTCAAGGGTGGGAACTGCCCTCACGGCGCATGTGCAACTGATGGAAAGCGGACCCGAAGGAGGCTTGTTGCTTGCCAACACCCGCCAACCCTGGAGAGTGCGCTTGCGCAACACTGGGACCGGCCCCGCCCGAGGATTGACTGTCCGTTTGGCCATGCCACAAACGGGGGGCGCTGACCCTGCCGCGCAGCCGGCGGATTCGGGAAATATCGATGAAGTCAGCCTGGCTGAAATTGGCCCAGGGCAGGAGCGTGTCCTGCATCTGGAAGCGTTGCTGCCGGAAGGTCGCCACGGGGTAATGGCCACAGTGACATGGGCCGGTGAACGCTGGCCCATTGACGGCAGCATGGCCCGGGTGGTCGAAGCCCGCTCCCCACGCCGGGTCCTGGTGGTGGAAAGAACTTCCACGGTGGATCCCGGCCAGGCCAGTGGTTTCTTTTTGGAACAGGCCCTTGTCGCCTTGGCTGGTGAAGCCGCTCCCGGAGAAACTAAACGGCCCCTGGAAGTGCTTCGCCGCAGCCCGCGAGAAATAGGCGAGCTGACCGATATCGATTTGGTGTTTTTGGCAGGAATCTCCCCGCCCGGTTTGCCGGATGAATCGGCCCGGCAGCTACTCGATTGGTGCAAAGCCGGCCGGCTGCTGGTGGCCTGGGGCCCCTTTACCGGCGTTCCCCCTGTAGTCGACAATCCTTGGGGAAACCTTTTTGCGGGTGTGGACCCCGCCCAGATCCAGACCCCGCCATCCCTGCCAGATATCACTCAGGCCCGTGGAATCCTGGCCCCCTTTGCCTTGCCTCCCCTCGACCGGCTGGGGCGAGTTATCCTGCGCCGCCTTCACAGCACGGGTGCCGAAGACCCCGCCGAAGAGATGCTGCTACGAACCACTGCGGGCGCACCTCTTGTCCGCCGCCAGGAACTGGGGCGTGGCGAGGTGATCCGACTCGATCTGGGTGTGGATGCGGCTGATTCAGACCTGGTCCTTTCCCCCATTTTCCCGCCACTTGTCGGTGCCCTTTCCAGTCGGGCTGGCGAGGTGGCTTTGGCTGATCACAACCTCCAAGCTGGCGCCCCACCCCGGTCTCCCGGCTTGGAGTTGGGCCCCACGCGCCTGCTGCGTACGACAGACTCAGCCGAAACCTCGGAAACTCGCGCCTGGAACAAGGCTGGCATCTGGCGGCTTGAAGAAAACGGGGTACCGGTGCGGGACGCGGTATGGGCCGTGCGTGGTGGCACAGGCGAAGGCGATGACCTGGAACCGGCGCCCACTTCCGTGGTGCATGAACTGGCGGGCGATTCGCTGGTGGTGGTGGATGCCAACAGCACCGAAGCTGCTGGTATCCTGACCGGCCAGGGCGGCGAAGCCGCCTGGTGGATCCTGCTGGTGGTTCTGATGTTGCTTCTCAGCGAAGGGCTGGTGGCTCGCTGGGCAGGCGGATCACTTTGACCCGGTTTGGCGAACGAGTGTGCAAACAGGGCGGGTGCTTTTCATGATGGATGGGATTCGCGATATCCTGTTTTACCTTGCCGGGGTCCAGGCACCATCAGGTGCGACTGTTTCCGGCCTGGAAACCCATACCCACTGGCTACGCCTGGCTTTCTGGCTGGGACTGGTTGTCGCTGGTTTGGGGCTGGCCCGATGGGCCTACCATCGCGAGACAATCCGCCCCGGCCGCCGACTGGAGCGGCTCCTGATTGGGCTACGCACTCTGGCAGTGGCAGCTTTGGGCTGGCTGATATTTACTCCCGTGAACTGCTCTGCCCGGCTGCAAGGCGAAAAACCAAATCCGGTGGCGGCGGTGCTGGATCAGTCGCGCAGCATGGGCCTGACTGACAATCGGCCAGATGATGCCTCCAAAGACCGACTGAAAGGACTTGGCGAAATCGAAAGCCCAGCCAGCAGGCTGGAAGTTGGTCGCGGCCTCCTCCAGGCCGGTGGTGGCGATTTGGCCACCAAACTATCCGCCAGGGGACCGTTGAAGTTTTTCAGCGCTGGCGACAGCCTCCGGGCCCTGGAATACACCCCGGCGCAAGGGGTACCCGGTCCCTGGGCTGAATGGCAGGCCACTGGCAACCGGACTGCGCTGGGCGAGGCGGTGATAGAACTTTGCAACCAGCAGCCGCCTCCGGGTGCCATCATACTGTTCACGGACGGGCGACAGAATGCGGGCCCCGATCTGGCCGCAGCCTGCAAGTTGGCTGCAGCAGCAGGCATTCCGGTCCATCTCGTTGGGCTGGGTGCCCCTGAGCCCCCGGCCATCCTGTTGCGCGATCTGGAAGCACCTGAGGTACTGCAGGTGGGCGAGAAAGCCGTGGCCCGGGCCCGGGTCAGAGCCGTCGGCCTCGATCCCGCCGATGCAAGCGCACGGATTGAGGTCACAGCCGAAATCAATGGGGTGGAAGTAGCCCGCGAACTGCTTCCCAATGGCAATGGCAATGAACAGACTGCCGCCCTGGGCTTTGTTGTGCCCAAAGCAGCCAGTGGGTCAGGCCTGGGCAAAGTGGTAGTGCGCGCAAGACTGGCGGGTGCCACCCGGCCCCCGGCTCCAGGCATGCTTGAGCGGGCCACACGCCTCACTGACAAGCCCGCACGCATTCTTTTGGTAGATGGCGTTCCTCGCTGGGACTTCCGCTTCCTTCTGATGCAGCTGGTCCGCGAAGGGCCAGCCGGTCTCGCCTCCCCAGCCCCTGGCACCAATCCGGCGGTTGTCCAGCCGGGAGGGATGGGTGTTGCCGTGGCACCCTATTTCGTGCTCCTCACCGGCGATAAAAATCTGGTCACCCAGGAACCATTCCTGCCTACGCTCCCTCCCCGCGACGAACTGATGCGCTTCGACGCAATCTGGCTGGGTGATATCGATCCCAAGCGACTGGGGCCGGATGGCGCCGAAACAATCCGGCGCTTTGTGGAGGAGGGTGGCGGCCTTATCTTGCAAGCGGGTCCCTCGTTCCAGCCAGGCACATGGGCTGGAACCCCCTTGGCGGAGTTGTTGCCCGTAGAGCCAGATACAGCCCGGCCCGCCAACCCCTCCCAGTCTCCCTTTCGGCCCAGGCTCACGGCCGATGGGCTGGCTAGTGACGCCCTGCGCCTGGCCGACACCCCGGAAGCCAGCCGCATCCTGCTTGAGGAGCTGCCAGGTCTTCAGTGGAACGCTCCCGTCAAAAGGTTGAAACCAGGCGCCCGCATGCTGCTCAGCCACCCCACGCAACGCTGTGCCAATGGCCCGGAACCCATTCTGGCCACCCAGTCCTATGGGCGTGGCCGGGTAGCCTGGCTGGGTACCGATGAAACCTGGCGCTGGCGGCAAAACACTGGTGAGACCCATTTTGCCCGATTCTGGACCCAATGGCTGGTGTGGGCTGCGGCGTCCCGAAGTGATCCCCTCCGACGCGTGCGGCTTTCTGTGGATCGCCGCGAAACCGAGGTGGGCCAGACCGGTGAACTGCGCGCCCGGATACTCGATGCCAATATGGCCCCCGATAGTCGGTCCCGACTTCCTGCGGAACTGATTGAAATGCCCCGCCCTGGCGAAGCTTCAGGCGTGGCCCCGGGCCGTGAGGTGGAATTGCGTGCCATAGCCGGCCAGCCAGGTGAGTTCGCCCTGGCTGTGGTCCATGACAAACCGGGGCATTATCGCCTGCGGGTTCCCGGCGATGATGGCCCGGGCGTGGAATGGACCGTCCTTCCTGCAGCCGACCCGGAAGGGCCCGGAGGCTTGGCCGAGGGCTTGCTGACCGAAGCCGCCAGGCAGGCAGGCACCAGGCTGTGGATCGAAAACGAGGCCCTGGGATTGGCTGACCAGATCAATCCCGGAAAGCGGGCCTGGGAATCAACAGCCGACCTGCCCCGTATGCACCCGGCATGGTTTGCGGTTTTGGCGCTCGCCCTGGGACTGGAATGGGCCCTCAGGCGCGGGAACCAGATGAGCTGATTATTTTGGCATGGAGCCATTTGGGAGAATCCTTGATGTCAGCGTCGGTGTCGCGGGACGAGTTGGGCGGGTTGCTGGCACCGGTGCGGGCCCGCCTTGCCGTATTGGCCAGGCGGGAGCGCTGGGGCCGGACCGCGCTGGGGGTTGGCGGCTGGCTGGCCGTGATGGCCTTGGTCCTGTTGGTCTGCACCCTGGTTGATAACCAGCTGGACCGCGCCAATCCACTGGATGGCACGCCCTTCTGGGCACGCATGGCAATGCGCGCAATCCTGATCGGCCTGGCTGGCTGGCTGGCCTGGTTCTGGATTATTGCCCCGGCCCTGTTGGCCCCTCTGGATGAGAACACGCTGGCCACCAGTGTTGAAAAAACCAACCCTGCATTCAATCATGGCCTGGTGACAGCGCTTTCTTACGCCCGTGGCACAGCCATGCCAGCCCACGAGGCACTGGTGCGAGCCTTAGCCGAAGAAAGCACCAACCGGGCCTTGCGGGGTGACTGGACAACCGCGCTGGAACCGGGACGGGCCCGCCGTGGAACTGCTCACGCCCTGCTTGGATTGGCACCACTACTGGCTCTCCTGGCCTGGAACACACCCTGGATGCTGACGCTCCTGGCCCGCCAGGTGGGGTTCGATACCCCCATCCCGCGCGGAGTTTCCATCACTCTCGTCGCCGAAGGCGGCCGTCTCAATCTGCCAACCGGCGAGGAGGGCAGTCTGGAGCTACAGGTGGAGCCAGCCGCCCATTCCGATACCGATTGTCAATTGATTCTTGCCCAGCCCGATGGGTCTCGACGCGCCATCCAGGCTGCACCCGGTGAGGTGCTTATTCCCGCCGACTGGGGCTCTGGCACGATTCTCGCCCGCCTGGGGTCAGCGCGATCGGCCAACACGGTGGAACTGGTCCGCCTGGACCGACCCGTTCTGGAAATCAGCTCCGTCACCGTCCACCTGCCCGATTGGGTCGGCAAACAGGCCGATGGACAACCCTGGCCCGGTTGGAGCCGCGCCGGGGATGTGGCAGGATGGGAAGGTTCCACCGTGGAACTGCGTCTGGCATGCTCCCAGGCCACGCGCCAAATCAACCTGGAAAAAGTCGACAGCCAGGGGATAGCCCAGCCAGTTGCCATGGAACTCTCGGATGGTGGCCGAATGGGCTACGCACGCCTCATCATGGGCAAGGATGATCGCCTTTGGCAGGCCACCGCGGTCTCGGATGCCGGCTTGGCCACCCGATTCCCTTTGCGACGACGGCTTGAAGCCTGGTCAGCCCAACCTCCGGATGTCGAGATTTTGCCTGAACTCATGTTGCCGGACACGCCCGAAAAGCTCCTGGCCGGGCAGGACCGCGCCAGGGCCCTGAGGCAGGCGCTTGAGGAACACGAACTGGATGGGGTACCTATTCCACTGGGTGGCAGGTTCCGGATAGCGTATCGTGCGGCCAGCCGGGCTGGTATCGCCCGGGCACGCCTGGTCTTCCGCGTGGGCGATGGCGCCTGGAAGAATCTGCCCTTGCCCGAGACGGCCGCCAGCAATGGCATGGGAGATTTCATGGCCGATTTCGGGGTTTTCGCCCGCACCACCGAGGCTCAGGAAGTCCCTTTCCACGCTATGGCTGAAACTGCCGCCACAGCATCGCCAGGCCGGGAACGGGCTGGTGGACGATTTGATTTCCGGATCGGGCCGCTGGGAAATGTGCGGGCAGGTGACCGGATCGAATACTATATCGAGGTGGAAGACAGGCGATCACCGGCCCTGGTGGGTCGTTCGTCCTCCCGGGTGAAGGATGTGGTGGTGATTGACGACTACCTGGGCTGGTTGGCCAGGCGGGAACGCGAGCAGGAGCGCCTGCGCGAATTGCGCACCCGACAGACTGCGGTGTTTGAAGGACTGTTGCCGGGAACCATTCCGCCGGGCAAATAACTCTGGGGAGAATCGGCCATGCTAGGTAGAAAACTGCTGGTATCGTGTGCTCTCGCTTGCTCCGGCTTGACAGTCCATGCCCAAAAAGCCGACGGAGATCTGGCCACTCGCGCGGAGGCCCAAAAAGCCTCCAAGGCGCAGGTCGATCAGGTGGCCCGCCGCATGGAGACCGTCATCCGCGCCTTGCGTTACCAGGGCCTTCAGGGGCTGGAAGAGCACGCTTTGCTGGAAGATGCCTCCAAAGTTCTGGCCGGCCTCAGCCAAAAAGAGATGACCGAGGTGGTGGATCGACTGCGACGGGCCAGCGCCACGCCTGCGGGATCTGCCGCCGAAGTGGCCAAGGCGCACGCCCAGCATCAGGTGATCCTTTCCCGTCTCCTGGAGGTGGCACTCCGGCGGCAGGCCTTGCGCACGCTGGCCGAGGCTGCGGCCCGGGCCCGTAAATCGGGAATGGCCCAGGAAAGGCTCCAGGAAAGGATGGCCGGCGAAATCGCCGGTGCAACAGCCCCAAAGCCTGACGAGCTCAAACTGCTCCAGGCCCGTCAGGCCCGCCTGATCGACAGCCAGCGCGACTTGGCCACCGAGGTTGGCATGCTGCTGCGCCAAGCCACAGCCCTGGAGGGCAAACTCGATCCCAAACACACACTCATGCTGCAAAAAGGACTGGCCGAGGCCAAAAAGGATGGCCTGGTGGAACGGCTGGGCCGCATCCAGCTAATGGTCACCAAAGGTGATCTGCTAAATGATCGCAAGGCCAACCTGCGCCCCCCGATGGAAGAGTCGCGATTGGCCGTCCAGACACTTTTCACCATGGCCCGGAGCTGGCGCGAGGAGGACCCCGAGGAACTGGCCCTGCGTCAGTTGCGTGACGGGATCGTCCGCGCCGAAGAGAACCTTGCAGAAGCCCGTCAGGCACCGGTGAACGAGGCAAAAACCGAGGCTCCCCGCCGGGAGGATGCCGAGCAGGAAGCCAGCCTGCAGCAGGAGGCCAATGATTTGGCCAACCGTGCCAGGGATATCCAGAAAGGTGCTCAACCCGCCGAGGCTCCTTTGCGGGAGGCCGCAACTCAACTGCGCGCCGCCCTGGAGGAGAATCTGGTCGGCAAACCGGTCCAGGCCGACCCCCTGGAGGCCCGCGCCCAGCAGGAACTGGCCAAGGCCCGCGAGAAAATAGAAGAGGCCCTGCGCAAAAAACAGGAGGAGCGTGCTGCCAAAAGGCAAGAGGAGCACAAGACAAAACTGGATAACCTCATTCGCAAGCAGGAGGAGCTGAACCGCGAAACCGAGGCCACCGCGAAAAAACCGGATGCCAAGCCCGAGGAAATCGCCAAGGAAGCCGTCAAGCAGGCTGAACTGGCGCGGGAGGCCGCCAAACTGGCGGCGGAGGCCCCTGATCGTGCCGAGGGTGAAGCCTTGGCCGAAGCAGCAACCCAACAGGCGGAAGCCACCAGGGACCTGGCCGATAAGGAAACCCCCAGGGACAATGCCAAAGAAGCGATTCCCGAACAGAAGGAAGCCCTGGCCCAGTTGAAGGTGGCCCAGAAAAAGCTTGCGGAACTCGCCGGCAAAAACAATGAGGCTCGCGCGGCCCAGGCCAGACACGAGAAAGTTGCCGACAAACTGGAAGATGCCGCGAAAAAGCAGGAGGCCATCGCCAGGAAAGCCAGAGACGAGGCAGAGAAAGGCGCTCTGAAAGACGCCCCCGCCGCCGAATTGGCTATGGCCCAGGACCTGGTGAAAAACCAGGTGGAAGAAGCGGTTCGGGAAGCCGGAGCCGACAAAGCCCTGGAGGGTGCCGCCGCCGAAGCCAGGGAAGCTGTGGCCGAGCAGAAGGCCAGTAGCGCCGAACTGCGCACCAACCAGCCTGCCGAGGCCGCCAAGGATGCCCGTGATGCCGCCGATGCCCTCGCAGAAGCCGCCCGTCAGGCCCGGGAACTGGCTCGCAAGGATGCCAGTGATCGGGCTTTGGCCGAAGCAATGCGGGAAGAAGGGCTGGAAGGTGTCCCTCAGGCAGCCAAACGATTGGAACAGGCTTTGGAGGATGCCAAGGCAGCCCGTGACGAAGCCCGCAAAGCTACGGCCAAGCTGGAAGACAAACCCACCGCCAACCTGGCCCGGGAACAGGCCCGTCTGGCCCAGGACCTCGATGCGAAACCGGAAACCAGGCCCGCTGCCGAAGCAGCCAAGGCTGCCGCCGCCGAATTGAAGCAGGGGGATCTGGCCGGGGCGATGGAGGCCCAGCAGGCCGCCCTGGAAAAATTACAACCCGGCGAGGGCGAAAAAACCCCGGCACAGAAAGCCGGCGCGGCAACCCAGCAGAAATTGCTCGAAGCCACCCAGGCCTTGGCCAAGTCGGCCGAAGCTGCCGCGATGGCTGAAACCGGTTCCCAACAGGCCGAAGGCCTGCTTCCCGAGGCACTGCTTCCCGGTCTGGAAAAAGCGGAAAAGGCACTGAAGGCTGGCCGTAAGGCGGCTACCCAGGGCGACGCTCCCGAAGCGGCCCGCCAGCAGGAAGCCGCCGTCAAAGGCCTGGAACAAACACTCGGACAACTGGAGCTGCTGGCCCAGGCCATGGAGGCAACCCGGCCCGACCTTGACCTGCCTGATGGTCTGGCTTTGGCTGACCCAATGGGTAGCGAGCCGATGCCGGGTGCCGACCCCAAAGCTCCTCCCACACCGATGCCTCCCAAGGACAAACCCGGCACTCCCGGTCTGATTGCCCAGCAGGTTGGCAAGGAAGGCACCCCGGCCCAGTTGCGTGACCCGGCAGGAGTCGGTCGTTTCTTGCGCCTGCCTGCCCGCGAGCGGGAGGCTTTGCTACTGGCCTGGACCGAGGGGCTTCCCCCCGCCCATGCCGCCCTGGTGCAACGCTATTTCCGCGATCTGGCCCGCAATGCGCCAGCCACGGACAAACCCGGGAACCCCAAGCCATGATCTCTTTTTTGCCTCTGCTGCTGCTCACATGCTCACAAGGGGGTACGCCCCCACCGGCAAAGCTTGATGCCGCCACGAGGGTATCTGTCGACAAGGCCCTGCTCTGGTTGGCCGGCAAGCAGGCCCCGGACGGATCCTGGAGCGATGCCGAGCATGTGCATAACACCGCCATCACCTCGTTTGCGGTGCTGGCCTTCCTTTCGGATGGCCACATGCCGGGACGCGGCAGGCACGGCGAGACGGTGCTGAAGGCTGCCCGGTTCCTGGCAGCTTCGGCCAAACCTGAAAACGGTTGCCTGGTGGGTGCCCGTGGGGCCAATGGCCGCGAAATGTACTGCCACGGCATGGCCACCCTGGCGCTTGGGCAGTTGTGGGGCACCGGCGGTCAGGAACTCGACGATCTCATCCGCCCGGTGCTTGAACGGGCGGTTTTGTTGATCCTGCAAAGCCAGAACAAGGAAGGCGGCTGGCGTTATCAACCCGTCCCCAATGATGCCGACATTTCCGTCACTGTCATGCAGGTGATGGCGCTGCGCGCCGCCCGTAATTCAGGGCTGCATGTGCCCGATCAGGCTCTCGACACCGCTATCACCTACATCAATTCGTGTCGCGACCCGAAAACGGGCGGTTATTCCTACCAGCCTCGGCAAAATGCGCCCGAATTCGCCCGCACCGCCGCCGGGATCTGTGTGTTGCACCTCTGTGGCCGGCATGCCGCTGACGAGATCCCCCAGGCTGTGAAATATCTGGAATCAAAATTCGATTCCAACCACCATTTTTTCTACGGGCACTACTACGCCAGCCACGCCATGCATCAGGTGGGCGGCAAGGCCTGGGAAGCCTGGTATGAGCGCTTGCGTAAAAAACTGCTGCCGGCCCAGGCACCCGATGGCAGTTGGCCCAAATCCGCCCGCCTCGACAGCTCTTCTCCCGGACCTGTTTACCAGACCGCCATCGCCGTGATCGCCCTGGCGGTACCGGAACAGTTTGTGCCCATTTACCAACGCTGATCCCCCCTTTTGCCTGCTTGTTTGTTTTTTATTACCCAGACTTTCACCCGGAGTGGGACTATGGCCCGTTTACACCGACGACGATTCCTGCAACTTGGCACCCTGCTGTCCCTCCCCCTTTCCCTCTACCGCGCTGCTTTCGCCGCCGACACGCCTCCCAGCGAACGGGTGCGCCTGGGCTTTATCGGCGTGGGCGCCCAGGGAAAAAGCAACCTCAAGGCGATGATGAAAAACGCCGTGGCGGTATGCGATGTTGATAGCAACCGCCTGGCCGAGGCTGCCAACCTGGTGCTGAAGGCCAACGGCACTGAACCCGTTGCCTTCAGCGACTACCGCCAGCTTCTCGACCGCAAGGACATCGATGCGGTGGTGGTCACCACCCCGGACCATTGGCATGCGCTCCTCACCGTGCACGCCTGCCAGGCTGGCAAGGATGTGTACTGCGAAAAACCGCTCAGCCTCACCATTGCCGATGGCCGCGCCATGGTGAACGCCGCCCGCAAGAACAACCGGGTAGTCCAAACTGGTAGCCAGCAACGCAGCGCCAAAGAGTTCCGCACCGCCTGCGAACTGGCCCGCGGTGGCGCCATCGGTTCTGTGAAGAATATCCTGGTAGGCTTGCCAGGTGTGAATTTCCAGCCGCCACCTGTGGCCGATAGCACACCTCCTGCACACCTCAATTACGAAATGTGGCTTGGCCCGGCGCCACTGCGCGCCTACAACGAGAAGCGCCTCCACTACCTCTTCCGCTTCTTCTGGGACTATTCGGGAGGCCAGCAGACCAACTTCGGCGCCCATCACCTCGACATCGCCCAGTGGGGACTGGGAATGGACGAAAGCGGCCCCGTCTTCGCCGAAGCCAAGGCGCGTTTCAACAACGATGGCTGGTACGAAGTGCCCCAATGGACCGAAATCCGCTATCGCTATGCCAGCGGGGTGACCATGACCTGTGGTCAGGACCAGCCGGGCGGCACCACTTTTGAGGGCGACAAGGGTGTGATCCATGTCACCCGCGGCAAACTCACGGTGCAGATCAATGGCGAGAAAGTGGCCACCGACAAACTCCCCGCAGTAACACTGAAGCTGCCTGTCAGCACCAACCACCACGCCAATTGGCTCGACTGCATCAAGAGCCGCTCCAAACCGATCTGTGATGTCGAGATTGGCCATCGCTCGGCAACGGTCTGCCACCTGGGCAATATCGCGGTGCGCACCGGCCAGGCAATCACCTGGGATCCTGCCACTGAGCAGATCATCAACAACCCCGAGGCGGCCAAAATGATTGGCAAAGCCTACCGGGCCCCCTGGAAGCTTGGCTGACAACCGGCCCCCCGGTCTACACGATGAACCCACCTGGCGTTTCACCCGTATCCCGGTGAAGTGGGACTGTGCAATCCGGGATTTGCGGGCCGAATCGGCCCAAACCGCTCGTCAGCATAATCGCCGCTGCATTGACGCCACATTTGCGCCATAATGACGGGTCTCCTTGCCTGCGGAGCTTTCTCATGCTTTCACCTTCGGCCGTGCTGCTATCCGGCGTCTTGCTATCACTCCACGCTGAACCCCCGGTGTCTTATACCCGGGATATCCGCCCCATTCTGGCTGAAAACTGCTTCTACTGCCATGGTCAGGATGCCACCCAGCGCAAGGCCGACCTCCGGCTCGACACCCGCGCCGGTCAACGGGCCGAAGGCATTGTCACCCCGGGCAACCTGGCGGAGAGCGCTTTGGCGGAACGCATCCGCGCAGCCGATGCCACCAAGCTGATGCCGCCAGCCAAATCGAACCGCAAACTCACCGAATCCCAGAAAAAACTGCTGGAACGCTGGATCACCGAGGGTGCGCTTTTTGAGGAACACTGGGCCTTTGTCCCCCCCAAACGGCCACCTGTTCCCGCCATCGCCGGCACGAGCCACCCTGTTGATGCCTTTCTGGATGCCCGATTGCGGGAAAAAGGCCTCGCCGCCAATCCCCTGGCAGACCGGCATGCGCTGATCCGCCGGTTGTCGCTCGACCTCACCGGTCTGCCGCCCACCCGGGATGAGGTGACAGCTTTTGTCAACGATCCAGCCCTTAACGCCTACGAAAAACAGGTCGACCGCCTGATGGCCAGCGGCCACTACGGCGAACGCCTGGCCCTGCCCTGGCTTGATGCTGCCCGCTATGCCGACAGCAACGGCTTCCAGCAGGATGGCGACACCTTCCAGTGGGTCTGGCGCGATTGGGTGGTCAAGGCCCTGAATGACAACATGCCATTCGACCGCTTCACCATCGAGCAGATTGCCGGCGACCTGTTGCCAGGGGCTACGCCTGAACAGAAGGTGGCCACCGGCTTCAACCGGAATCATCTGGTCAATGGCGAGGGTGGCGCCATCCCTGACGAGCAGCGTCATGTGATCTATTTCGACCGTATCGATGTCACCGCCACCAACTGGCTGGGGCTGACCATGGCTTGTGCCCAGTGCCATGACCACAAGTACGACCCGATCACCCAACGCGATTACTACAGCCTGATGGCTGGCTTCAATCAGCTTTCCGAATCGGGACTGGCTGGCAATCAGTCATCGAAAACCCGGGTCTCCCCGCCGTTCCTGGAGTATCCGCTGCCCGGCCAGCGGGAAAATCTTGCCAGGCTGGAAAAAGCGGTCACGGAACTGAACACCCAAATGGATCGCCAAAGGGCTGATTGGGAAAAGCAGGTCGCCGCCGATGAAAAGTTTTCTGACAAAGCCCTGCGGGACAAGGTATTGGCCAAGGCCAGCGACAAGCCCCTGGACCAGACCGCCAAAGACAAACAGAAAAACGAGGAGAAGCGCCGCACCGACCGTGACAAGGCCATCCGGGATCATTTTGAGCAGAAGGTAGCGGCTGACTTGGTGGCCAGGATCAAGGCTGCCCGGGACAAGGTGGCGGTCTTCCGCAATGACGAATTACCCAAAGTGATGGTGATGGCGGATGACAAGCCGCGCGACACCTTTCTTCTCAACCGGGGCGAATACCTCAAGCCTGGAGCCAAGGTTGATTTTGCCACCCCGGGTTTCTTGCCCATGCCAGCCGCTGGTGCCCCCAAAAACCGTCTTGGGTTCGCCCGTTGGCTGGTGGCAGCCCAAAACCCCCTCACCGCCCGGGTGGCGGTCAATCGCATGTGGCAAAACCTGTTTGGCGCGGGGCTGGTACGGACCCCCGAAGATTTCGGTGCCCAGGGTGAGCAGCCCACCCATCCGGAGCTACTCGACTGGCTGGCTGTGGAATTCCGCGAATCGGGCTGGGACATGAAGAAAATGAACCGTCTCCTGGTCACTAGCGCCGCCTACAAGAGATCGGCCAGGGTCACCCCGGAGCAAATCAGGCTCGACCCGGACAACCGCCTGCTGGCTCGTTTCCCCCGTGTGCGTCTGCCGGCAATGGTGCTGCGGGATGTAGCCCTGGCCACCAGCGGGCTGCTGGACAGGCGCGTGGGTGGCAAGCCGGTTTATCCGTACCAGCCGGCTGGCATTTGGGAAACCCTGGCCATCACCAAGGAACGCGATTTCACCTACCCTGCCTCCACTGGCACGGACCTCTACCGTCGCAGCCTGTACACCTTCTGGCGACGCACCGTCGGCCCCGCCAACATGTTCGATGCCTCCACCCGGCAGGCCTGCCGGGTGGGTGCCGGGCAGACCAACACCCCGCTTCACGCCCTCACCACCCTCAACGATACCACCTGGAATGAGGCAGCCCGGGTTCTGGCGGCCCGCCTCATTCGCGAAATGCCAGAGGATACCGCCCGTTTGAACCGCCTATACGAGCTGGTGCTGGCCCGCCAACCATCGCCTGCGGAGCGGATGACACTTACACGCATACTCCAGCGTCAACGCGGGGCCTTTGCGGCCGACAGGGCTGGGGCGGCTCAGGTGACCGCGGCTGGAACGGCCCCTGTCGAGATGAAGCAAGACCCCGTCGAGCTGGCGGCCTGGACCCAGATGTGCCTGGCCACCTACAACCTCGACGAAGCCCTCACCAGAGAGTAAGAGCATCCACCATGAACGAACTGTTCAGCGATCATGCAAGACTGGCCACACGCCGCGACTTCCTTGGGGCCAGCGCCACCGGTTTGGGTACCGCCGCACTGGCTTCGCTACTGGGTCGGCAGGCACAGGGAGCGCCGGCTGGTGTGCCTGGCGCGGGTGGCTACCCCCATTTCGCCCCCCGGGCCAAACGGGTGGTCTACCTGTGGCAGGGCGGCGCCCCTTCGCATGCCGACCTGTTCGATCCCAAACCAGTGATGGAAAAAATGGCCGGCCAGGAGCTGCCCGAAAGCGTCCGCGGCCAAACCCGCCTGTCCACCATGACCGCTGGCTACAAGAAACACCCTATTGTGCCGGCCATCAAGCCGTTCAGGAAATATGGCAAATCCGGTCTCGAAATCTCAAGCATGCTGCCCCACATTGGCTCTATCGCCGATGACATCACTCTCGTTCGTTCCATGAACACCGAGGCGGTCAACCACGCCCCGGGCGTCACCTTCTTCCTCACCGGCGCCCAGGTGCCCGGCAGACCCAGCCTGGGCGCGTGGCTCACTTACGGCCTCGGCTGCGAAACCGATAATCTGCCAGCCTTCGTGGTCATGACCAGTTCCGATAAGGGCAGAACCTGCGGTCAGCTCTTTTTTGACTACTATTGGGGCAATGGCTTCCTGCCCACCCGGTTCCAGGGTGTGCGTTTCCGTGGGGCGGGTGATCCCGTTCCCTACCTCAACAATCCCGGCGGTGTTGGACGCAATTCGCGGCAAAGCCTGCTGGAGGGTATTGCCGAACTGAACCGGGCCCATCTGGCCGAGTATGGCGACCCGGAGATCGATACACGCATCTCCCAGTACGAGATGGCTTTTCGCATGCAGACAAGCGTGCCTGGCCTGCTCGATTTCTCCAACGAGCCCAAACACATCCTCGATATGTATGGCCCGCAGGTCCGCGAGCCTGGCAGTTTTGCCCGTCATTGTCTCATCGCCCGCCGCCTGCTGGAGGGTGGCACCCGTTATGTGCAACTGATGCACTCCGGGTGGGATCAGCACTCGAACCTGTTCACTCAGCTCGAAAACCAATGCATCGACACCGACCAGCCCTCCGCGGCGCTGGTGAAGGACCTGAAGCAGCGGGGGTTGCTCGATGACACCCTGGTGGTCTGGGGCGGCGAGTTTGGGCGTACCCCTTTCGGCCAGGGCCCCGAGGGCAAGCCCAACGGCCGCGACCATTTCGGCCATGCCTTCAGCCTCTGGATGGCTGGTGGCGGGGTGAAGGCAGGCCATGTCCATGGCGCCACCGACGATTTCGCCTGGAACATCACCCGCGACAGCGTCCATGTCCACGATCACCAGGCCACCATCCTGCACCTGTGCGGCATCGACCACGAGCGGATGACCTTCCGTTACCAGGGCCGCCAGTTCCGCCTCACCGATGTCCATGGCAAGGTCGTCCAGGGAATTCTGGCCTGAATGGTTTGACACAGAGTGGCCAGCGCTTTTTCCCGGACCATCCCATGGCCTGGCTTCGGGGTCGCGCAAAAAATAACGATCAAGCCCACAAGCAGGAAAAAACTTTTGGCTTAACTTCTGGGAATTCTGGAATGTCCGATTATTGCCTATCATTAAAAGTAGAATGTCCCCTTTTTGGTCTGGCAGGGTGGAGTCCGCTGGAGAGCGTGCCGTATATGCCCCGGCGCAAGGTCTCAAGCGCCGCCGCGACTATTCCGTCATTGCTGGCACAAACCGCCGGAAAAAGCTCTGGACCGCAATTAAACCCCTGGGATAGAGCCAAATGGCAAGGATGGCCGGTTCGGGCTGCCTCGATGTAGTCCAGATCATGAACAATGCCTCTATCTTCTACGGTCAACGGCACCGGCTCCACCAGTTTGATACTGGGAATGGGATTTTTATCCAAGGTTTTGGCAATCCATCGCGCTTTGCGCTTGGTTTCAAACTGATACTCACATGCCAAGTGTTGCTGGCTGAAGAAAAGGCGCAGCGAGGCAGGTTCCATTTATCCCAGTTCCTCCTCCATTTCCTGCTCCTTGACCTCCCAGAGATACCAGCGGGGCAATATAGCGGCTGCATGGGCAAAACTGCCGGTGCAATTTCCCGAAGATTTCAGATGGATCGTATTGGAAACCACGCCCAGCAGCTTGCCTTTGTTGGTGACGATTGGGCTTCCTGAAATGGCAGGGCCGATCGCAACATCTGATTTAAAGATCAATTGGTTGGGGTAGTCCAGTCCTTTACAAACATGAATCGGCAACCAGCCATGGTTCTGTTGGTGGACCCAGGCTTTCATCCTGCGGATGTCGAGGCTTGGGTTCAGGTTGATGGCAAATTTGGGAACAGCTTTCTTCAACCTCCTGGCGAACCTATAGAATCTGCCGGGGTCGAATTTCTCGTCGCCATAGTGTTCCGGTTTGTCGCTGGGGCACAGAATAGCGACATCTGAAACGACATCGATAAACAATGGGATCAACGGGAACACCTTGCCACCGGCATTCTTGGCCGTGAGCGGCAACGAGAAGTCCGTAAAGGCCCGGTTATGCGGGTATGGCTTGTAATCCCTTTCGCTGACAATGCAATGCGCCGCAGTGATGACATGGCCACAGGGAATGAGAATTCCCTGCGCTCCGACATGGGGGAAGGTGATCAAGGCCTTGGTCAAGGAGTCAAGAAACGCTGGTTGGTCCATCTTTGGAGCTCTCGGGGGAAATGCCATGTTACCGGGAGATCACACTATACACCTGCATATGTCTTTACGCTGAGACAACTTACGAAAAATTTTGATGCCCGATTCCGGCAGGATGCTGCAAGAGGGTTTACCCTCAGCTCTTTTGTAGAAAGGCTTGCCATGATCGGTCTAGAGAGTCTTGACGATAAGACAAACCAGGTTTTGACCACTAATCAGACCCCACTTCCCAATTATTCCGTCAAGCCTCCTTTCGGCAACGACGACCTCAAAGATCTTCCGGTTTACTGAAGCCTTCCAACCCATTGGTTTGTGTTTTTTGACCCGCTTCCTGTTTTTTCTGAGTGTCGCCGTAAATTGGCGATATAAGGATGTTGGGGAATAATCAAATTCCACCCCTGCCTTGTGAAAAGACACAACTGACTTCCTCCAACCGGATTACCTCATAAACCTCAGAAAAAATTGTGTTTGCTTGCAATCAATCGCCCGGAAAAAAACAAGAAACCAAATCATTTCCGAAATTCCTGGAACAGTTTGTATTTTTTTCCCAAAACGAAGCTTATTGAAGAAGGCATCGTCTCAAGGAGGCTGGAAAACAAAGACTGAATTCGGATGCGCTTTCCAAGGTGTCAGATTGTGGCAACCATGAAGACGAACCCAAGGCCATCCAGAACACCCAGAAAGCCCATCCTTTTTTAAATCGTCCCCTCTGGGGATCAGGGGCCTTGGAGAATTGTTAGGTTTTTCTTTTCAATCCATAA